>DATGQI010000124.1:0-28789 GCA_035304285.1 Woeseiaceae bacterium
GCTCGTACTCGAACTGCATCACCCGGTTATAGCGCTCGGCATCGGCCGGCTCGAACGCGCGGTCGGGAAACATGGTGAGCAGCCGTGCGATACCGGTCTGGATCAGGAAGATGCTCTGGGCTTCCAGCGGTTCCATGAAGCCGGCGGAAAGGCCGATGGCGACGCAGTTGCGGTTCCAGGACTTAAGGCGACGCCCGGCCTTGAAGCGGAGAATTCGCGGATCGCGAAGCACCTCGCCGTCAAGGTTGGCGAGCAGGGTCGCCGTGGCTTCGTCGTCACTGATGTATGCGCTCGAGTAGACGTAGCCGTTGCCGATGCGGTGCTGCAGGGGGACGCGCCATTGCCAGCCGGCCGGCCGCGCAGTGGCCCGGGTGACCGGGGCAAACGAGCCGCCGGTGGCGCATTGCGTGGCAACGGCGCGATCGCAGGGCAGCCAGTGCGACCAGTCTTCGTAACCGGTCTTCAGCGCCTGTTCGATGAGCAGCCCGCGGAAGCCGGAGCAGTCGATGAACAGGTCACCCTCGATGCGCTCGCCGCTTTCGAGGGTTACGGCTTCTATGAATCCGTCCTCTCCCCGCAGCCCGACGTCGACGATCTTGCCCTCGGTGCGCGCGATTCCGCGAGCCTCTGCATACTGGCGAAGGTATTGCGCATAAAGATGTGCGTCGAACTGGAACGCGTAGGCGATGGTGGAAAGGGGGGAGTTGCCGGCATCTACCGGACGACTGAACTTCTCCTGGCGTGCCGCAACCGTCTGCAGTGAGTACTCACCGAGATCGGGAGCCTCGCCAAGCTCATGCATGCGGAGCCAGTAAGCGTGAAAGGAGACGCCGTCCATGTTCAGGCCGGCCGGGCCGAACGGGTGGTGGTAGACGTGCCCGGGGCGCTTCCAGTCGACGAACTCGATGGCGAGCTTGAAGGTGCCCTGCGTCTTTCGCATGAACTCGTCCTCATCGAGCCCCAGCATGCGGTTGAAGGTGCGCATTAACGGGATGGTCGACTCGCCGACGCCTACGATGCCGATTTCGTCCGATTCGATCAGGGACACTTTGGTGTAGCCATCCTTGAGGAAGCGCGACAGGGCTGCCGCGGTCATCCAGCCGGCGGTGCCGCCTCCCACAATCACGATGGTGCGCAGGCGGTTATCCATGTCTCAGCCTGCCGCCGCGCCCGGTACTGCCACTGCGGGCCCGGCGGCGCAGTTCTTCTGGATGTAGTCGTGGTGGGTGGGCATGGCATCTACGGTCTGTTTGATGGCTGTCCTGATATGTTCGAGGTAACGCGCTACTGCGACCGTGTCGAGCCTGTCGGCCAGCGTGTCGTAAGACTCGGGCAGCACGTTCTGCCCGAGCAGCACCGCGATCCAGTTCGCCTCCGCGAACAGCTCGTCTTCGTAGCGGAACACGCGGCCCTGCGCCCGGAAGAGCTCCATCTTGTGCCGCAGTGAATCGGGGACATCCATCATCCGGCAGTCGTTCCAGTAGTCCGAATCGCTTCTTTCAGTCGCCTTGAAATGCAGCATGAGGAAATCGCGGATGGTCTCGTACTGACTGGTCATGAAGCGGTTGTACTGCTCAATTTCCACCGGGTTGAAGTTCATATCCGGAAACAACGCTAGCAGGCGGGTAATACCCACCTGGACGAGATGGATGCTGGTCGACTCGAGCGGCTCGAGGAACCCGCTGGCGAGGCCTAGCGCCACGCAATTGCGGCTCCAGAACTGCTTGCGGCGCCCGGCGGTGAACCTCAGCAAGCGCGGGTCCATGAGCGGCGGGCTCTCCAGGTTTGCCATCAGGGTTGCCGCCGCCTCGTCGTCGCTTACGTAGCGGCTGCTGAAGACGTACCCGGTGCCAACCCGGTGCTGCAGCGGAATGCGCCATTGCCAGCCGGCTGCGCGTGCGGTGGAGCGAGTATAAGGCGTCAGTTCCCCGTGGCTTGCGCACTGAATGGCGAGCGCGCTATCGTTCGGCAGCCAGTGTGACCAGTCCTCGTAACCAACCTTGAGCGCTTCCTCGATAATGAGACCGCGGAAGCCGCTGCAGTCGATGAAGAGGTCAGCCGTGATGGTTGCGCCGCTTTCAAGAGTGAGGGCGTCGACAAAACCGTCTTCGGCGCGCAGCTTCACGTCCAGGATCTTTCCTTCCGTGCGGGTGACGCCCCGTGCCTCGGCGTATTCACGCAGCATTGCTGCATAGAGGGACGCGTCGAAGTGGTAGGCATATTTCAGCCGCGACGCAACCGAGGCTGGGTCGGCGGCAGGGCGCGCAAACTTGTTGTGTCGCGCCGCCATGGCGGGAACGCAATACTCCTCGATTCCCGGCACCTCTCTGCGCATGTGCAGCTTGCGCCAGTACTGGTGAAACTGTACGCCCTCGATATCGAGGCCGAACTCGCCGAAAGGGTGAAAGTACGAGTGGCCGATGCGGGTCCAGTCGACAAGCTCGATCGCCAGCTTGAACGTGCCCTTCGTCCTGCGCAGGAAGTCGTTCTCATCGAGGCGCAGCATTGCGTTGAACGTGCGGATGGGCGGTATGGTCGCTTCGCCAACGCCCACGCGGCCGATGTCGTCCGATTCGATGAGGCGGGTGTTCACCAGCTCACGCGGCAACACCTGTGAGAACGCGGCTGCCGCCATCCAGCCGGCTGTACCGCCTCCGACGATCACGATGTTACGTATCCGCTCGCCCGGTGCCCGGGCCGCTTGGCTCGCGTGGAGTCCGCTCATGGCTCGCGTATCAGGATTGCTCCATTCGACGTTGAATGGCTCGGATTCAGCGAGGAGGGCATAGCTCGCCGGCGTTGGCAGTACCTGTTCTTCGTCACGCTTGTCGGCCGTCCCTTGAAATCGCGACGACTGCAGCTGCAGCCCCCAACATGGTCGCCAGCACGGCCAACGAAACCCGTTGCCGTTGTTACCATCCTCCGACCGCGACCCCCGATCGCACCCCGTGAGCCTGCCGCATGCTCAAACCAAACACAAGGACACCCACGAACCAAACACAAGGACACCCACGAACTAAGAAGCCGAAGTGGAAAAGCCGAATCGGAGGGGTAAAGTGGGGACACCCACGGACATGGCTGCGCAGGAACGAGTTCAGGTATGGGAGACTCAACGCGACACCCACTATCTCTGTCCGGGTGAGCCTGAGGCGGTTCGAGCTCGATCCGGGACGCCCACCATCATCGGTGCAAGCCAGGTGAACCAAACGAGGAGCAGAGCAGCGAGCCATCCGAAATTGGAGCTCGCACGAACCTCCCTGCCACCTATTCACACTAGATGGATGTCCCCGAACTTTGAATTGGTGGATGTCCCCGTTCAAAGGCGTTGTTCAGACTCCCGATCGGAGTAGATGCGAAAACAGACGTAACAGGCGGCGAGCGCCAGCGAACTGCTGAGAGCCGTTGCGGCTGGCAGGTGCTCCTGCCACGGCCGTGCCGTCGCGGTGTGGTACTGAATCAGGATGAACGACAGCTCCGCGACCAGCACAAGGGAGTTGAACACGAAAACGGCGAATATCAACCAGCCAGGCAGAACCCTCCAGAATTTCCGCAACCCGTGCTCATACCCGTACTGCCGAATCAGGAGGGCAAAGCACCACACCACAATGGCGATTGAGACAGGCACCAGTATCGCCTGAAGTCTCAGGAGGTCCTGAAAATCCGCCCCCTGCGAGCCGACAAACGCAGCCATCATCGAGACAAGACTGCTTGCTAGCATCACGGCAAAAATGGCAGTCAGCCATTTAAAGAGAGTCGTCATGCAATAGCGCCTCTCCCGGCTATTCGATCAGCCCGAATTTCCAGGAGACGATGAGAAGCACGATCAGCAGCGCGGATAAACCGATGCGCCATGCGAAAGCCATAGTCACCTGGGCGGAATCGCCCTTGCGTGAGGTCATGTGGTACAGGGCCGACCCAAGGCTGAAGATCACAGCGATAAAAACGATGCCAATCAGGATCTTCATCGCACCTCGCTCATAATCCTGTGCTCAACAACAGGAAACCGACGGTGGTGATGCCAGCGGCAGTAGCGGCGTACGGCAATTGGGTGCGCACATGATCGATATGGTCCGTCGCCGACGCCATAGATGCCACGACGGTCGTATCGCTGATCGGTGACGCGTGGTCTCCGAATACGGCTCCGGAGACTGCTGCGCCGAGAAACAGGGGTACCGGCAAACCGAGATTGAGCGCAATTGGAATAGCAATCGGGATCATAATCGCAAAAGTACCCCAGCTGGAACCGATGGAAAACGCGATAAATGACGACGTCAGGAAAATCAGCGGCGCGAGCAGTACGACCGGTACGTTCGCGCCTACGAGATCCGAAACGTAGACACCGGTACCGAGCAGCCCGGCAACGTCTCCGAGCGCCAGTGCCAGCAGCAGGATTGCGGCTATCGGCAGCAGTGAACCGGCGCCCTGCATGAAAATTCGCGTCAGCTCGCTAATAGTGCTACGGCCGCTGATCAGCATCATCGCCCACGCGACAGCCAACGCGAACATCACCGACCAGAGGATAGAGACCGATCCGGATCCTTCTATGAGATTACCATTACCGGTGATGTAAAGTGCGATCGGCATCATCAGGATCATGGAGAGGATCGGCACGATCATGAATGCGGCCGACGGAACATCGCTGCCTGACTCACCCGGCTTATCCTGTTCCGCCGAAACATCCACCAGCGGCATCGCCTCGGGCCACAGCAGTTCGCCTCGTTGCGTCCGTGCCTCGGCTTTCCTCATCGGGCCGATGTTGATGTTTTTCCAGACCACCACTCCGGATAGCAATATAGCGGTGATCGCGTACAGGTTATAAGGAACAGATGCGATGAATGTCTGAAGCGGATTTTCGACGCCGGATGCAGCCACCAGGCTGATGACAACCGCGCCCCAGGCGTTCAACGGGATCATTATGCATACCGGCGCAGAGGTCGAGTCGATGAGGTAGGCAAGCTTCTCCCGAGATATCCGGTAGCGGTCGAACAGCGGCCTGCTGACTGTTCCAGCTACCAATAAAGTGATGTTCGATTCGATAAAGATAACGAGCCCGGTTGCCCATGCCAGCACCTGTGCACGGCGCGCATTGTGCACCCAGCGCCGCGACTCGAGGAAGTGCACGAAGCCGCGCACGCCGCCAGAGTGCTCGATAGTGGCGATCAGCGAGCCAATGATCAGCGTGAAAATCAGGACCCTCGTGTCGCCGGCATCGCCGAATACATTGACCATCCCTTCGATTCCCTCCGTAACACCGGCGAGGGGGTTATAGCCATTCAGCAGTGTATAGCCGATCCAGATGCCGGCGAACAACGACAGCAGAACCTGCTTGCTCCAGATGGCGAGCACGATGGCGAGAACGGGCGGAAGGATGGAGTACCAGGATGGTTCGGTCATGTAGTTCTTTTCGTTGTGTCGTCTGAGTGACGGCGGGTGGTGGCAGCGCCGTGGCGCAGAGCTTACCGGTGGATGTCCCGGAAGTGTAGTCGCTCCGTCAGCGGAATAGTGGCCGCTCCACTTCCTTGTTATTCTTGACGCACAAAACACTGCCGGAGCCCATAATGCTGAAAAGACCTCTTACCCTGCTGGTATCTGTTTCCCTTGCGTCTGCTGTCTCGCTTGTGGCAATCGCTGACACAGCGCCCGAAGATGCGAAAAAGTACCGAACGTCGGTGATGAAAAGCCTGGGAGGGCATATCGGAGCTGCTTCGATGCACGTGCGTGGGATTGTCGAGGACAACGGATTTCTGGGGGCGCACGCGGATAGCCTGGCAACGGGTGCCGCGGAGCTGGAGTACCTGTTCCCAGCCGGGTCGGCAGTCGACGAATCGGAGGCGCTGCCGGCCATCTGGGAGCAGCCGGAGGAGTTTCAGAATGCTGTCGACACTGCTGTCA
Source organism: Woeseiaceae bacterium (assembly GCA_035304285.1). Taxonomy (GTDB): domain Bacteria; phylum Pseudomonadota; class Gammaproteobacteria; order Steroidobacterales; family Woeseiaceae; genus IDS-8. The sequence goes on from DATGQI010000124.1 coordinate 5,893, forward strand.
ATGCGACAGCTGCCTTCAAAGAGGCCGTGAGCGGAGGCGACAGGGCTGCTATCGGCGCTGCGTTTCGCGATGTGGGCGCCGCCTGCAAGGGCTGTCATGACAAGTTCCGGCTCGATTCCGACTAGCCGGGTTTCCCTTGCCTTCGCTGCGGCGCTTCTGCTGACTGTGGTGCCGGCAGGGGCCGACGAAGAGCTCGTCGAGCGTGGGGAGTACCTGATCCACGCAGGCGGTTGCGTCACCTGTCATACCGACGAGGGCGAGGACGCGCGGCCATTTGCGGGCGGGCGGGCGCTTGAATCTCCTTTCGGCACGTTCTTCGTACCGAACATTACTCCGGACCCAAAGACCGGTATCGGCGACTGGACGGACGAAGCGTTCGTGCAGGCGTTCTGGGACGGTGTCAATCCGGAGGGAGAACATTATTTTCCTGCCTTTCCCTTCACCGCCTACACGGGCGTCACAAGAGAGGACTTGCTGGCGATGAAGGCGTACCTGTTCAGCCTTGAGCCGGTGAAACAGGAGAATCGGGAGCACGAGCTGCCGTTTTTGATGTCTTCGCGGACCGCCGCGGGTGCATGGAAATCCCGCTACTTCGAGCCCGGCCGCTTCGAGCCGGATTCCGAGCAAAGCGACCAGTGGAACCGTGGTGCCTACCTCGTCCGCCACCTCGGCCACTGCGGCGAATGCCACACCCCCCGCACCCGCCTCGGCGCAATCCGGGACACCCACGAATTGCAAGGGAGCCCGGATGGACCCGGGGAGGAGAATGTTCCGAACATCACCGGGGATCGCGAAAATGGCATCGGGCGCTGGTCATTGAGCGATATTGAGTACTTCCTGGACATCGGTATGCTTCCTGACGGTGATTTCGCGGGTGGATCCATGGCTGAGGTGATAGACGACAACACCAGCCACCTGACCAGCGAAGATCGACTCGCCATCGCCACTTACCTCAAATCGCTTGGTGCCGCTGCCGCGAGCCGTTAGAAAGGCGGACTGCTAAGCCTTGGAAGTAACAGGAAGGGATCAGGAAGAGATCAGGACACCCATGAAGGGATCAGAAGGGATCAGGACACCCATGAAGGGATCAGAAGGGATCAGGACACCCATTATCTTCTTTTGAGAAATGCAGTCGGGAAACGCAGTCGGGGACATCCACGGAGTTCACTTGATAACTCCCAAGAGAAAGTGATAAATGGCCCGCGCGACCCCCCGTCCAGAATCTATATCCGCCCGAACAAACGAGAAAAGCAGCGCTATGGCTGAGCCGGTTACGAGGTAACGTTTGCCAAGTCTTCAGGGAGGAAGGGCGAATGACGATACCTCGCAAGCAGCAAATTAGCCTGGATCACACCCGCTACTACCACTGCATGTCCCGTTGCGTCAGACGCGCTTTTCTTTGCGGCAAGGACAAGTTCACCGGAAAGGATTTCGAGCATCGGCGGGGGTGGATCGAAGACCGTCTTAAACATCTCGCGTCCGTCTTCGCTATTGACCTGCTCGCGTACGCTGTCATGCACAACCACTATCACGTCGTCCTGAGGGTGGCCGACGAAAAGGCCGCGACATGGTCCGATGAAGAAGTGGCAGCCCGGTGGGGCCGGCTATTTTCACTTCCCCCATCCGGCATTCAGAAGACTGACTTGCGCATCTGGCGCGATCGCCTGTCGAGTATCAGCTGGTTCATGCGCTGCATAAACGAGCCGCTCGCCCGCCGGGCAAATCGAGAGGACGACTGCAGCGGCCGATTCTGGGAGGGCAGGTTCAAGCTTCAGGCGTTACTCGACGGGAACGCGCTCCTCAAGTGCATGACGTATGTTGATCTGAACCCTGTCCGGTCAGGTGTAGTACGGTCGCCGGATACGTCAACGCACACATCCTTCCGGGCCCGACTGGAAGGAAACGATGCGCACCTGGTACCCTTCGTTGATAGCTCACGAATGATCTCGGGGCGAATCCGAATAACGCGACGCGAATATGAGAACCTGGTGCGTTGGTCATCGCGCTGCGTTCGCTCGGGCGTAAGTAACCGGGTGCCGATTCACTGCCGTCCCGTTTTGGATCGGATGCAACTGTCGAAGGACCAGTGGCGCCGGGAGATCTCTCATTATGGACGCTGGTATTTTCGCGCTGTCGGCTCGCTGACTTCGCTGGAAAAGTATTGTTCACATGTCGGCAAACGCTGGTTGAAAGGAACACGGCGGGTAGGATCCTGTCCTGCTTAGTCTCGCTGAAGGACATTGCCTCGGCGGCGTGCCAAAAACACCGTCTTACATTCCTCTAACTCTGTAGCCAACGCGTTCTTAAGCAGCCTCGCTCCTCCTGACGAAGGGATTGGGCCGGCGCTCTCTGCCTCTGTTCTATGGCCTCGCGACGGATGGCGGTGCTTTATCAGTCTGCACAGTCGAGGCTCTAGATCGTGGGTGTCCTGGTTTAGCGCTGCACGCGGAAGTAAGTAGGTGTCCCGGCTTTGCCTGATGCTTGTTTGGCTGCTTACCGCGGTCAATAGGCGTCCCCATTTGGCTGTTGGCCAACAATCAGTGGGTGTCCCTGTTGGGCCGCATCAGTAGCTGACCGCGCCGCCGTCTTCGGCGCGGGAGTCGGCAGCGCCGTGAAACACGCCGGTGTCGAGATCGTGGTAGACCCCCATCGCAGAGCCGATTGATTTGATTCGACGCACGTTGTGCCCGAGGGCTTCGTAGAGAGCGATGGTATCGGGTGAGAAACCATGCTCTTCGATGAGTGTGCGATCGGGCAGCCATTGGTGGTGAATGCGGCCCGCTTCGATCGACTCTGCGATGGTCATGCCATGGTCGATGATATTCAGGATCGTCTGGAGAGTAGTATTGATGATGGTCTTGCCGCCCGGCGTTCCGGTGGCGAATACCGGTACACCATCCAGCGCAACGATCGTCGGGGTCATGCTGGAAAGCATGCGCTGCTCGGGACGGATGCGATTAGCTTCCGTACCGATGAGGCCGGTCTGGTCGGTCACGCCCGGTACCGCGTTGAAGTCACCCATTTCGTTGTTAAGCAGAAAACCGGCGCCCTCGACCACGATGTGCGATCCATAGCCCCACTCGAGCGTATACGTCAGCGACACCATGTTGCCCTGCTTGTCGACGATGGAGAAATGCGTCGTCTGGTCGCTTTCGTATTTCCCGGCGAAAAGCGCAGGATCGCTCACGGATGCCTCCGTCAGCGAAATGCTCCCGCGCAGGTTTGCCGCATGTTCCTTCGAGATCAGTCGTTCAATCGGCATGTCTTCGTTAAAGTCGGGATCGCCGAGATAGCGGGCCCTGTCCGCATACGCGCGGCGCATGGATTCGGTGAGCAGATGCAGGTAGCGTGCTGAGTTGTGACCCGCTGCAGGCAAGTAATACTCTTCAAGTATGTTCAGCATTGTCACCAGCGCCACGCCGCCCGAACTCGGAGGCGGCATGCTGACGATCTCGTAGCCACGGTAGCTGCCCCGGATCGGCTCACGTTCCACAGCTTCATACCGTTCCAGGTCCTGAAGCGTGATAAGGCCGCCATTCTTCGCCATGAAGTCGGCAATCATTGCCGCTGTTTCGCCCCGGTAGAAGCCGGATCGTCCCTCGCGCTGAATGCGCTCCAGCGTGTTCGCGAGATCCGGTTGCGACCACGTCTCGCCCGGTTCGTAGAAGCCGCCGTTTTCTTTCAGGAAGACCTTCGCAGAGCTTGGATACCTCTCCCACCGCTCCTTGCGCCCCTTGAAGTCGTCATGCAATTTCCAGGTGATGGATATTCCTTCGCGAGCGAGGCGAACCGCCGGCGCGACCAGGTCCGACCACTCGAGCTCGCCGTACTCCTGATGCGCCAGCGCCAGGCCGGCGACGGTACCAGGAACGCCAACGGCCAGGATGCCTTCGTGGTTCGAATTGTCCCTGACCCTGCCGTCTTCGCCGAGGTACATATCCTCGGTCGCTGCCAGCGGCGCTTTCTCCCTGAAATCGAAAGTGGTCGTTTCCCCGTCGGCGCCGTAGTAGACGAGGAAACCGCCACCGCCGATATTCCCCGCCGTGGGCCAGGTGACGGCAAGGGCAAAAGCTGTTGCGATCGCTGCGTCGATGGCGTTGCCGCCATTTTGGAGGGTCTCCACGCCCACTTCGGATGCCAGCGCGGAGGACGAAGCGACCACGCCGTTCTTGCCTCTGACGGCGGTGCGTCCGGCTGCTGCTGCGCCTATGGATGCCAGCAGCAACGCGGCAGACAGCGTAGCTACCAGGAAATAGCGTATTCTGGATATAGGCATCGTTACTGATCCGGCTCCGGTGAGTGCAGAAGAATTGGAAAAAGCTGAACCTGAAGCGCTGCGGATTCGTGTTATTGAGCTCGCCCGCGTTTGCAGGAAACGGCGCATTCTACAGGATGCGACCGGCGTCGGGCTGCCGGCGAACGTCAATATGAAACCGCACGAGAGGCGCTAGCCATATGGCAGAAACGGTTCGTAAATCCCTGACGCTGGATCTTTACGACCTGCTGACAGGAGATGAGGATGCGCGGGTCTGTCGCGAGATCCCGGAGGTCGCCTGTCGCGAGCAGCCGCGAAACTTCTTCATCCATATCGGCTCACTCGTCGCGTCGAAGACAGGCGATCGTCTCGCCAGTCCGAAGCTGGTGCTGTCATGGCTATTCACCACTCTTGGCGTTCCCACTTTCATGCTGGGTCTGCTGGTGCCGATACGCGAGTCGCTATCGCTGATCCCACAACTGTTCGTCGCCGGTGCGATACGCAGCGTCGCGGTGCGCAAATGGTTCTGGGTTGCCGGAAGTATTGTCCAGGGCCTCGCGGTGGTGGCGATGGCAATTGTCGCTCTGCTCCTTCGCGGCGCGGCTGCGGGTTGGAGCATCCTGGCATTATTGGTCGTCTTCAGCCTGGCGCGTGGGGTGTGCTCTGTCGCCGCAAAAGACGTCCTCGGAAAGACCATCAGCAAGAGTCGACGCGGCACCGTGACCGGCTACGCGTCATCGGTCGCCGGCGCAATTACGATCCTGGTCGGCGTTTTTGCGCTTGCCGCGCAGCCGGCCGAGCAAGGACTGGTCCTGTTCGTTTCGCTGCTGCTGATCGCTGGCGGCCTTTGGATGTTGGCCGCATTGGTGTTCAGCCAACTTGAGGAATACCCGGGCGCCACGGAGGGTGGCGGCAACGCGATCACCGAGGCGGTGCGACAGATGCGCCTTATTCGCGATGACCGCGACCTGAGACAGTTCCTGGTCGTCCGCACGCTGCTGTTGTCGACGGCCCTGGTCGCGCCGTTTTACGTGAGTATCGCCAGCGGGCATTCCGGCGGTGCGCTGACCCAGTTCGGCGCGATGCTGATCGCCACCGGGGCGGCCAGTTTCCTGAGCGCACCGGCGTGGGGCCGCATGTCGGACCGGTCGAGCCGCCGGGTGATGGCGGCGGCTGCGCTACTTGCCGCGGTCGCAGGCTTCCTTACGGCGGGGCTTGCGGAGACGCCAGCGCTCCCTTACCCGGCGGTCGCTTTCGCATCCACCTACTTCCTGTTGAACATAGCGCACGCGGGAGTGAGGGTAGGTCGCAAGACGCACCTGATCGACATCGCGACGCCGGAGAATCGCGCAAGCTATGTCGCCGTCAGCAATACGTTCATCGGCATCATGCTCATCGCGGGCGGCGTGTTTGGCGGCATCGCCTCCATTGCCGGGACAACCGTCGTCGTATTATTGCTCTCTGCAATCTCTCTCGCTGCCGCGGCTGCGGCGTGGCGCCTTGACGAGGCGCAGTAAATGTCTGCCGTACCGCCATGTTATAAACAGTTTCGAGGCCATCACGTATAGAGGAACCATATGAGACGCTTGCTCCTTCTCGCCAGTACTATCGCATTGTCTGCCTGCGGCGCTGATACCGGTTCCAGTGCCGCTGCACAGGAGTTTCCTTTCGACGCGACTCCTGTTGCCACTTTGGATGAGCCCTGGGCGATGACGTTTCTGCCGGATGGCCGGATGCTGGTTACCGAGAAGAAAGGCCGTTTGCTGGTGGTGACGCAGGAAGGCGAGCAGTCGCAGCCGATTTCCGGAGTGCCCGAGGTAGCTTATGGCGGGCAGGGTGGGTTGGGTGACGTCGTGCTGCACCCCGGATTCAGCGACAACGGGATCATATACCTGAGCTATGCGGAAGCTGGCGATGGCAGCGAGCGGGGGGGCGCGGTGATGCGCGCAACCCTGGCGCTCACCGATGAGGGCGGGTCTCTCAGTGACCAGCAGGTGATCTGGCGCCAGGATCCCAAAGTCACCGGCCAGGGGCACTACGCCCACCGGATCGCCTTTTCCGATGACGGTTTCATGTTCATCACGAGCGGTGACCGGCAGAAGTTCACCCCAGCCCAGGACATGCAGCAAAACCTGGGCAAGATCGTGCGCCTGAATGACGACGGTACCGTGCCTTCCGACAATCCTTTTGCCGGGCAGGGTGCGGTTGCCGCCCAGGTCTGGACGCGGGGGCATCGCAATCCGCTCGGCATCGCCTTTGATGCAGAAGGACGGCTGTGGGCCCAGGAAATGGGTCCCCGGCACGGAGATGAGCTGAATCTTATCGTCCGCGGGAAGAACTATGGCTACCCGATCGTCTCCAACGGCAACCACTACGACGGCCGCAACATCCCCGACCACGATACGCGCCCGGAATTCGAGGCGCCGAAGGTATTCTGGGTGCCGGCGATCTCTCCCGGCGGACTGATCATCTACTCAGGCGACCTGTTCCCCGACTGGAAGGGAAACGCATTCTTAGGCGGGCTATCATCACGGGCATTGATCCGCGTCGAGATCGACGGTGACTCCGCCGCCGAAGCCGAACGCTTCGAGATGGGCGAGCGTATCCGAGAGGTCGAGCAAGGCCCCGACGGCGCCATCTGGCTTCTCGAGGATGAAGACGACGACGGCGGCGAGGGCGGCCGCCTGCTCAGGCTCACCCCCTCCCGCTGACCCCTCAAACCGGGACACCCATCATCCTCTGAGCCACCGCACGTTCGTGGAGGTCACTCAATGGCGATGCGGACAGCCGCTGTGCCGGAGAGTGAGAAATCAACGAAGGGCTACTCGAGCAGGGCTACTCGAGGACACCTACGAAGTCAGAGCAGGGCTACTTGAGGACACCCATGAAGTCAGAAACTAATGATTGTGCCCCCAAAGCTTTCCGGTGACGCTCCCGCGAATGATGGGTGTCCTGTAACGCTCCATAGTGGGTGTCCTCAAGTTGCTGCTCTATCCGGAGCCGCGCTGCACGCCGGGGGCGACCTCTATCCACGTGGCGCGGCAATGGGCGAGAGCGGTGCCGGCTTCGTTGAACAGGCTTGCTTCGGCGAGGTATTTGCGACCGTCGCGGCCGGTTCGGTGGGCAGCAATGATGCACCTTTCGCCCGCCGTGGGTCTGTCGAGGATGGAGACCGCCTGACGGCCGAGAAGGATTGTCGGGAAGCCTGCGGGAGATCCGGAGGCGTAGGCTGTGGGACAGTCGAGCGCGGCCCATACGTATTCGGCGGACACCTTGCCGTCCGCGTCTGCCATGTACGGTTCCGGTACCCATGGCGCAGCGACGGTGCCGGACCAGCTGGTGTCGGTAGCATCCACGGGTCCGCAGAAAATCCGCAGCCCGTCGCCGGGCGCGCGGTCAGGACCGCAGACGTAGCACATCGGCAGCTTGTGTACGGAAGGATCGAACGTTCTCCCAGTGGCAGCGACGGCTTCCTCGAACGCGGGAGCGGCTGTATCCAATACCCACGGCTCTATCTGGCGCGCGGAAGCAACCAACTGGTCGCCGGCGTACATCGCTACCTCACCATCCTCAGACACCACCTTCATTTCCAATTCCAGCGGAGGCGGCTTGCGCAGGGTCACTTCCGCCGGTCCGTCGATGAAAGCTGCGAGGCGACCACAAGAGTAGCCGCCGTTCCCTGAGTTTGGTGGACCGCGAAAGCGACGTGCGATCGTGACCGTGCCTAGCTGCATGCTATTACCCTCGGGCACCCTTGACGTTGTATGAAATGTCGGCGCTTCCTCCGAGGCGGATCAGAAGCGCCACCGAAAATCCAGCAGGTTGACGCGCAGCGGCTCCTCAACGTCGACGAGGCGTTCAGGATGTTGCAGGCGGCAATACGCAAGCACCTCTTTCTGCCGCATGCGAATCATCAGACTCTGCACATCCGGATTATCAGCCGCCGACAAAGCTTGTCTCGTCGCCTCGTCCACCTGGTCGGTAACACATTGCTCGTAGCGAGCTTCCTGCGCTTGGTCCGCTCGCGCCACCATCCGCGGCGTCGCAAACTGCGGATTCCACTGCACTTCAACGAGCAACGGCACCAGCAGCACGACCATGAGCAGGGAGGCTGACCACCTTCTGGTCCTCATGACACTCCGCCGGGTCACTCACGTAGTCATCTGCAGGCGCCGATCTCGGTCTGTGACTGGAGCAGTACATCAGACATCTGCGCATGCAGGTCCGGAAGCGCCATGGCTGCTGCCAACAATTGTCGGGCTTCATCGCAACGCCCCTGTTCCGCGATCGTACTCGCGAGGTTGTTCAAGGCAGCCGCATTCTCCGAGTCTATCTCCAATGCGTGCCGATACATGTGTTCTGCGGCATCCTGCTCGCCCCGAGCATACGCAGAATTGCCGAGACCGAGCCAGGGCAGGCTGCTGTCCGGCCAGCGTTCGGCTGCCGCGCGATACGACGGCTCGGCAAGAGCCGCGCGGCCGGCCGATTCCGCCGCCGCGAGGGCCCGCAGGTAGCCCTTAATGTCGTCTGTGGCAGGCAGCTCGCCCGGCTGCAACGCCACGATGCCCCAGTTGCCCGCGCGACGCCATGTGTTCGCAAAGGTTACTGCCGGTGTCACCCGTCGTTCATCGATTCCGGAACGGAGGATGACCTCTCGCCGCTCCCGCGAGAATCCAACCACCACAGCGTAGTGCCAGGCGGGAAATGCCTTGATTCCCAGGTTTTGCAGCACGAGGACGGGACGCCCTTGCGATACTTCCGCCAACAACGCCGCGAATTCCGGCGGAATAACATAGGGGATGCGGCCGTAATGTCGCGTTGCGGCGAGTAATTCCGGTTGCAGGCTGCCCTGCCGCTGTGGGAGATAGACGCGCGAGATGAGCTCGTCCGGATCGACTGCCACGTCCGAATCTACGAGCACTGTAGCCAGCGCCGCCGGACCGCATTGATATTCCCGTTGTGGGAAGAAAGGCGTTTCAGTCAGTTCGATCGCCGAATGCGTTCCCGGCTCTACCGCGGCCCGGAAAGGATCGGCAGCGCAACCAGCAATCAAGCCGACGAGCGCCAGGAATGCCGCAGATCGCAGCAGCACGCCTAGAACGATTTAAAGACGTCCGTAACGCCGACCAATTCCAGCACGAGGAGGACGAGAAGTACGATTCCGAGAACCGTCAGCGCTCCGTCAGCGCCCGCGGGTAACTCATCCATGCGCGCTTCGAGCTGCTGCAGCTCGCTGTCGCTCAGGCTGGCGACCCTGGCTGCGGCCACGTCGGGATCGACACCCAGGCGGATCATTCGGCTCTGCACGCTGTCTCTTGCAAGAACGGTGTTGATGCGCTCGATTCGCGCCTCTCGCTCCTGCATTTCGATGGCGGCCTCGGTGCTGATGACACCGGCGCCTGCCGATTGCACGAATCCGAGAGTGACGAGGTTGACTGCAAGAAGTAGTGCGATCGCTTTTACGGACTGATGCATTTAATCACCCGCTCGGTAACTTTAGAAAGATCGACTCGAGTGTCGACGGCTGAATTATCGGGGAAGAACGGAGCGAATGCCAGATTGAAAAGCTGCTGCGGCCTTACCATGACGATAGTGCGTTGTCATGGTAGCGGTTCCGGTGCGGCTGGATTGCACAATGCGGCAACTTGTTTCCGTGGTACGCTTGCGTCCGCCGGTTGCGTGCCGACCGCGACCGCTGCCGGGAAACAGCGGCGACTCGAGCGTTGCACGAGTTATACGTAAACCGACTACGGTAAATCTATGACAACACCCAAGTCCCCGTCGCTGCTCGATTCGATCATCCCGGTCATCTCCCTGATCCTGCTGCTTGCCCTTTCGGTGTACCTGTTCGGATCTGACGCGGCCTCCGGACCGACGCAAATCGTCCTGATAGCGGGCGCTGCGATTGCTGCGATTATCGCGATCAGGAACGGGCACGCATGGGCTGACCTGCACGCCGCGATGATCGGCGGCATTGGTACCGCGATGGGTGCGATTCTCATCCTGCTGGCGGTAGGCGCACTGATCGGAACGTGGCTGATGTCGGGAACGGTACCCACGTTGATTTACTACGGCCTTGAACTGCTGAATCCGCGCTATTTTTTCGTCGCCACGTGTCTTATCTGTGCTATCTCGGCGCTTGCGACGGGAAGTTCATGGACCACCGCGGGAACGCTGGGCGTGGCGCTGATTGGTGTAGCGATGGGGCTTTCCCTGTCGCCCGCGATCGCAGCCGGAGCCGTCATCTCGGGCGCGTACTTTGGTGACAAGATGTCGCCACTATCGGATACCACCAACCTTGCGCCCGCCGTCGCCGGCACCGACCTGTTCACGCACATCCGACACATGTCGTTGACGACCGGGCCATCGTTCCTGATCGCGCTCGTCCTGTATCTCATCATTGGGCTTGGCGTGGATGTCGGCTCCGACATGGTTCAGCTGCGAGGGCTGATGGCGACGCTGGACAGATCCTTCAATGTCACTCCGCTCGCGTTAATTCCACTGGTGGTGGTGTTCATTTTTGCGATGCGGAAAGTGCCGCCCCTTCCCACCATTCTTTTTGGCGCGCTCCTCGGCGGCGTCATGGCGGTGATGCTGCAACCCCAGGCAGTGCTGGACTTCGCGCAGGGAGGCGATTTGCCGACCGGGCTCGCTATGACCAAAGGTGTGTGGCTGGCGCTTGCCGATGGTTACGTCGCATCGACGGGCGTGCCCGAGGTGGACGATCTGCTGACTCGCGGCGGCATGAGCAGCATGTTGACGACGATCTGGCTCATCCTTGCGGCACTGGCCTTCGGTGCGATCATGGAACATGCGGGGATGCTCGCGCGACTCATCCAGGGGGCCCTCAGAGCTGCGAAGTCAACCGGTTCGCTCATTACGACCGTCGTTCTGAGTTGCATCGGGATCAACGTCATTGCGGCCGACCAGTACATCGCAATCGTCCTGCCCGGCAAGATGTTCCAGGCCGAGTTCAAGCGACGCAACCTCGATCCGAAAAACCTGTCCCGCGCACTGGAAGATTCGGGTACCCTCACCTCCGCCCTGGTTCCCTGGAACACCTGCGGCGCATACATGGCAGCGACGCTGGGCGTGGCGACCTTCGCCTACGCGCCGTATGCATTCCTCAACCTGATCAACCCGCTCGTTTCGATCCTGTACGGCGTCACCGGCTTCAGCATCAAGCGCCTCGACCCGGCAAGCGAACCTGCAACCGCCTGACGCGGGAAATACGGGACACCCACCGATTTCCCGGGGCGTCGGGCAACTCGGGTCACCCACCAAAGGCAAATCGGGACACCTACCAAAGGCAAATCGGGACACCCACCAATTTGCCCGATCAAAAGGCGGCAAATCGGGACATCCACCGATTTCCCTGATCAGAAGACCGAGGAAATCCCGGTGTCCTGACTCGCGGTTGTCCCGATCCTGTCCCCGGAAAAGTTGATGGGTGTCCCGTTCGCGATCCCGATCCAGGACGGTTCAGTCGGCACACAAGTTAGTGGGTGTCCCAACTCGGGGTCTCCCGACTCGGGGTCCCGACTCGGGGCGATCCGGCCGGTCGAAGTTGATGGGTGTCCCCATTCGGGTGATCCGGCCGGTCGAAGTTGATGGGTGTCCCCATTCGGGGGTATTTGGAAGGTAGGATCTGCGGGTATGCGCGTTGCGATGTTTGGTGGGACCGGGTTTGTGGGCAGCTACCTGGTCGATGCACTGCTGGAGGCGGGGCATGAGCCACGTTTGCTGGTGCGTCGCGGGAGCGAGAGCAAGGTTCGGCACGCCGGGCGGTGCGGGGTGGTTTCGGGCGAGATTGACGATCGGGCGGCGGTCGATGCGACACTCGAGGGATGCGAGGCGGCGATCTACCTGATCGGCATTTTGCGGGAAGACCCTGCGGCCGGGATTACCTTCAGGGCGATGCAGTACGAGGGTGCTCGCCGCGTCATTGACGCGGCGAAGTCGCGGAACGTGAATCGCTTCCTGCTGATGAGCGCGAACGGCGTCAGGGAGGACGGCACGCCGTACCAGCGCACGAAGTTCGGGGCCGAACGCCACCTCGCCGGCAGTGGCCTGCGCAGTACCATCATCCGTCCGGCGGTGATCTTTGGCGACCCGCGAGGCTGCATGGAGTTTGGCACGCAGCTTCGTGACCAGATGATTCGCCCGCCCATCCCGGCACCGGCCTTTTTCTCCGGGCTGTCGCCCAGGCGGTCCTTCTCCATGACGCCGGTGCATGTCGAGGACGTAGCGCAGGCGTTCGTGCGCTCCCTGGCCAGCGACGCCACCGTCGGCAAAACGCTTGAACTGGGTGGCAGCGAGGAGCTGTCGTGGCCCGAGATCATCCGCCGGATTGCGAAAGCCGCGGGGCGGCGGAAGCTGATCATGCCGGTTCCGTTCGTGGCGGTGCGCACCGCGGCTGCACTGTTCGACCGTTTCAGGTTCTTCCCCATCACGCGCGACCAGCTGGTCATGCTGATGGAGGGCAACTCCGTGCCGACCACCAGAGACTTCGAAGAGCTCGGAATCAGCCCGGCAGCGATGACGCTCGACCGGCTCGCCTATCTCGGAAACAGCTGATCTCAGGAGCGGTCCTCGCGCTGCATCCAAAGCATGCGTCTTTTGTGCGATCATCCGGGCCGGAACCGAAAGCTTAAAAGCATCGCCAAGGGCACGTTTGGATACGATTACAGGCAGGAACACCAGCGCCGCAATCACACTTGCCGCCATCATCGTCATCGTCTACGGGATGCAGGCGGCAAAGGTATTGCTGGTGCCGTTCTTGCTCGCGGTGTTTCTCGCGCTGATCACCGTGCGCCCGATGCTGTGGCTGCAGAGGCACCGCGTGCCGTCCATCCTCGCCGCGCTGCTCGTCCTGGTGCTCATCATGCTGGTGCTCGCCGTCGCGGGCACCATCGTCGGCGCCTCGATCGCCGAGTTCACCGCAGCGCTTCCGGCTTACCAGGCGCGTCTTGACCTGCTCGTCGACCGCCTCTTGCGCCTTGCCGCGACGCATATGGACAACGGGCGCACCATCGAGGGCTTAAGCGACATCGTGGACGCCGGCTGGGCGATGAGACTGGTAGCGAACATTCTCAACGCCCTGCGCGACGTCCTGACCAACACCTTCCTCATCCTGTTCACGATGGTATTCATCCTGCTGGAAGCCTCCAGCGTGCAGACCAAGATCCTCGCTGCGTTCGGTCGGCGCGCCGAGACCTTCGAGAACGCCACACTCTTCCTGAACAACCTCGGCCGCTACCTCGGCATCAAGACCCTGATCAGCATCGCCACCGGCCTTTCCGCCTGGCTCGTCACCTCGCTTATCGGGCTCGATTTCGCGCTGCTGTGGGGAATGCTCGCGTTCCTCCTGAACTACGTGCCGACGATCGGCTCGATCATCGCCGCGGTACCGGCCGTCCTGCTGGCCCTGGTCCAGCTCGGCGTCGGTGAGGCGACCGCGACTGCATTGGGCTTCGCCGCGATCAATGTTGTGTACGGCGTCATCCTCGAGCCGCGCTGGATGGGCTACGGAGTCGGAATCTCGCCCCTGATCGTCTTCACGGGCCTGATCTTCTGGGGCTGGATCTTCGGCCCCGTCGGCATGCTGTTGTCCGTCCCGCTGACCATGACCTTGAAGCTAGCGCTGGAAAGCGACAGCCGTACCCGCTGGCTCGCCATCCTGATCGGGTCGGAGCGCGACGCCGAACACGAACTGGCCCAGCAGGACGCGCGCCAGACGGCCTGACCGGGGACTTGGCTCCTCCACGCGATCCCGCCTGCTCCCCACCAGCGTCGTCCGACAGGCGGCCAAAAACTGTTCCAAAAAAAGCCCTTCCAAGCCACTGTATTGCATCCCTATTTAAATCTTGACATCAATCCAAATAGCCTTATCTTTCTGACCAAACGGCTGGCCCCGGAGGATGATCGTGGCCAAATCTGTCGATACTGAACCCTTGCCCGTATGGGTCGAAGAAGACCCGGAGATCGAAGTGACTATGGATATGGATGACGAAGATCTCGAGTTTGACGAGTTCGCCGAGGAGGGCACGGTGAAGGAGGTGGCAGAAGGCCCCCGGGAACAAGTACCTTTGTGGCGGCTGATCGAGATGTCGAAGGAGGATCGCAGCCTGAAGATGGAGCTGGCGGATTTCGACGACTACGACGATTATGACAGCACCGACAGCGACTACTCCGGCGGCCTGACGCACTGACGCACGCAGGCTTCAGTGCAACACGATCAGCCCTGACGTAGCTTTGCGCGCGACCGTGGGCAACGGCTGAGCTTTACTGCCGCGCCGTCCTTATTCGAAAGTACCTTCTTTTAAATCCACCAACGGGTAATCCTTTTGGCACTGCTTTTTGGCGAGTCATGACCCATCGCACGTCGCGACGTTTGACTCGGATCTGAGGCGAAGGACGTGAACAAGAAACGAGACCTGGACAACATAGACATGGACGAGTCGACATACGAGCTGCTTGGCAGCAAGTTGTCGAAGCTGGCAAGCACAGCCCGCGGCAAGGATCGCTTCCGCGAGCGCCGCGCGAACGACAGGCATGAGAGTTTCGCGCCTGCCGCTAAAGTCAAACGCATGCGGGATCGCCCGGACCACTGATCCGGGGGTCGCCGGGGCGGTTGTTCCGGAGCAGGTGCATTTAAGGGACCGTCGGCCTCAGCGGCAAAGTGCGCGCGGCAGGCCCTCGCCCGCCCCGCTTACTGGCGGTAATCCAGGGGCGGCGGGCGATCGCCGAGCAGTGCCTCGTAGGTGAAATCGGTACCCCGCCGCCGCTCGAATTCCTCGAGCGCGGCTTTACGAAGGTCGGCGTTTTGGTAAAGTTCAGCCGCGGCGAGCGCCAGCGTCTTCGCCGCGATCTGCGCGCCCTTGTACCCGATGCTGGTTCCGCTCGCTGCGACGGCCTGCCAGCTGTGCGCGGAGGTTCCCGGCACCCAGGTCGCAACCCTCAAACCCACGGTCGGTACCGCCATCGACACGTCCCCGACATCCGTGGAGCCGTAGCCCAGGGTCTCATCGTAGGGCTGCACCTCCCGTTCGGAGCCGAGTTCGCGGTCAGGGCTGTCGAGGGTACCGTAGATCTCTTCGGCGAAGGCCTGTTCCGCTTCCGTGTATTCCATCCCGCCGACTTCGCGCAACTTCTCGTCCATCATCCTGGCCAGCCTTTCGTTGACCAGCAACGGGTGATTGCCGTGAATGATCTCCCAGTCGACTTCCACGCCGGTGCCGCTCGCCGCGCCCCGCGCTGCCTGCTCCACGCGCGACCAGATTTCCTTGACCTGCCCGGCTTCCGGATGACGCACGTAGTAAAAGACCTCCGCGAAATCGGGTACCACGTTTGGCGCCGACCCTCCGCTCGTAATGACGTAATGGATGCGCGTCTGCTGCGGCACGTGCTCGCGCATCAGGTTGACCATGTAGTTGAAGGCCTCGACGCCGTCCAGCGCTGACCGTGCTTTCTCCGGGGCGCCGGCGGCGTGCGCGGAAGTGCCGCGAAAGCGAAACTTGGCGGAGCGGTTCGCGAGACTTGTGCGCGCCGCGGCCGAATTCTCGTCGTCCGCGTGCCAGTGCAGCACGAAAT
This sequence comes from Woeseiaceae bacterium, assembly GCA_035304285.1. Classification (GTDB taxonomy): domain Bacteria; phylum Pseudomonadota; class Gammaproteobacteria; order Steroidobacterales; family Woeseiaceae; genus IDS-8. The sequence continues at coordinate 21,740 of DATGQI010000124.1, forward strand.
CGACATCATCGAACAATCCCTCGCGCACCATGTACACCTTGCCGCTGCCGCCTTCTTCCGCCGGCGTGCCGTAGAGCCGCACGGTCCCGGGCACGCCGTTTTCCTCGAGCCAGTGCGCGATGGCGACCGCGGCACCGACCGAGCCTGCACCAAACAGGTTGTGCCCGCAGGCGTGACCGGCGGCCTTGCCGTCGATAGGGCTCCGCAGGGGTACGGCGTCCTGGTTGATTCCCGGCAGTGCGTCGAACTCGGCGAGGATGCCGATGACGGGTCCTCCGTCTCCATGGCTCGCGACGAAGGCGGTAGGAATTCCCGCGACGCCTGCTTCTACGGAGAACCCTTCTCGCGCCAGCGTCTCCTGCAGCAGGCCGCTGCTTTCGACCTCCTGGTAACCGACTTCTGCGTGTTCCCACAACTCGCGAGCGATGGCGGCCGTCTCCTCGTAGCGTGAGTCGACGAAGCGCTGGATCCCGGTGACGTCATCCGCGCGCGCCGCGCCTGCTGCCAGCGCAGCGCAAAGGAAAGGGACAACCATCATCGACAATGGAGCAGAGACTCGTGGCATTAACGTTTCCTTTCTGATGTTGAGTTGGGTCAGCCAAACCATTCCGGCGCGTTACCGGGACGCCATTTGATGTTGCAGCCGATGCTCGGAGTCTGTCCTTCGCGTACCGGCTTGCCTTCCAGAACGTGGTCCAGCGCTGCGCGGACGTCGCGGCCGGTGACTGGCTTGTCGTTCGATGGCCGGCTGTCGTCCAGCTGACCGCGGTAGACCAGCCGGCGGTCCTTGTCGAAAACGTAGAAATCCGGCGTGCAGGCCGCTTGGTAGGCTTTCGCCACGCGCTGGTCGCGATCCACGAGATACGGAAATGTGTACCCCCAGGTTTCTGCCTCTTTTTTCATGTTCGCCGGGCTGTCGCCCTCGTAGGCGTCGAAGTCGTTGCTGTTGATGGCGAAGACAGCCACGTTGCGTGACGCATAGTCCTCGCCGAGTTGCGCGAGCTCCTGCCGAACGTGTTTTACAAACGGGCAGTGATTGCAGATAAACATGACGAGCACGGCGTCTGCGTCGGCGGCGTCCCCGAGTGCGAACATCCGTCCATCCGGATCCGGCAGGGAGAAATCCGGCGCCTCGGTGCCTAGCGGCAGCATCTGCGAAGTCGTCTGGGCCATATCTGTCTCCGGCGAAAATGATGAGGCTAAAGCTATCATGCAAAACGCCGTTCCCGGGATCGGATTTACCGGGGCTATACTGCCGTACCTCAAACTGCCGGCACGAACCCGAGCTGCGGCAGTCCGGCTTGAAGGCGAGAGCGACAGATGTTCGAGATTTCACAACCGCGCGCGCGGATACACGGCAGCAGTCGCGAGTTCCCGGTGCACCGCATTTACTGTGTCGGCAGGAACTACGCGGCACACGCACGCGAGTCCGGGGCAGACCCCGATCGCGAGGCGCCCTTTTATTTCATGAAGCCCGCCGACGCACTCATGCCGAACGGTTCACGGATTCCGTATCCACCGAGAACGCGCGACCTGCACCACGAGATCGAGCTGGTAGTGGCGATCGGAACGGGCGGCAGCAATATCCCTGTCACAGACGCGCTGTCTCACATCTTCGGCTATGCAGTCGGCATCGACCTGACGCGGCGCGATTTGCAGAACGAGGCGAAGAATGCCGGCCGTCCCTGGGATACGTCCAAGGGTTTCGACCATTCCGCACCCGTCTCCGCGATACACCGCGTCGCCGACGTGGGACATCCATCATCCGGACGGATCTGGCTCGAGGTCAACGGGACCACGCGGCAGGACGGCGATCTCTCCGAGCTCATCTGGAGCGTCCCGGAAGCCATCGCCGAGCTGTCGACTCTGTTCGCCCTTGCCCCGGGCGACCTTATTTTCACCGGCACGCCCGCGGGAGTAGGGGCCCTGCAGCCGGGAGACAAGGTTAGCGGAGGTGTCGAGGGGGTGGGCGAGATCCAGGTAGAGATCGCTGATCCGGGCTAGTCCCTGTCATCGCTTCGGGTAAGCCTTCATACCGGCGATTCGCTGCAGCCAGAGATCGTGCGGCGGCAGTTTCTGCGGCGCCAGCGCGAGCCGTTCCGCGACGTGACGGTGCATGGTGGTGGGCGGCCGCTCACGCCCGTAGAACTGTTCGCATTCCTCGCGCAGGAAGTCCATACCGTAAAGGACGGCCTCGTAGCTCGACCGTGTGAACAGTTTGCCGGTGTCCGTCGGCGGTCGGTGATCGCCGGGAAGGCTGCCGGATGGCAAGGGCGTTGACGGCTGCCCTGGAAAGTACTGGTCCTCGAAGTCGACATTCGACGGCGGCTTTACCCGCCAGAAGTCCAGCTTAGCCTTCAGCCTGTCGGTCATGCGTCCCGGTTTACCGATTTCCTGCCAGAACGCGGTATCGGTGCGCCGGCTCAGGCAATAATGCATGTTGATGAAGTCGAGGATCTCGTAGAACCGGTTCGTCATGATGCGGTTGAAGCGATACGCGAGCGGTTCCATGTTCTCCCCGAAGGGGAAATGTTCGGCCAGCATCACGGTTGCAAGGTCGCCAAGGTACAGCCCGGTCGACTCGAGTGGCTCGATGAAACTTCCCGAGAGGCCTATAGCTATGCAGTTGCCCACCCAGGACTTCGCACGGTGTCCCACCTTGAAGGGGACGATGCGTGAGCCGAGGTCGGCGGCATGGGAGCCCTCGAAAGCGCGTAACTCCCGTTCTGCATCCTCACCGTCCTGGAACGCGCTCGAGTGCACGTACCCGAGGGAGCGCCGGTCCTGCAACGGGATCTCCCATACCCAACCCGCTGACAGCGCGGTGGCAGTCGTATACGGCCGAACGTATCCCGGATAGTGAAGTTCGTAGGGAACGTGCATCGTGACGGCGCGGTCACAGAGGAGCCACTGCGAGCAGTCGACCCATCGTACGCCCAGCTTTTTCTCGATCAGCAGCGCCAGGAAGCCGGTGCAATCGATGAACAGGTCAGCCGAAAGTCGCAAGCCGGCTGCGGTGCTCACCGACTCTATGTGGCCCCGTTCCGTTACCGTCACGTCCGTCACGTTATCCAGCCAGTGCTGCACGCCTCGCGCGGTCGCAAGTTCTGAGAGGTAGTCGGCGAACTTGAGCGCGTTCATGTGAAATGCGTAGGTGAGCGGCGGGCCGAAGTCCCAGCGGCCAAGCATTTGCGGCGCCAGGTTCATTTCACAAAGCGCCGGCTGTGCCGAGACCGTTTCCATGAACGGCATCGAACGGTCGCTCCTCAACCAGCGGCGGCCGGTGGTGTCGAGGGGCGTCGGGAGAATCCGCGCGAAGGCGTGATAGTAGGATTCACCCTCGTTGTGCAGCCAGTTTACGAACTTGATGGCCTGCTTGAAGGTGCCGTCCACACGCCGCATGAACTCCCGCTCTTCGATACCTGTCGCCGCAAGGATGTGATTGATACTGGGGATCGTCGCTTCGCCGACGCCGATGCGTGGCACGTCCGGCGACTCGATTAAGCCAACGTCAACCATCTTCTGCCCGTCGCGATTGAGAACCGCATCGAGATAGGCGGCCGCCATCCAGCCCGCTGAGCCGCCGCCGACAACGAGAACTTTTTTGAGCCTGGACCTCATCTGTCACCGATCTCCAGGCACGTGGGGAGTGCGCCTAGGCATAACTGGCCATTCCCGCCATGTGCCTGAGCCAGGCGTCGTGCGGCGGCAGGTTCTGCGTCGCCAGCCGGAGCTGGCCCAGCAGGTGCGCCGACAGCCGCGGCGGCGCGCGCGTGCCGAACCACTCGGCGCATTCCGCGTCCAGCCAGTCAAGACCGTACAGGATGGCCTCGTAGCTTTCATGGCCCCACAGCCCGCCCGTATCCACGGGACTCCGGCTATCTCCGGTTACGCCACCGAGTTGCAGCGGAACGTCGGGGGAACCGGGGAAAAACTGGTCTTCGAAATCCGAGCGGGAAGGCGGTTTCGTTCGCCAGTAGTCGAGTTTCGCCCGGAGCCTGTCGGTGATGCGTGCCGGGCGCTGCACTTCCCGCCAGAACTCGTTGTCCGTGCGACGGCTCAGGCAGTAATGCATATTGATGAAGTCGAGGATTTCGTAGAAGCGGTTGGACATTATCCGGTTGAAGCGCAGAGCGAGAGGCGCCATGTCGTCGCCGTGCGGGAAATGCTCGGCGAGCATTACCGCCGCGAGATGGCTCAGGTAAAGCCCGGTCGACTCGAGTGGTTCGATAAAGCCGCCGGCCAACCCGATCGCGATGCAGTTGCCCTTCCACGGCGTTTCGCGAACGCCGACCCTGAACTTGACGACCCGTGTCCCGAGGGTGTCGCAATGGCTGCCCTCGAACCGCCGTAATTCCCGTTCGGCCAGGTCGTCGTCGATGAACGCGCTGGAGTGCACGTAGCCGAGCGAGCGGGTGTTCTGCAACGGTATTTCCCACACCCAGCCCGCCGACAATGCGGTAGCAGTAGTGTAGGGACGCACGAATCCCGGGTAATGATGCTCGTATGGCACGTGCATGGTCGTGGCGCGATCGCACATCAGCCATTGCGAACAGTCAGTGAAGCCGACGCCGAGCTCTTTTTCGATCAGCAACGCGGCGAAGCCGGTGCTGTCTACAAACAGGTCGGCCTCCAGGCGCTGGCCGGATTGCGTGACGACGGCGGCGATGTGGCCGTTCTCCGCCATGTCGACCTCGACCATGTGGTCGAGGTAATGAGTGACGCCGCGCGCCTTCGAGTGCTCGCACAGGTAATCGGCAAACTTCAATGCGTTCATGTGAAACGCATACACGAGGGGCTCGGCAAAAGGAGAACCGTCGAGCGTTTTCGGCGCAAGACCCAGCTCACAGACGACCGGCTGCACGGACACCGTCTCCATGAAGGGCACCGACCTGTCGCTCATCAGCCAGTTGCGGGTCGAAGTGTCGACCGGTGATCGCCGATAGCGGCTGAACGGATGGTGGTAGAACTCGCCCTCGTTATGCAGCCAGTTCACAAAGCGGATCGACTGCTTGAAGGTCGCGTCGACGGACCGCATGAAGTCGTGCTCATCGATGCCGATCACCGAAAGGATGTGGGTGATGTTCGGAATCGTCGCCTCGCCGACTCCGATGCGCGGCGCCTCGGGCGATTCGAGCAGGGCAATCTCGGCATTTTTCTCGCCGTCACGATTGAGGGCCGCGTTGAGGTAGGCCGCGGCCGACCATCCTGCCGACCCGCCACCAACGACCAGTACCCGCTTTACACCCATTGTCCGTTCCGACGGTTGAACGAGTCGGCGAGTGTAACGGTCGGGAGTACCCGTCGCGAAATCGCCGGCGCCTGCCACCGAGTTATGTGGTATGAGAGCAACGATCCGGGAGTTCCGAGCCGTTTCGGCCCTTTTCTTTCAGTCACAGTGTATCTTTTTAGTGACACCCGTCGCACAAATGGGTGTACCATCCCGGTACAAGAGAAAGACACTGGTGCAGGACGCAAGCCTTGGCAACAAAGGCAGGAGTCCGACGGCGTCGGTACGAGGCGACGAAACAAAAATGCATAAGGGGATTTTTTCATGTACAGAAGGACTCCGTTAGCGAGCGCCGTAAGCATTGCCCTCGCAAGCACAGCATTCGGCGTAAGCCCGCTGGTCTTCGCCCAGGACGAGGACCAGGCGGAAACGCAGGAGATCGAGGAAGTCGTAGTCACCGGATCGCGTATTCGCCGGGACGTGTTCTCCAGTTCGCAGCCGATGGACGTGGTACTGACCGAACGTGCCACGGTACAGGGCTTCGGCGACATCGGAGGGTTGCTCCAGTCCACCACCGTGGCGGCGGGATCGCCGCAGGTGACGGCCGCGACATCAACCGCGTTCGTACAGAACGGAGGCATCGGCGCGGCGACGCTGTCGCTGCGCGGGTTGGGCGCGAACCGTACCCTGACGCTGCTGAACGGCCGCAGGGCGGGTCCTGCAGGCACGCGAGGCGGCGTTTCTTCTTTTGACCTCAACGTGCTGCCGCTGGCGGCCATTGAACGTATCGAGGTCCTGAAAGACGGTGCTTCCTCCATCTACGGGTCCGACGCCGTTGCCGGCGTGGTCAACATCATCACGAAAAAGGAAGACGGCGCCACGTTCGACGCCTATACGTCGCAGACGTCCGAGAGCGGGGGCGAGGAATATCGCATCAACGCGAGCTACGGCAAAAGCTTTTCGCGCGGCAATTTCCGCGTGGTTGCCGATTACTACAAGCACGAGGAACTGGCCCAGGGTGACCGCGACTACTTCAGGTGCGCTGAGCAGTACATCTTCGATCCCGACACGGGAGAGCGGCGCGACGTCATCGACCCGCGAAGCGGCAACCGGCGCTGCGCGGACCTGTCCTGGGGGCACGTCTGGCTTTACGATTACCAGGACGCGGGCGGGAACGTCCCGGGCGGAGCCCTGGCGCAGTTCGACTACGACGGAGATCTTGGGTCTTACATCCCGGGGTTTGCATCGGACCCGAACAACCCGGATTTTCTCGTTGCTCCTCCAGGCTGGTTCCCGGTTGCCTACGACCGCAACTCCGACGCCGTCACGAACTCGGACCACCCGTTCCAGGATGCGTCTTCGCTCATTCCAGAGATCGATCGCACGACGTTCTACGGGGAAGGCGAGTTCGACATCACCGAGAACCTGACCGCCTACACCGAAGTGCTTCTCAACCGGCGCAAGACCAAGGCCAACGGCTACCGGCAGTACTGGACGTATATCTACAACGGAGACTCTGGCGGATTCTTCCCGGAGAACTCGCTGGCCGAAGGCTGGTCCGGCGCGCAGTGGCTCAGCCCGACACCCATCACCGATCACGCCGACGACCTGATCGAGGTGAATTACCAGCGTTTCGTCGCCGGCCTTCGCGGAGACCTCACCTTTACCGAATCATGGAGCTGGGATCTCTCGTACCAGTACAGCACTTCCGACGGCGATTACACTTCCGACCAGATATACGATGATTCCATCTCGGACACGTGGTTTGCGACGGAGTCATGCGTTGGCACTACCTCCTCGGTCCGTGGCGCCCCCTGCGT
>DATGQI010000125.1:0-17329 GCA_035304285.1 Woeseiaceae bacterium
CATTGCCCAGTTCGCGCATGTCACCGAGAACAAGCCATCCCTCGCCATCGCAGCCGGCAATGAACTGTGCCGCCGCAGTGACACTGGCTGGATTCGCGTTGTAGCTGTCGTCGTAGACGGATACTCCGTCGATACCGCGAAGCGGCCGCAAGCGACCCGCAACCGGCGTTGCGGCTTCGAGTCCTTGCTTGATCAGGACACCGTCGATGCCAAGCACCGAAGCTGCCGCCGCCGCCGCACAAGCATGCGCGACGTTGTGTTTTCCCGCGAGCGGCAGAGTGATCTGCAATTCTTTCGCGGAACCGGGTATTTCGGCGCCGGCCAGGGTGAAGGTCGAGCCGGAAGCGTTCGACGAGACGTCCAGCGCGCGAAAGTCCGCACCCTCCGCAAAACCAAAACTCAAGGTACGGCTACGGGCCGTTCTCTTCCAGTAAGAGAAAAAGCGGTCATCCGCATTCAGGATCGCCCACTCAGGGCAAACCGGCCCCGTGAGTATTTCCCCTTTCGCTCGGGCGACTTCCTCGATGCTGCCGAACCCTTCCAGGTGCGCGGGCGCGGCATTCGTGATCACGACGATCTGCGGCGCTGCCAGCGACGCCAGGTAAGCAATCTCACCCACGTGATTCGCTCCCATCTCGATCACGACGAACCTGTGACCGGCCTCGATCTCGGAGAGCATCAGCGGCACGCCGATGTCGTTGTTGAGGTTTCCCCGAGTAGCGAGCGTTGGCGCGGACGTTCCGAGGCAGGAGGCAATCAGTTCCTTCAGCGTGGTCTTGCCGTTGCTGCCGGTGAGGCCAACCACTTTGGCCGGCATCCTCATACGCCAGTCCGCGGCCAGCGCACCGAGGGCGCGCCGCGTGTTGTCCACCCTGATAACCGGCAGGTGTCCGTTCAGGGCATCGCAAGCGACAGCGCCGGCCGCCCTTGCGGCCGCAGCCCTGCCGATGAATTCCTCGCCGTCATAGTTCGGGCCGCGCAGCGCGAAGAACAGCTGGCCGGCGGCAAGGGTGCGCGTATCGGTGCTGATGCCGTGGAACTCTCCGTCATTGCCCTGCAAGGTTCCGCGGAGGATTTCGGCTGCCTGGGAGAGGGTACCCTCGATCACTGTCCGTCACCTTGCGCGATGCGGGTGGCGAGATTTGCAGAAGCGACTTCGTAATCCGAGAACGGCCTCCGCGTGTTACCAATGACCTGGTAATCCTCATGGCCCTTGCCTGCGATCAGCACCATGTCCTGGTCACTGGCATTTTCTATCGCGAACGCGATAGCCGCGGCACGATCCTCGATGGCGACGGCCCCTGCCTTCATGTGGCGCAGCACCGCTGCGATGATGTCCGCGGGATCCTCGGTCCTGGGATTGTCGCTGGTCACGACGGCCCGATCGGCAAGCTTCGAAACGATCCTGCCCATCTCCGCGCGCTTGCCGCGATCCCGATCGCCACCGCAGCCGAAGACACACCAGAGCGCACCCTTGCAATGGTTCCTCAGCGTCTTCAGCACGGCTTCGAGTCCGGCCGGCGTGTGCGCGTAGTCTATGTACACAACGGGTGCTTTCGCATCCGCGGGCGGCTGCACGCGTTGCATGCGACCCGGTGGCGGAAGGACGCGGCTCAGCACATCGACCGCGGCCTCGAGGGGTACATCCCAGCTCAACAGCTGCGCCAGCACGAGCGCTCCATTGGCGACGTTGAAGTCGCCTGCAAGCGGCAGGTGCATCCGTGCACCGCCCCACGAGCTGCGCACATCGACCCACGAACCGTGCTCGTCCGCTTCCACCACCTGCATATGCACATGCGTCATGGAGGCTGCATTGGCTTCGGCCGTGGTCGAGACCGCGACGACGTTGTCCATACGCTGGTCGGCGCAACGATTCGCAAGCCGCAAGCCGAACTCCGTGTCCACCATCACGATGCGGTGCGGCACGTCGCCGTCCATGATGAACCGGGCCTTCGTTTCACCGTACGCTTCCATGTCGCCGTGGTAGTCGATGTGATCGCGGCTCAGGTTGGTGAAAAGAACGGAGTCGAAGCGGACACCGTCGACCCGCTTCTGGTGCAAGGCATGGGACGACACTTCCATGGCCGCGAAAACCGCGCTTTCGGCGAGGAATTCAGAGAGCTTGCGATGCAGGTCGATGCAGCCGGGCGTGGTAAGGCCGATGTCGCGGCTCAAGCTACCCGTTCCTGCGCCCAGCGTTCCCATGTAAGCGCAGGGCCGATCCAGCAACTGCATGCACCGGGCAATGAGGAACGCCACTGTCGTCTTGCCGTTCGTACCGGTAACGCCACTGACGCTCATGTGTTCTGACGGCGCGTTGAACCATCTGTTTGCGATCTGGCCCAGACGGTGCGAAAGGCCGGGTACTGCGACCATGGTTACGCCGATCTCGCTGTCGAGAGCCGCCGCCGTGGTGCTATCCCACACGACCGCCGCGGCGCCCGCTTCCACCGCCTGGCTGACAAAGTCGATCCCGTGACTGCTCGCGCCCTGGCACGCCAGGAAGACGTCGCCCGGAGACACCGCCCTGCTGTCCGTGGTGATTCCGCTGACCGGCACGGCTGGCGCGTCGGCGATCCCCTCGAGCAACCAGCGAAGGTCTCGTGCCATCGTCCCTGTTTTTGCTTGTGACATTGCAGCCAGGCTCATCAGTTGCTCGTCGACACTGCGGATTTGGCTGCCGACTTACTCATGGCCTGCATGACGCTGCCCGGATCGCGCGCCGGCAGCGCGTCGGGAGGAACCGCGAGCAGCCGCAAAGCTTCGGTCATGACTTCAGCGAATACCGGCGCGGCGACGTCGCTTCCGTAGTAGAGATCGCCATGCGGCTCGTCGATGATCACCACGGCGGCAAGTCTCGGGTCGCTGGCAGGCGCGAGACCCGCGAATACCGAGAGGTACTTGTCTTTCGAGTATCCGCCGGCGGCAAATTTCCAGGCAGTGCCCGTCTTGCCCGCGACGCGGTAGCCGGTGACGCCGGCCTTGGCGCCGGTGCTTCCCGGGCGCACCACCTCCTCCAGCATCTGGCGTATGGAGCGCGCGATGTCCGCATCGATAACCTGCGTCCCTTCCTTCGGTTCGCTCAACTGTTCGTTTGCCACCAGGGAGACGGGTAGCATATGGCCGTCATTTCCCAGCGCCGCATAGGCATGTGCCAACTGCAAAGGCGTTACCGAGACGCCGTAGCCATACGCAAGCGTGGCCTGGCTGATTTCCCGCCAGTGGCTGTAGTGCGTAAGGAGGCCCGCCGATTCGCCGGGAAAGCCGCTGGCCGTCAATGACCCCAGGCCGAACTTCGTCATCGTGCGCCACAACAGGTCGGGCTCTAAAGACATGGCGATCTTGGTTGCACCGACGTTCGACGAACGCGCCAGCACGGTCGTCAGGCTGACGCGGCCAAGGTTCCTGCGATCCTCGATACGCTTCGGCCCGACCATAAGGAATCCGGGCGCGGTATCGACCATGCTGTCGGCATCGTACTGGCCGCTCTCGATAGCCGCGGCGACTACGAGAGGCTTCACCGTGGAACCCGGTTCGAAGATGTCGGTGATGGCGCGGTTGCGGTAACGCTCTGCCGTGTATTGCGCGCGATCGTTCGGGTTGTACGTCGGCTGGTTGACCACCGCCAGCACTTCGCCCGTGTCGACGTCCAGCACGACGATGGATCCGGCGTCCGCGCGATGACGCTGTATCGCCGCCTTCAATGCCCTGTACGCCAGGTACTGCACCCGCAGGTCGATGCTTGCCTTCAGGTCCTTGCCCGGATGCGGCGGCCGGATACTCTCGACATTCTCGATGGAGCGGCCGAGGCGGTCCTTCAGCACCCGCTTCGCGCCGGACTCGCCGGCAAGCCAGTGATTGAACGCGAGCTCGAGTCCCTCCTGGCCGTCATCGTCGACACTGGTGAAGCCCACCAGGTGACCGGTGACCTCGCCGGCCGGGTAAAAGCGGCGGTACTCGCGCTGCACATTCACGCCCGGCAGTTTCAGCGCCAGTACCCGCTCCGCGTGGTCCGGGCTCAGGTGGCGTCGCAGGTAAAGGAAATCCTTGTCCATGCTGCGCGTTATGCGACGCATCAGTTGTTGTGAATCGAGGCCGAGCGCATTGGCAAGCCGTGGCACGCTGTCGACCGCGGCGGCCAGTTCTTTCGGATTTGCCCACACGCTGTCGACGGGAGTGCTGATGGCGAGAGGTTCACCGTTTCGGTCGGTGATCGCGCCGCGGTGCGCCGTAATCTTTTCTGTACGCAGGTGACGCGAATCCGCCTGCTGGTTCAGGAACTCCGTGTTGAAGACCTGCAGGTGAACCGCCCGTGCCAGCAGGGAGGACCCCACCAGCACGAAAAACGATAGCACCACGACGCTCCTGCCGATGAAGGGTCCTGCGCCCTGGTGCCTGTCGACCGCCTTGCGCTTCATTGCCTTGCGCTTCATTAGCGTTCGATCACGAAGATTTCTGTTGCTACCGGACGCGTCAGCGACAACTCTTCCGTCGCCAGGCGCTCGATCCGCGCGTGGGTTGCCCAGGTACTCTGCTCGATCTGCAACTGGCCCCACTCGATGTTCAACTGGTCCCGCTCTGTCGTCAGCTGCTCCAGTTCGATGAACAGCTTTCTCGATTCATGCCGGGTGTAGACGAGTGCCATTGCCGAGACGACGCATATCACCGCGAATACCAGCGCAAGAAGAGTCGGCTGCCGGGGTACGTTCACAACTTCCATCAGACGCGCTCCGCAACCCGCAACCTTGCACTTCTTGCGCGGGGGTTCTCCTGCACTTCCTCATCGCTCGCCACCTGGACCTTGCCCACGAGCCGGAAGGGCGGCCGCAGAGCCTCCGGGATGGACGGCAGGCCGCGATAGGCTTCAGGCTCGCGCGCCGCGTTACGCATGAAACGCTTCACGCGCCGATCCTCCAGCGAATGGAAGCTGATAACGCAAAGTCGCCCCCGCGGAGCGAGCAGGTCGACGGAAGCATCGAGTGCACGCTCCAGCTGTCCCAGCTCGTCGTTGAGCCAGATGCGGATCGCCTGGAAAGTCTTCGTGGCGGGATGCCGCTTCTGTCCGCGCGCCGGTGCGGCCGTGGCAACGATCTCCGCGAGCTCGCTGGTGCGGTTAATGGGTTTCTGTGCGCGCGCGGCGACGATCGCCCTCGCGATCCTCCCGGCCGAACGCTCTTCCCCGAAGCGTTGCAACACCCTCTTCAATTCCTTTTCACCCACCTTAGCCAGCCAGGCCGCGGCGCTGGTGCCTGAGTCGGGGTCCATTCGCATATCCAGCATCCCGTCTCCGCGAAAACTGAATCCCCGTTCCGGGTCGTCCAGTTGCGGTGATGAGACTCCGAGGTCGAGCAGGAAGCCATCCACTTTGCCGAGGAGATTTCGCTCGGCAGCGATTTGTCTGATATCCGCGATTTCATCTTTGACTATCTCGAATCTTGGATCACGCTTGAGCGCAGGACTCACTGCCGCGACTGCCGCCGGATCGCGATCAATAGCGATCAATCGCCCCCCGGATGAAAGCCTTTTCAGTATTTCGCTGCTGTGACCTCCGCGCCCAAACGTCCCGTCGATGTAACAACCATCCGGCTGGATGTTGAGTCCCGCGATCACCGCACGCAGAAGGACCGGCGTATGGCGGTTTTCGTTCGTCCCTGCGGTGCTCACTCCACCCGCGCTAAGCCGGTGCATCCAGGAATACGGTCGTGGCCTTGGCCTATGGTCTGCGCAATCATCACGGCGATTCCTGAATTGCCCGGCTACAGAGATAGCGATTCGAGCTCAGCGGGCAGGTCGACATCGTCGTCTTCCCCGAGCCATGCATCGCGTTTCTCGTTCCAGCTTTCTTCGTCCCAAAGCTCGAATTTGTTGCCCTGACCAATCAGAATTGCCTGACGTCCAAGACCTGCAAATTCGCGTAATTCTTTCGGCAAGAGGATTCGGCCATGAGCATCGATTTCGAGTTCCGTTGCGTAGCCGACCATCAACCGCTGCAGTCGCCGCGCCTGCCTGTTGAGGCTCGGCAATCGCACCAGCTTGCGCTCGATTTCTTCCCAGTCCGGGAAGGGATAGATGAGCAGGCAGTAATCGCGGTCCACGGTTGCCACCAGCTGGCCCTCGCACCGCGCGGCAAGCCGCTCGCGATGGCGCGTCGGGATCGCCAGGCGCCCTTTGGCATCCAATGTGACTTTCGTGGCCCCTCGAAACACGGTCCTTTTGGCGGGAATTCAGGCGGCGAAATGCCCCCTTTAAACCCATCTCCTCCCACTTTTTTCCACTTTTCAACACTATATTCGGGGCATCTACCAGCGTCAACGTGCCGGAAAAATAATTCTTTTTGTACAGGGACTTAGAGGTCATTTTGTGACCGAATCAGGGCCAATTGTGGCAATCATTTGCAACCACTAATCAAAGGGTTAAGAGTGTTTTCTAGATAAACGCTGAGGGGATGGTCGCCGAACCGCGACGGGCCTCGGTTCAGCCCTCGGAGAGCCGGCTCCTGGCGGGATTGCGCAGCCGGTCGCGACGCTGATTCAAAAAGGATTGCAAGCTTCTGAAATCCTGAGGAGTTTGAGGTCCGGAGGGTCGTTTGCGAGGTTTTGCCCACGAGGTGTCACGAATCGAGAAAGAGAGAGCCGGCCATAAGCCGGGTTCTGTCAGGGGCAATCATTCATCTGGGACAGCCGTCGCCGACTGCCTCTAGCAACCTACCCGGGAGTCCGCTCGGAACCGGCGGTGCGGAAAGATCCGCGCACTCCCCTATTTGGTCTTGCTCCAGGCGGGGTTTACCGTGCCGCGGTGTGTTGCCACCCGCGCGGTGCGCTCTTACCGCACCTTTTCACCCTTACCGGCGCGCTCAGTCAGAGCGCGCTTTGGCGGTATATTTTCTGTGGCACTTTCCATGGACTCACGTCCTCCAGGCGTTACCTGGCGCCTCGTCCGAGGGAGCCCGGACTTTCCTCCGGCAGTTCGCTTTCACGAAACCGCCAGCGATTGCCTGGCCGACTCTCACCTTCTCGAACCGCGGATGGTACCGCAATCGCGCTTCTCGACCTTGGTCTTTGACCGCGATCGGAGGCAGACGTGCGGGACATTTGGTCAGCAACTGTGTCGCCCGTGAGACGGGCGCAAGATTCCACACACCTCGGAATGGCACGCTGTAGGAGCCCGCCCCCGCGGGCGACCAGTCGTTTCGGTACTGCGACGTTGTTGTCGCCCGTAAGACGGGCTCCTACAGCGCTCGATTCCACGAATCTCGGAATAGCGCTGCGGGCGACAACTGCATTATTCCCCGGCTTTCGACAGTTCGAGCATTCTTCGGTAGAGGGCGTTCCTGTTCTCCCCTGTGACGGCTGCCGTTACTTCAACCGCTTTCCTGCCCGGCACCAGGGGGATCAGTTCGGACAACAGGCGATCGGCATCGATGGCGGCCGGGCTCCCGGCGGGCGCGCCCGCAGCGCCCTCCACCGCGATGACGAACTCTCCTTTAAGAGGAATACGCGCGTCGTCCAGCATTGGCTGCAGTTCGCCCAATGTTGCCGCGACGCATTGCTCGTGCATTTTCGACAGCTCGCGCCCGATGAAGGCCCGCCGCTCTTCGCCAAACGCGGTGGACATGTCGGCCACCGCGCCCTTCACGCGATGTACGGATTCATAGAAGACCATGGTGCGCGGCTCCGCGGCCAGGGCTTCGAGACGTTCGCGACGTGCCTGCGCGCGGGACGACAGGAAGCCCTCGAAACAGAAACGGTCGGTTGCCAGTCCGGACGCCGACAAGGCCGCAATCCCCGCGCTGGGGCCCGGAACCGGTGAGACGGTGATGCCTCGTTCATGCGCCGCGCGAACCAGCCGGTATCCGGGGTCGCTGACGAGCGGAGTACCCGCATCGCTAACCAAAGCCACCGAAGAACCGCCTTCCATTTCCCGCACCAGCGATTGCGTTACTTCTTCCTCGTTGTGTTCGTGAAGCGAAGTCTGCCGCGCCTTGATGCCGAACGCGGCCAGCAACCTGCCGGTGTGGCGGGTATCCTCGGCGGCAACGATGTCCACTTCGGACAACACTTTTCGCGCCCGCGGCGACAGGTCCTCGAGATTGCCAATGGGTGTCGCCACCACGAAAAGAGTGCCTCGAGTCAAGTTCATTTATCCTTCGGTTTTCGCCATACTGCCACGTGTATGGCCATTCGCATACGTGCCAGAATTGCCTGCATTGCATACTTTCAAGCCTTAAAGAAACTCGCACAGGCATCATCTCTAATGAATACCCGCATGAACTTTCACGCCCCGGGACCTCGCTGGCTCCTTGCCTGTGCTGCATTGCTTTGCTTTCTCAGCGCCTGTGAAACGACGGATATTTCGGGCTACGGCGGCAGCCAGACGGAAGCGCGGGCGGCCGCTTTGGCAAGAGGCGGGCAGCATGCGGAGTCTGCGTCGCTTTACATCAGTCTCGCCTCCGCTGCATCCGGCATCGAACGCGACAGGCTCACCTTGCTGGCGACGGAACAGTGGCTGGACGCAGGCGACGGTCGTCGCGCCGTCTCCGCGATGCAGTCTGTGGCCAAACCGGCCGAGGGCGACCTGCTCTTGCTCTGGACCACGAACTCGGCCGCCCTTGCGCTATGGGAAGGCAATCCGGATAACGCGCTGCGCCTGCTCGAGCCGCTGGGTCGCCAGGCGCTACCCTTGAGGCACCGTTCGAGGGCCGAGGGCCTGCGGGCCGATGCCTGGTTCCAGAAGAACGAGCCTGTCCGGGCGGTCGAGCTTTACCTGCAGCGGGAAAACTGGCTGGACAACAGCCGGATGATCGAAGCGAACCGGATGCGCTTGTGGTCGGGCTTGCTGGTCAGCGACCCGCAGACGCTCCGCGAAGCCGCCGAGCGGGTCGCCGACAGCGAGATTCGTGGCTGGCTGGCGCTGGGGGCACTGGCTACGTCCACGGGGCGCCAGGGAATCGGCTGGAGCAACGGAGTCGTACGCTGGCAAAGGGAATACGCCGATCATCCCGCGAACCTTGTCGTTGCCGAGATGCAGGTCCCGGACGGCGGCACGCTCGACTATCCGCGCCAGATCGCGCTTCTCCTCCCTTTGAGCGGCCAGAACGCGGCTGCGGGAAGCGCCATCCAGAACGGCTTTTTCGGCGCGTATTTCGCCGCCCAAAGCGGCCTCAATGACGAGCAGCGTATTCGCGTGTACGACGTGAATGCCGAAGGGGCCAGAGAGGCTTACGCGCGCGCGGTAACCGACGGCGCGGAATTCGTGGTGGGGCCGTTATTGCGATCCGAAGTCAGTGCCGTGGCCGGCGAACCGGTGTTGCCGGTGCCGGTGCTGACTCTCAATTACCTGTCGGATGGTGTCGAAGCACCGCCGGGCCTTTACCAGTTCGCACTGGCGCCTGAGGACGAGGCCGTCTCCGCTGCGGTGAAGGCGATCGCGGACGGCCATCGACGCGCAGTGGCGATAGTTCCCAACAATGAGTGGGGGCGTCGGGTCCTGTCCAGTTTCGCCACGGAATTCGAGGGCCGTGGCGGCGTGCTCCTCGACTACCGGAATTACGAACCGGCGACCCAGGATTACTCGATCGAGATAGAAAGCCTGATGGCGCTCACGCACAGCGTGCAGCGGTACCAGCGCTTGCGCGCCAACATCGGCGGACCGCTTCAGTTCGATCCGCGCCGGCGGCAGGACACGGAGTTCATCTTCCTCGCTGCGGACTCGAAGGCAGGGCGACTGATCAAGTCCCAGCTCAGGTTCCACTACGCGGGTGACCTGCCGGTTTACTCCACATCGTTCATCTATTCGATGGACGGCAGGTCGGACTCCGACCTGAACGGAGTGATGTTTGCCGACACACCATGGATCGTCTCGCCACACGCGTGGATGAAGGAGCTGCCGTCTCTCTATAACAAGTACTGGCCCTCGGAGAAGCGGCATGGGCGGCTGCACGCGATGGGCTACGACGCGTACCAGCTGGTTGCGGAACTGTTTTCCGCCCGAACCGGCCAAATGCCGGAGTTCACCGGCGCAACGGGAAGACTTTATCTCGATGCGGACGGGCGCGTTCACCGGCGGCTTGCGTGGGCGCAGTTCGTACGCGGTCAATTGGTTGCGATACCCCAAATCGACACTCCCGACAGCTTCGACCGCGCCCTGCAGAAACCGGACGAAGAGGCTGGAGAGGAATGGCCCCAACCACTGCTCAATCCATAGGCGAGCATTCCGAGCAACTTGCACTACGGCACCTGCAGGCGGCAGGGCTCAAACTCGTCACCCGCAACTTTCGCTGCCGCGTCGGCGAAGTGGACCTCGTGATGCTGGACGGCGATTGCCTGGTGATGGTCGAGGTACGCTGTCGCGCGACTTGCGCCGGGATCAGTACACGCTTCCCTTCCGCTCTCGAATCGGTGGGGCCGCAGAAGCAGCGAAAACTCGCCAGGGCCGCGCTCTTCTTCCTCGGAAAGCATAAAGCTTATCGGGATCACACCATCCGGTTTGACGTCGTCGCCTATGACGGGCCGACGCCCGGTGAATACAAGCTACAATGGATCAGGGACGCATTCAGGCCCGAGGGCTGACCATCGATGGACGCAGAGACGAGAGTCAGGGCGCATTTCGCAGAGAGCATGGCGACCAAGCAGGCGGCGATGGACGAGCTGTGTCCGGTCATCTGTGCCGCCGGGCGCTTGATGAGCAACGCGCTGCTGGACGACGCCAAGATAATGAGTTGTGGAAACGGCGGCTCCGCCGGCGACTCCCAGCATTTTTCGTCCGAACTTTTGAATCGCTTCGAGATGGAGCGCCCGGGGTTGCCCGCCATAGCGCTGACGACCGACACCTCGACACTCACTTCGATCGCGAACGATTACTCTTACGAGGACATCTTCGCCAAGCAGGTCCGGGCACTCGGCAGGACGAACGATGTATTGCTGGCGATTTCCACCTCCGGCAACTCGGAAAACGTGTGTCGCGCGATCACGGCAGCGCACGAACGCAGGATGCACATCGTTGCCCTCACCGGCCGCGACGGCGGGCGGATGGCCGCTCTCCTGCAAGAGAATGATGTAGAGATCCGCGTTCCCGCCAGCCGCACCGCCAGAATCCAGGAAGTGCACCTGCTGGTAATCCACTGCCTGTGCGACCTGATCGACACGACTCTTCTCGGCGCGCCGGAATAGACCTGCAGGAGCCCGCTCCGCGGGTGAGTTTCCGAACGCCGCCAGCCTGGCAATGGCTAAGTTCCTACCGCGCGGGAGATGGCGCCGGCGCCCTCGCGTTCCACAGCAGAACCGAGCCAATGACGGCAGAGAGAATGGACGCTGCGAATACGGCCAGCTTCGCGGCGGAGAAATCGTTCGCGACAGGAAATGCCTGTGCCGCGATGAATAGCGACATCGTAAACCCGATGCCTGCCAATGCTCCCGCTCCCCACAGCTGGCGCCAGGAATAGGCGGCCGGTTTCACGGCAATGCCGAGTTGCACCGCCAGCAGGGACGCAAGTGCCATGCCGACCGGCTTGCCCGCCACAAGGCCGACCACGATGGCCGATACGAGCGTTTCGCGGCCTTCGAGGACGTCGATGCTCACGATGACGCCCGCGTTCGCCAGTGCGAATATCGGCAATACGATGTAGCTCGATTGCGGCCCGGCATTGCGCAACAGCCGTGCGGCGGGGGACTCGAGCCGGTCGAAAATGGCGTCGAGTTCCCTTAATGCGGTTTCAGATGGCCCCCGGCGATACACCTCGCCACCGTGGCTGGCTTCGTTGGTCAGGATGGCGTCGGCCTGCAGCGACAGCGACTTGAAGTCTGGTGGCGGACGCGTCGGGATGAAGATGGCCAGGACCACGCCTGCCAAAGTGGCATGCAAGCCGCCCGCGTGCACGCACGCCCATAGCACAGCTCCAAGGACGAGGTATGGCGAGACGCGGTACACGTGCGACTGGTTCAAGACGATAAGGACGCCTGTGATCGCGATTGCTGCACTCAGGTAGTCGAGGCGAAGATCTCCGGAATAAAAGATTGCCACCACCAAAATTGCGCCAATGTCATCGACGATGGCGGCGGCGGTGAGGAAAATCCGCAGCTCGACCGGCACGCGCCTGCCCATCGTCGCGATCAACGCGATAGCGAACGCCGTATCCGTTGCCATGGGAACTCCCCAGCCGTGCGACCACGAGCCGTCCGGCACCATCAGCACGTACAGCACTGCAGGCACGACCATACCGCCGATGGCGGCAGCGACCGGTAATGCCGCGGATCGGCGGCTGGCGAGATGCCCGACGGTAAACTCGCGCTTGATCTCGAGGCCGACCACCAGGAAGAAAAGCGTCAGCAAACCATCGTTGACCCAGCTCTTTAGCGGCAGGTAGAAGCCCTTGTCGCCCAGCGTGAAGCCGAACGGCACTTCCCACAGCGCGGTGAAAGAAGCGCCGGCCGCGGAGTTCGTGAGCACGATCGCGAGCAACGACGCGAGCAGCAACAACAGCCCGGCGGACGGCGCCCAGCTGGCAAACTCGAGCGCGGCGACCCGCACCCTGTGACCCAGGGTCCCGAGCATCGCGTCGGTGAACGCCCTTTCATCCCACGGGCCGAAGAAGCGGCGCCCGTTGATGAAGAAGGTCGGTGTCATGGTGACGCCGCTCGCCCTGGCGCTGCGCTCGTCCTCTTCAACGCGGGCTTTCGCGCGCCTGGCTCTTTCGGCGTCACCGAAGCCATCGATACCGAATTCACGTGCCACCGCCTGCAAATCATCCTCGACGAGCGTGAGAGACCTGCTCATCAGGGCAACGTGGGCGTCCCAGAAACGTTCGGGCGACTCTATCTGCTCAACCAGCTCCGCGGCGCGGCGGCCAAGCTCATTGCCAGGGATCGGACGGTGGCGGAACACGTAACGCAGGCGGTCACCTAGCTGGTTCCTGACTTCCGCTATACGGTCGTTGGCGGCGCGACAATGCGGGCAGGCATAACCGCCGTACTCGACCAGGGTAACAGGCGCGTCGACAAGGCCGAGAACATGGTCGCGGCCGGGGTCTACCGGTCGATCCAACCTGTGGCTGCTTGCTTCTGCCTGCGCCATCCGGGTCCTTCGGCGACTCGCTGTTTCTCGGACGCTCGCTGAACTGCTGACGAATCGGATCTTCCGTAAGCTCTGGAAAAGCTTACTTGACGACCTTCAGGTGCGAGCGCTCGCTGCGCGTACCCTCGCGCTCGTCGGGCGAGCTGTCCGGGCCGCGGGGAGAGTCAGGTGGCTCAGGATGATCCGCGCCGTGGGAAAAAATCATGCCCTGCCCGGTCTCCTTGGCATAAATGCCGAGTACTGCCCCGATGGGAACCCAGACATCGAATGGGACACCACTAAAGCGGGCCCGAAAGCTGACGGCATCGTTCGACAGCTTGAGATTATGCGCCGCCGAGTGACTGATATTGAGGATGATCTTGCCGTCCTTGACATGCTCCCGCGGCACGGTAACGCCATCTATCGCGGCGTCGACCACTATGTGCGGCGTGTGTCCATTGTCGCCCATCCATTCATGCATCGCGCGGACGAGGTAAGGACGCTTCGAGCGGCTGGGAACGGTCACGCGTATCGGCCCCTGGTACTAGCGTCCTGTCCCGTAAATAACTATGCTATTTCGCTGCGTCTTTCCGCGTCTGGCGGCGTTGCGACTCCTCGCAATAGCGGTGCTATTACTCGTCGTCGCGCCTTGCCAGCCACGAAAACCCGCGAGCGAAATAGCATAGTTATTTACGGGACATGACACTAGAGGCGCATCTCCTGCTCCAGCTCCGTCAGGCTCTGGCGGAACGAGCGCCGGTCAAACACGCGCTTCATGTAGCCCTCAACCGGTCCTGCGTGGGAGCCTAGTTCAATGCCATAGATCGGCAGACGCCACAGCACCGGCGCAATACTGCAGTCGACCAGCGAGAACTCATCGCTCAGGAAAAACTGCTTCGCGCTGAAAAGGTCGACGCTTGCAAGGATGCTTTCCCTCAGCATCTTTTTCGACTTGGCCGACAGTTTCCGGTCGCTGTCCGCCTCGTATTCTTGCGCCAGCTGGTACCAGTCCGTTTCGATCCGGAACAGGGCCAGGCGAAACTGCGCCCGGGTCACCGGGTCTACGGGCATCAACGGAGGATGCGGGAAGCGCTCGTCCAGGTACTCGATGATCACCCGCGAATCGTACAGAACCAGGTCGCGATCCACGAGGGTGGGAACGGTCTGGTAGGGATTCAGATCCATCAGGTCTTCAGGCAGGTCGGGACCTTCGACATTCACGATGTCGATGTTGATGTTCTTCTCCGCCAGCACCAGGCGTGTCCGATGGCTGTGAATACATGTTGGCTTGGAAAAAAGCGTCATAACGGAGCGTCTATTGGCAATAACTGCCATGTTGCGGTCCCCTCGGAACTGTAAGGAATAGGTGTCTCTGGCCAGCGTAACGTTCTAGCACGGACTATTCATGAATCGCCGCGATCGGGTCCAGGGATGGACCCGGTAGAGCGAAGCAGGATGCCCGAGCCGAGACCGGGCTTGAAGCTTGTTCGCCAAAGACTTCCTCTGACCGGGCGGAATACCGACGGGTATTCCCGAGGGAGGACAATTTCCTGTGCGGACAAGGATCAGGCAAGGGCGCGAGCGTATTCATGGGTAGTCCGGGGTGGGCGGTCAGGAGACGTCTTTCCAGATCTGGTTCTTCAGCATGTTGGCAATGATCAGGAATACCGTCAGGAACATCAGCACCCACACGCCCATGACGCGGCGCGTACCGCGAACAGGCTCGCTGATATATTCCAGGAAGTTGACGGTATCGCGCACAAACGCGTCATAGTCCTCAGGAGACAGCGCCCCGCTGGACACGCTTTCGAAGTGACTGAAGACAGGCTCGGCCCCCGCCTCGGCAGCCTGCCGGTCCGGCTCTTCAAAAACGGCCCGCTGGTAGCCCTGCAGCTCCCACAGCACGTGCGGCATGCTGGTGCCGCCGAGGTGCAGGTTATCTACGCCCGTTGGACTCTCACTGTCGAGATAGAAACCTTTCAGGAAATTAAATATGTAGTCGGTGCCTCGCGCGCGCGCCATCAACGACATATCCGGAGGCGGCTGCCCGAACCATCGCGCTGCCGAATCCAGGGGCATCGACGCCTGGATCGTCTCGAACGTCTTTTCCGCGTTGAACATCAGGTTTTCTACGACCTGGTCCTCCGTCAGTCCCAGGTCCTTTGCGACGCTGTTATAACGCACGTACTTCGCCGAGTGACAGCCGGCGCAGTAGTTCATGAAGTTGCGCGCGCCCCGCTGCAGGGAAGCGATGTTGCCTACATCATTACCCGCCGGTTCCATCTCCGCACCGCCGGCGGCGGCGAAGACGTGCGAGCCTGGTACGAGCAGCGAAAGTGCAATTAGCGTTACGAACAATCTAGACATAGTAGACCACCCGCTCCGGTACCGGCTTGGTCTTGTCGATGGTGGTGTAGTAAGGCATCAACAGGAAAAACGCGAAGTAGATGACCGAGAAAACTCGCGCGAGGACGACGTACACGCCTTCAGCAGGCTGCAGACCGAGCCACCCAAGGGCAAAGAAACTGATCACGAACAGTCCCAGGGACGTACGGTAAATCCAGCCACGATAGCGAATCGAGCGCACCCTGGAACGATCGAGCCACGGCAGGAACAACGGCAGGAATACCGCCGCGCCCATCAATATCGCGCCCCACAGCTTGTTCGGCACCGCACGCAGGATCGCGTAGAACGGAGTGAAGTACCAGACCGGCGCAATGTGCTCCGGGGTCACCATGGTGTTCGCAGGTTCAAAATTTGCGTGCTCGAGGAAATACCCGCCCATGTCCGGCGCGAAGAACACCACGCCCGTGAAGATCATCAGGAAGATTATGATCGCGACCAGGTCCTTGCTGGTGTGGTACGGGTGAAACGGCACCCCGTCCACCGGCACCCCGTCAGCGCCCTTGTAATCCTTTATTTCTATGCCGTCCGGATTGCTCGACCCTACATGGTGCAAGGCCACGATGTGCACGAAAACGAGGCCAATCAGGGCCAGCGGCAACAGGACGACATGCAGTGCGAAAAAGCGGTTCAGCGTGATGTCGGAGATCGAATAATCGCCCTTGATGTATTCCACCAGACCGTCGCCGATAAAGGGTATCGCGCCGAACAGCGAAATGATGACCTGCGCCCCCCAGTAAGACATCTGGCCCCATGGCAACAGGTAGCCGGCGAAGGCCTCCGCCATCAGCACGAGGAATATCAGCATGCCGATGATCCACAGGAGCTCTCGCGGCTTCTTGTAGGAGCCGTAGAGCATCGCGCGGAACATGTGCAGGTACACGACGATGAAGAAGAAGGATGCACCCGTCGAATGCATGTAGCGGATGAGCCAGCCGAAGTCGACGTCCCGCATGATGTATTCCACCGACGCGAAGGCCTCGGTGGAAGACGGCTTGTAGTTCATCGTCAGGAAAATGCCGGTCACCAGCTGGATGACCAGCACCACCAGCGACAGCACCCCGAACACGTACCAGATATTGAAATTCTTGGACGCGTAATATTCCGTGGCGTGGTATCGAAGCGTTTCCAGCAGTGGGAAACGATCGTCGATCCACCGGATAAAGCTGTTCTGTGGCCTTGCCACTTCGGGTTCGACAGTAGCCATTACGCGGCTCCCGCTTCACTGCCAATCATAATCACGTCGTCCTGGATGAACCGGTACGGCGGCACCCGGAGATTGGTGGGCGCCGGCACACCTTTATACACGCGTCCCGCGAGGTCGAAGCGCGAGCCATGGCAGGGACAGAAAAAGCCGCCGTGCCAGTCGGGCGCCGGGCCTACCTGGAATTCCGGAAGCGGCGCGCACCCGAGATGCGTGCAATTCCCTTCGATGACGAGGTACTCCGGCTGGATGGAGCGGTATGGATTAACGGCGAACTCGGGCTGCTGCTCGGCGACTTCGGAATTCGGGTCGCGCAGCAAGTCCGGGGGCGTCTGTTCCAGGTTCGAAAGCATCGCCTGGGAGCGGCGCAACACGAACACCAGCCTGCCGCGCCAGATCACGCGTACCATCTCCCCCGGCTCCAGCGATGCCAGCGGGACCTCCACAGGGGCGCCAAGAGCCTGAGCGCGTGCGCTGGGCCTCAAGGAAACCAGAAACGGGATCGAGGCGAGGGCGATGCCCACTCCCCCGGTTACGGCGGTGGCAACAGTTAAGAAATGACGTCTGTTGCGATCAACGTCGTCGGTCATCAGGCACTCCCATGCACCGGCCGTGACGTCCGGCGGTTTTTTGCTTTATTCGAAAACTGGTAAATTTGCAGCAGACCCGGTTTGC
>DATGQI010000126.1:0-13459 GCA_035304285.1 Woeseiaceae bacterium
GCGTTCGTCGGCAAGGGCATCACGTTCGACTCCGGGGGCATCTCGCTCAAGGACAACGACGGTATGTGGCGCATGAAGTACGATCTCTCCGGCGCCGCTGCTGCGACCGGCGCGGTGCTGGCGCTCGCCGGACGCAAAGCCCCTGTCAACGCGATCGCGGTGGCTGCGCTCGCCGAGAACATGCCGTCGGGCTCGAGCGGCCGGCCCGGAGACGTCGTGCGCACGATGTCCGGCAAGACTTTCGAGGTGATGAGCACCGACGCGGAAGGACGCATGGTGCTGTCGGATGCGGTGTGGTACGCGCAGCAGCAATTCAAGCCACGCCTGGTGATCGACCTGGCGACGCTTACCGGCTCGGTTCGTACCGCGCTGGGAGACGAGTACGCAGGTCTCTTCTCGCGGCACGATTCGCTGGCCGGTGAACTGGTTGCGGCCGGTGAGGAATCAGGCGAGGAGCTTTGGAGGCTGCCGCTACACCCGTCTTACGGCAAGGATCTCGAATCTCCCATCGCGGATCTCCGCAACGGCGCGGGCTCCGGCGCCGGCGCCGGAGCGGGGGTTGGCGCTTATTTCATCGGCGCCTGGGTGGACGAGGCGATGCCGTGGGCACACCTGGACATCGCCGGTATGGCCTGGCGGGAGGCAGAAGGCAGTCCGACCTCTCCCGCGGGCGCCACGGGGTACGGCGTGCGCCTGCTGGACCGCTTCGTCCGCGAATATCACGAATGAGCGGCTACCTGGAACTCGCCGGGGTTTCCCCGTCTGCCTTGAGGTGGGTGTCGAGGAACGAGACGTAGGCCTCCGATGCCTTGATCCTGTTCTCACGCTTGGTGAACCCGTGCCCTTCGTCCGGGAACAGGACGTATTCCACCGGCACGTCGTTCGCGCGAACGGCGGCGACGATCTCGTCGCTCTCGACCTGCAGCACGCGCGGGTCGTTGGCGCCCTGCACGACGAGCAGCGGCGCCTTGATGTTTTGCGCGTGAAACAGCGGCGAGATCCTGCGGTGCCGTTCGCCGTCCGTGGCCGGGTCGCCCATCTCGTCGTAGAGCGCTTCCTTGAAGGACTCCCACCACGGCGGAATGCTGGTCAGCGTGCGGACCCAGTTCATTACGCCGAATATGTTGACGCCGACATCGAAGACATCCGGCTCGAACGCGAGTGCGGCGCCAACCATGTAGCCTCCGTAGGAACCCCCGATGATCCCGATTCGCTCGCCGTCCACCCACTCGAGCGACGCGAGGTAGTCCCTGGCGTGAACGATGTCCTTCAAGTCCACGTCACCATGGCGCCGGTCATCCATGTGGAAGAACGTCTTCCCGTAACCGGAGGAGCCACGATTGTTGGCAGCGAGAACGGCGTAGCCGTGGTTTACGAGGTGCTGGATCGTCGCGGAATAGCCCGTGCGGCTCTGACCTCCCGGGCCGCCGTGCACCCAGACCAGCGCGGGTACCTTTGCTGACGCAGACGCAGTGTGCGGCCGGTACAGGATGCCGGGTATCTCGACGCCGTCGAAACTCTTGTAGCGCACAACCTTTGTCTCGACGAGGTCGGCCTCGTCGATCTGCGGGTTCAGTGCCTTGGTGAGCCGTGCGCTCGTTCCCGCGTCCAGGTCGACGGTATAGACGTCGCTGGGCGAGGTGTCGGAGCTCAGCAGCAAGGCGACCTTGCTCTCGTCGCGCGAAAACCGGATCTGTGCGAGGTCCCCTGCCGGAAGTCCCGTCAAGGAAATTTCCTCGCCGCTTTGACTGTCGAGGATTTGCACAACCGTGCGCGCATCCTCGTTGGTGGCAGAAACCCGGTAACGGCCGGATTCGGAAAACGTCACGAACATCACGTCCCAGTCCGCGGCGATCAACGGCGCTTTCGTCCCGTCATTGAGGTCGTAGGTCCACGCCTGGGTAAACTCGCCGTGCTCGTCGGTGGCGTAAACCAGCTTTTCGCTGTCGCGCGTGAAGTCGTAAACAGAATGGGTCACGTTGCCGGTGTGCTGGCTGATGAGCGTGGGCTCGCTGCCGGGTTCGAGCGTGTGCAGCAGGTAAATATCGGAATCGGCGCTGGTGCGAGGCCTGACCAGGGCTACATAGCTGCCGTCGGGAGACACCGCGGAAACTTCGAATGCCTCGTCGTTCTGGAACACCAGCGTACGCTCGTACCCCTCGACCGCGTAGCGGTAGAGATCGAAGCTGGCCGGGTCGCGCTCGTTGGTCAGCGCGTAAAAAGACTTCCGATCCTCGGACCAGCCCGCGAACAGCGCCTTTACTTCATCCCCGGGCGTGAGGTCGCGCGTCTCACCCGTTGCTTCCCGGACGAACAGGTGGTCGATCTCGTTACCACCCTTGTCGGCCGTAAAGAGGATCCGTTCGTCGTCGGGAAACCAGGAAATGGCGAATATGGAATCCGTCGTGGACGTGGTGAGCGGTTGCTTCGCCCCGTCGGCGGCCGCTAGTGCGATCGCGTTGAAGATGCCGGACTCGTCCGAGGTGACGAGAAGCCTGCTGTCGTCCGCGGACCATGCATAGCCGCTCGCGAGCGAGAAGGAGGTGGTGGTGAAGAACGCCTCTGCGTCATATTGTGCCGGCTTGTCGGCTTCTTTGGTGGCTTCGCTCATTGGTGCGGCTTCCTTGTCCCCGGAACTGCACGCGGCAGCCAGGGCAGTAACGGCGAACAATGCAAGAGACAGGCGGTTGTTGTGCATTCAAGCGGCTCCAGTTGTCATGGGCGGAAAAGCGGAAAAGGGGACAGATTTATTTTTTCCCGGTCGAGAACCGGGACGTGAACCGTCGCAACAAAAAATAAATCTGTCCCCTTTTCCCCTTTTCCCTACTATCCGGGACTGCCGTCGAAGAAGTCCACCTCGCCCGTTTCCAGCGAGTACTCCGCACCGACTACGCGAAGCTCGCCGCGAGCAACGAGCTGCTCGATAATTTCCGAACCGTGCTGGAGCTGCGCAACGGAGGCGCGCACGTTGGCCCGCACGGCTTTGCGCACGAGTACCTCCGTGTCGCTGCAGTCCTCGGCATCATCCGACAGGAGCTTCTCGATCGACGGCCGCACGCGGTTCACGATAGACCTTAAGTTGGGCGACTGGCTCTCGGCCGGCTGGCGCAGCTCATCGAGTGTTGCGTAGATGGCGCCACATTGCGTATGACCGAGAACCACGACGAGTCGCGTGTTGAATCGCGTCGCCGCAAATTCCACGCTCCCGACCAGTGACGGCGCCACGATGTTGCCGGCCACCCGTATGACGAAAAGGTCGCCGAGCCCCTGGTCGAAAATCAGTTCGGCCGGCGCACGCGAATCCGAACAG
Source organism: Woeseiaceae bacterium (assembly GCA_035304285.1). GTDB lineage: Bacteria > Pseudomonadota > Gammaproteobacteria > Steroidobacterales > Woeseiaceae > IDS-8. The sequence goes on from DATGQI010000126.1 coordinate 3,311, forward strand.
CCGAGAATGATGGCGAACGGCGCCTGCCCGTTTACCAGCTCCGCTCGCCTTGCTTCCCACGACAGTGTCTGCCGGTTCACGGTACTCGAGGCAAAGCGACGGTTTCCTTCCCGCAGACGCTCGAGCGCTTTTTCCGCAGTGATCATGACTGGCGCGACGGGTCGGTCAGCGGCTCCGCCAGGTCCTTCACCCGCGGCGCTGTACCGGCCGGAGGCGAGCTCGTCTGCCGCTCGATCATCCGGCGTACCCGCGGCTTGTCCGGCCCCCGGTGCAGGCTGCGGATGCGGTCCGAGATGGCCGCGTCATCTTCCGTCATGCGCTGGTTCTGGCGCACGTAGTCGAGCCAGGTAGGACTGTCGTAGCGTTCGATCCAGAGGTCCGGCTCCGACAGGTCCCGGAGCAGCGACCAGTGGCGGGCGCCGTCCCGGCGCCTGATCCGCTTTCGATCGCCCATGGCGGTGAGAAATTCGAGCACCTGGCTCTCGTCGATCCGGTACTCGATCGTCACGACGATGGGACCACTGCGATGCTCGATCGGCAACGCAACCTCGGGCTCTTTCCAGCGCTTCAGGAGTGTCAGCTTGAGGTCCTCGGTCTGGGGGAGCATGAAACGCCACCCCAAGGCGACGCAGACTAGCAAAACCAGGACCGAGACCAGAAGCGCTTCGGAAAGCCCGATGTTCCCGGTGACCACACCCCATGCCCAACTGCCGCCCGCCATCCCGCCGAAGGTCCCCATCTGGTACAGCGAGAGCGCCCTTCCAACGACCCAGCGTGGCGCGGAAGTCTGCACGGTCACGTTGAACGTTGCCAGTGTCAGAACCCAACCGGCACCGCTCAGGAGCTGCGCGAGGAGCGTCAGGACCAGCCAGTGACTTACTGCGGTCACCGCGACGGCGATCGCAAACAGGATCATTGCCAGCCGCACTATCCATTCGTTCGAGAGCGACAACCGTAGCCTGTGTGCGATGAAAGCGCCTGCGACGGCGCCGGCCCCGAAGCCGCCGAGCAGCAGCCCGTAAGTCACGGAGCCGCCACCGACCAGTTCCTTCGCCACCAGCGGCATCAGCGAGACAAGTGCGCTCGCGCCTGCGCCGAACGCAAAACTCCGGACCAACGTGAACTTGATGTTTGGCGACATCGCCACGTATCGGAGACCCGCGAGCACGGCAGCGCCGAGTCCCTCGCGCGGGAGCAGCCGTTGCTCCGGCTGGCGACGCCAGCGGGCGAGCACGATGATAATGCCGAAGTAAGTGACCGTGTTCACTGCAAAGGCGGCCGCGGCGCCTGCGGCTGCGACGATGAGTCCGCCCACCGCCGGACCGACGCTCCGGGCCATATTGAAGCCCATGCTGTTTAAGGCAACGGCAGTCGGAAGGTCTTCGCGCGGGACCATCTCTGCGACCGATGCCTGCCATGCGGGCCCGTTGAACGCGGCTCCGCAGCCGATGAGGAAGGTAAAGAGAAGCAACAACCACGGCGTGATCATGCCGAGGTACGCGCAAATCGCCAGCGACAGGGATACCGCCAGCATGAACGCCTGCGCGGCGATCATGATGTTGCGCCGGTCGAAGCTGTCCGCGAGCGCGCCGGCAACCAGCGCAAACATGACAATGGGCAGCGTCGTCGACGCCTGGACCAGTGTCACCATTTCCGGCGCGGCGGCAATCGAGAGCATCAGCCAGGATGCTCCCACTGCCTGTATCAATCCGCCGAACTGCGAGCCGAGATTGGCAATCCACACGTTGCGGAAGATGCCGTGCCGAAATGGGGACAAGGCAGACGGAGGCGCGCCTGTCGTACTATCGGGGTTGTTGATCGGCATGTCCCTGGCTGACTATTCCTCTCGTACAATCGTCCTCGTACAGCGATTGTCACCCAATCCCGGGATTTTCGCTGAGGCGGCAACGCGGACCACAGACGAGTGCTCGATAATGCATCAACTTCACGATAAGAAACCGAGATTTCCCGGGACCCGATGACGCTGACGCTCATCGTCTTCCTACCGTTCATCGGCAGCCTTTGCGCCGCGTTGCTGCCGGCGCGCGCACGCAACACGGCAGGGTGGCTTGCTGGCACGGTTGCACTCGTCTGCGTCGCTCTCGTCTGGACCCACTACCAGGATGTTGCCGGTGGAGGAGTAGTACGAGCGAGCATCCCGTGGCTGCCGCAATATGGCCTCGAACTGTACTTCCGCATGGACGGCTTCGGCTGGCTGTTCGCGCTGCTCGTGGCGTTCATCGGCGCACTGGTAGTGCTGTATGCGCGCTACTACATGTCGCCGGAGGACCCGGTACCGCGCTTCTTCGCCTTCCTGCTCGCGTTCATGGGTGCGATGCTCGGCATCGTACTGTCGGGCAACCTGATCCAGCTCGTTGTGTTCTGGGAGCTGACCAGCCTGACCTCGTTCATGCTGATCGGGTACTGGTACCACCTGGAACACGCGCGCCGCGGCGCCCGCATGGCCCTGATCGTCACGGTCTTCGGCGGCTTCTGCCTGCTGCTGGGCGTGCTGATGCTGGGGGAGATCGTCGGCAGTTATGACCTGGACGAGGTACTGACGGCAGGCGACCTGATCCGGGCCCACCCGTGGTATGCCTCGATGCTCGTGCTCGTCATCCTGGGTGCGCTGACGAAGAGCGCGCAGTTCCCGTTTCATTTCTGGCTGCCGCACGCGATGTCCGCGCCGACGCCGGTGTCCGCTTACCTGCATTCCGCGACGATGGTAAAAGCAGGTGTGTTCCTGCTGGCGCGCATGTGGCCATCGCTTGCCGGCACGGAACTCTGGTTCTGGCTGATCTGCACGGCAGGCGGCTTGTCGCTTTTGATCGGCGCCTTCTCCGCGACGTTCCAGCGGGATACCAAGGGCGTGCTGGCCTATTCCACGATCAGCCATCTTGGGCTGATCACGATGTTGCTCGGCATGAACAGCGAGCTCGGGCTCATCGCGGCAATTTTCCACATGATGAATCACGCCACCTTCAAGGCATCGCTGTTCATGGCAGCCGGCATCGTGCAGCACGAGACCGGCACTCGCGACATGAGCAGGCTCTCCGGCTTGCGCTATGCCATGCCCGTAACGACGGTCGTCGCCACGGTCGCGGCGGCGGCAATGGCCGGCGTGCCCTTGCTGAACGGCTTCCTGTCCAAGGAAATGTTTTTCTCCGCGGCGATCGTGGCAGGCGACCTAAGCGGCATGCGCTTCACGTTACCCGCCGTTGCGACGCTCGCGAGCGTGTTCAGCGTCGCCTATTCGCTGCGTTTCATACACCAGGTGTTCTTCGGGCCTCCTGCAACCGATCTGCCGCGCGAGCCGCGTGAGCCCCTGCGCGGCATGCTGTTGCCAAGCGCACTGCTGGTGCTGGCCTGCCTGCTGGTCGGCATTTTTCCCTCGCGCACGCTCGGTCCGTTCCTCGAGGTGGCGGGTTTGTCGATTCTCGGTAAGGCGATGCCTGAATACCAGCTCGCGGTCTGGCATGGGTTTACACCCCCTCTCATCATGAGTTTCATAGCGCTGGCAGGCGGCATCGTGTTCTACCGCAGCCTGGTGCGGCGGGGGCAGACAATGGTGCCGACGCCGCTCCTGTCCCGCGTGGATGCCAGGCGCGTTTACGACCTGATCAACGTAGGGATTGTCCGCGGGGCAGGCGGCCTGGACCGCCTGTTGTTTTCGCGGCGCCTGCAGCCGCAGTTGCTGCTGGTAGTATGCGTCGCGCTGGTCGCCGCCTGGGTTGCGCTCCAGGGAGGCGGCTGGTCGCGTGGAAGCGTGCCCCTGACGCCCGTCGACCCGCTGTTTGCATTGTTGTGGGTGGCGGGGGCTTCCTGCGCGATCGGTGCTGCTCTGCAGGCTAAGTTCCACCGGCTGGCGGCGCTGATCATGCTGGGCGGCGCCGGGCTCGTTACATGCCTTACGTTTGCCTGGTTCTCGGCACCCGATCTCGCCCTGACGCAAATTTCCGTCGAGGTCGTAACTATCGTCCTGATCCTGCTCGGGCTGCGCTGGTTGCCGCAGCGGATCGCGTTCGATGACGCACGCCGGAGAACGCTGCGCGCGCGGGCACGGCGAAGCCGCGATGCCATCGTTGCCGTTGCCGCGGGTGTCGGTGTCGCGGGACTTGCGTTCGCGGCGCTGACGCGGCCCGCGGCACAGGGACTGGCCGCGTTTTTCGTCGAGAATGCGCTGGCAGAAGGCGGCGGCCGCAACATCGTGAACGTCATCCTCGTCGATTTCCGCGGCTTCGACACGTTCGGCGAGATTACCGTGGTAAGCATGGTGGCGTTGACGGTTTACGCAATGCTCCGGCGCTTCCGGCCGGCGCCCGAGAGCATGGAAGTGCCGCGTGCCCAACGGGAGGACCTGGCGCGTGACAGGTTGATGGAGGGTGTGAACGAACTGTTGCCGCCGGGCTACATGAAAATTCCCGCGGTACTGGTGAGACTGCTGTTGCCCATGGCTGCGCTGGTGTCCATCTACTTCCTGCTGCGGGGGCATAACGCGCCGGGCGGAGGTTTTGTCGGCGGACTCGTCATGGCCACGGCGCTGATCACGCAATACATGGTCGGCGGCACGTTGTGGGTCGAGGCGCATATCAGGATTCACCCGCAGGTGCTGGTCTCGTTCGGGCTGCTGGCGGCAGCGATCGCGGGCATGAGCGCCTGGTTCGTCTCAATGCAGTTCCTGGATGCCCAGGCTGTGGATCTGCACCTGCCCCTGATCGGCGACCTTCACCTGTCGAGCGTATTACTGTTCGACCTTGGAGTTTATCTCTCGGTCGTCGGGGCGACGGTCCTGATGCTGATTGCGCTCGCCCACCAGTCGTTACGCAGCGCGCGCAAGGTCCCGGAACCGGCCGAGCAGAACCTCTCGGCCGCTGTCGCGAGCGAGGCGGTGAGCTGATGGAGGTCCTGTATTCACTGGCGATCGGGATACTCGCGGGCTCCGGAGTGTGGCTGCTGCTGCGGCCGCGAACCTTCCAGCTGCTCCTCGGAATCTCGTTGCTTTCCTATGCGACCAACCTTTTCATTTTCGGCATGGGACGGCTCGCTACGTACAAGCCGCCGATCATCACAACGGACAACGCGACAGATGCAGCGCTTTATGCCGACCCGGTGCCGCAGGCGCTGGTGCTGACGGCGATCGTCATCGGCTTTGCGACCACCGCATTGTTCCTGGTCGTGCTGCTTGCCTTGCGCGGCCTGTCCGGCACTGACCACGTCGATGGACGGGAGCCCGGTTCGTGAACTCGTTGATGCAGCACCTGCCCGTCATGCCGATCATCCTGCCGCTGCTGGCGGGCGCTGCCATGCTGCTGCTTCAGGAGTCGCAACGGAGTGCCCGCGTTACGATCGCCCTTACGTCCGCATTCGCGCAGCTGACAGCGGCAATCGCCTTGCTGTATTTCACCACTGATGCCGCGCCGCAGGTGTGGCCGGAGGGCATCGGCGTCTATTCGATCGGCGGCTGGGCCGCGCCGTTCGGTATTGTACTGGTCGTCGATCGCCTGTCGGCGCTGATGGTTGCGCTTGGCACGACGGTCGCCGTGGCGACGCTCGTCTACTCCATCGCGCGCTGGGACCGGCCGGGCCAGCCCTTTCATTCGGTGTTCCAGTTCCTGATGATGGGCGTGAACGGTGCGTTCCTCACGGGCGACCTGTTCAACCTGTTCGTGTTCTTCGAAATCCTGCTCGCAGCCTCCTATGCCCTGCTGCTGCGCGGCGTCGGCACGAGGCGGGTCCGGAGAGGCCTCCATTACATCGCCGTCAACCTCGCCTCAACTTTCCTGTTCCTGATTGGCGTCGCGTTGATCTATGGCGTCGCCGGCACGCTAAACATGGCGGATCTTACCGGTAAGGTTGCGGAGCTCTCACCGGCCGATCGGTCCCTTTTCGACACCGGTGCAGCGATCCTCGGCGTCGCTTTCCTGGTGAAAGCCGGCAGCTGGCCACTGAATTTCTGGCTGCCGAGGGCTTATCCGATCGCGATCGCCCCGGTGTCTGCGGCCTTCGGGATCATGACCAAGGTCGGTATCTACGCGGTACTGCGCGTGGGGACGCTGATGGGCGATGACGACGTGGCCGCCGCGCTGCTCGGCTGGATACTCTTTTATATAGGGATGGCGACGCTCGTTGCCGGCACGATCGGGATGCTGGCATCGCTGCATCTCAAGAGGCTCGTGAGTCACTCGATAATCGTCTCGTCGGGCCTGTTGCTGGCGGCGCTCGGGCTGGGTATCGAAGCGCTGACGGCACCTGTCCTTTTCTACTTGGTCGTATCCGTACTGACGACGGGCACCTTCTTTATGCTTACCGGCATGACCGATCGTGCCCGCTTGCCGCTGTTCGCGTTGCGCGAGGAAGTCGAGCCGCCACCTGCGCCCTTCTACACCGCATTCGGGGTTGCCGAGATCGATCCGTACGGGGTCGATGAAGAAGTCGGAACCGCGCTTCCGGCAGCCATGGCATTCCTCGGGTTCATATTCGTCTGTTGCGTCATGCTGGTGGCTGGCCTGCCGCCCTTGCCGGGATTCGTTGCAAAGTTCGCATTGCTGTCGACGGCGCTCGGTTTTGCCGAAGGCAACGGAGCGATATGGGGTCTTGCGGCGGGTATCCTGGTCTCAGGATTCGCGGCCGTGTTCGCGACGACGAGGATCGGCATGCGGCTGTTCTGGACCACGGTGGGGCGCCGCACCCCGCGGCTCCGCATCCTGGAGGCCTTGCCGGTGGCGTCGCTTGTGCTGCTGACATTGGGAATCAGCGCGGCCTCGGGTTCGGTCATGACCTACTTCGAAGCTGCGGCCGATTCACTGCACGACCCGCAGGCTTATATCAGGGCCGTGCTGTCGCCGCAGGAAGGAGTCGAACCGGGGGGGCGGGAGCGGTGAAAATAAAAGCGACAAGATCGTTTCCGCCTGTGCTGATCATGACGCTCACGGTCATGTGGCTGGTGCTGAACCAGTCACTCGCGCCGGGGCAACTGGTACTCGGAGCTGCGCTCGGCGTATTGCTTGCTTACGGCACTTCGTCCCTGCGGCCCCTGCAGCCGAGCCTGCGGAACGTCCACCTGGCGCCCGTCCTGCTGCTTATGGTGTTCTTGGACATCGTTCGCTCCAACGTGAGTGTCGCGCGGATCGTGTTGGGGCTCGTCCGCGATCGCGACGTGAGGTCCGGCTTTCTCGATATTCCCCTCGATATGCGAGACCCGCACGGGCTCGCGGTGCTGGCGACGATCGTGACATCCACGCCGGGTACGGTGTGGGTCGATTTGGCTTCCGACAGCAGCAGGCTGACATTGCACGTGCTCGACCTGAAGGACGAGGAGGCCTGGATTCGCTGGATCAAGGGCCGCTACGAGAAAACGTTGATGAGGATATTCGAATGAATGCGGTTTTCGACTACGCGGCATGGTTTGCTTCGCTATGCTTCGTGCTTGCGATGCTCTGCGCGGTTCTCCGGCTTTTCATCGGGCCGGCGGCGCAGGATCGGATCCTGGCGCTGGACACTTTCTATATCAACGGCATGCTGACGTTGCTGATGGTGGGCATTCGCACGAGTTCGACCGTCTACTTCGACATGGCCCTGCTGATCGCGCTGTTCGGTTTCGTGAGCAGCATCGCGCTGGCAAAATTCCTCTTGCGTGGAGAGGTGATCGAACCGTGAGCGAAGCCGACCTGCCGCTCTGGGCGACGATACCGGCTACGATCCTGCTGGTCGCCGGCGGGTTGCTCGCCCTGATCGGCTCGATCGGCTTATTGCGGCTGCGAAGCTTCTACGATCGAATGCATCCCCCGACCATGGGCACGACGCTGGGGACCGGCTGCGTGCTGTTTGCGTCGATGATCGTCTCTTCAGCGCTCGTGGGGCGCCCGGTCATTCATGAACTCCTGATCACGCTGTTCATCGTCATAACCGCACCGGTCACCGCGATGCTGCTGATGCGCGCTGCGGCGTACCGGCAGCGCCGCCGGGAGAATCCACCGGCGTAAAAGACGTAAAAGGGGACAGATTTATTTTTCTCCTCACTTTTACCGCATTGTATAACCGTAAAAGTAGAAAAATAAATCTGTCCCCTTTTACGCCGTAACAATTCCGTAACGTCAACGTAATCGTGCTGTAAAGCTCATGTGGTCTCTTGCTTGTCATCGACCGAGAGAGCGCCATGAGTTTGGCATCGATACTGCTTGTAGACGACGACGTAACGACGCGTAGCCATATCGCCCGGGAACTGAGGGAGCTTGGTCACGACGTCAGCGAGACCAACGACGCCGTCGGCGCCCTCAGGGCCGTTGCGCAAAAGCGTCCCGACCTGATGGTGCTGGATTGGATGCTGCCGGACGTTGCGGGAATCGAACTGCTGGGCGACCTCAAGCATAACGACGATCTCAAGCATGTGCGGGTGCTGATGACCTCGGCCGCGCACGAAGCGGGCGAGGCCATCGCAGCGCTGGACCTCGGCGCCGACGATTTTATCGAAAAGCCTTTCTCCAGCCGTGAATTCATGGCACGCATCGGAGCCTGCCTTCGACGGCCGGCAACCCTTCACAACAGCGGTCGCCTGACGGCCGGCGGCATTACGATCGACAAGGCCGGCCATCGCCTCATTGTCGACGATACGCCTGTCTCGCTGGCGCCGCGCGAATATCGCCTGCTGCAGTTCCTGGTAGCTAACCAGGACCGCGCCTTCAGCCGGCAACAACTGCTGATCCACGTATGGGACCGGAATGCCGCTGTCGGTGTCCGCACCGTGGATGTCCATGTGCGCCGCTTGAGGATGGTACTGGAACCATTTGGTTACGAACGGTATTTGCAGACGGTTCGGGGCAGCGGCTATCGCTTCTCCTTCCAGGCCTGAAAACGTGCAGTTAACGCGCCGTTCGTTTGTTAACCGTTTCATAACAATCCTGTCACACGGCTTTTACAAACCGGGATTACCGTTCCGGCATTGACGATCTACTGACGAACCAACTTCCATCGCTGGAGAGAAAACCTGATGAACCGAAGCCTGTTGTTAACTGCCATTACCGCCTTGTCCGGCGCAGCGCTGGTCGGCTGCGGAAGTGGCGATATCAACATCGAACCGCAAACGAACGTGACGGACAGCAATAACACCAACAATCCTCCCGGTGGTGGTGGCGGCGGCGATGACGATCTGTGCGCGTCCTACGTAAACTCAGGCGGGCAGACGATCCAGGGCAGTTACGACGGCACGAACTGCACGTACTCGCAGTCCTTCGTCGGCGCCGGCAACAACCTCAAATATGACCTGACGGTCCCCGCGCTGCCCGAAGGCGGCGCGCACATCTTCGAGGGCAGCCTGTTCGTGGGCGAGGCTTACGAGACGGATGCCGAGATGCTGGCGGCGGGAATCGCTGAAGGCGGCGACGGCCCGGTCCTGACAATCGAAGCCGGCGCGACGCTTGCCTGGCGCACCAGCAAGGACTTCATGATCATCAACCGCGGCTCGCAGATTTTCGCGGTCGGAACACCCGATGCGCCGATTACCCTGACATCGGTATCCGACGTGGAGGGGACGGTCGGTCCGGAAGATGTCCAGCAGTGGGGCGGCGTCGTGATCAACGGCTTTGCCGTCACGAACAAGTGCGCTTCCACGGGAACCCGGGGCGAGGCGGATTTCGCCCTGGCTGGCGAATGCCACGTGGCAGCCGAAGGCGCGGCGGGGCTGGACGAGTCCTTTTACGGCGGCGATAACGACGCGGACAGCTCGGGCCGGCTCGAATACCTGAGGGTAAAGCACACCGGCGCGACGGTCGGCAACGGAGACGAATTGAACGGCATTACATTCGGCTCCGTCGGCAGCAATACCATCGTCAGCAACCTGCAGGTGTACTCGACGTACGACGACGGCATCGAGATGTTCGGCGGCAGCTTCGACGTCAACAACTTCGTCGCACTGTACGTTCGCGACGACTCGCTCGACCTCGATGAGGGCTACATCGGCACCATCAGCAACGCCTTGATCGTCCAGTCGGAGACGGATGGCAACCACTGCATCGAATCCGACGGCATCGGCTCTTTCGATGATCTCGATGCTGCCACGGTAGAGGATTTCATCGCGCGCGGCCTGAACACCCGGGTGTCGATCAGTAATCTCACCTGCATCTTCTCGCCGAGCGGCGCGGACACAGTGACGCA
>DATGQI010000127.1:0-15425 GCA_035304285.1 Woeseiaceae bacterium
TCGAAATCGACAATGACGCGGTCACCTTCTTTCGCGGCGCGCTCCACCGGCTCGAAACCGGCTTTCTGCTTCCGCAGGTTGAGGATCATGGCTTCGCGGTCGTCGTCGCTGATCTCCACTTCCGGCTTCTCGACTTCGATCTTGTCGAGACCCTTGAGGCTGACTTCGGGCAGCACCTCAAAGGTGGCGACGTAAGCGAAGTCCTTGCCGTCGCCGGTCGCCTCGGGAACGATCTTCGGTCCCGCGGCCGGATTCAGGTTTTCCTGGATCACGGCGTCGCTGTAACTCTTTTGCATCAGCTCCGACAGCACTTCCTGCCGGACCTGTCCGCCATAGCGCTGACGCACGACCTTCGGCGGGATCTTTCCCGGACGAAAGCCCTTGATCCTGACCGTGCGGCCTACTTTCCTAAGCCGCGTCTCGATCTCTTTTTCGATGCGCTCGGCCGGCAGCTCGACGCGCATGCGGCGCTCGAGGGTGCCCGTCGACTCGACAGTGACCATCATTTCCCTAACCCTTTTCTCATTTCCGGCACTAACCGGCCCGACTTGTGCGTCGCCTGCCCTTTGTCATGTGCAACCAAGTTTATGGTAGCCGAAGAATTTGGTGCGAAAGGAGAGACTCGAACTCTCACGGGTTGCCCCACAGGATCCTAAATCCAGCGCGTCTACCAATTCCGCCACTTTCGCGCGAGTTTCGGCTTTTCCTTCAACCCGTTGTTCGACCGACGATTTTGCCGTTTTGTTCACCCGCGCCTGTTCGCCGGGCCCGCCGTTATCAAGCCCCTTTTCCGGGCTGGCGCGAGTATAACGCGAAACATATGGGGGCAGATGTGGATTATCCCAGTCCCATCACGCTTTGGTCGTCATATTTGGCGCCCGTCCGGGAGACGCTCGGCGGCAGCAGATACAAGAACACACAGGCAAGGAACGACGAAATGGTGGGCCCCCGGGGACTTGAACCCCGAACCAATGGATTAAGAGTCCACTGCTCTACCAATTGAGCTAGAGGCCCGCTTGCGTCTTCCCCGGCAGCCCCTCGACCTGGGGGCTTTGTGCCTGATCCAAAAGATGGGGTGAGCGATGGGATTCGAACCCACGACGACCGGGATCACAACCCGGGGCTCTACCAACTGAGCTACGCCCACCATTCGTTGCGCTATCTTAAACGAGATCGACCTGTTTCGGCCGATCGACTGCCCGCACAGGCTCTCACATTTCTCAATTTGGCGCGCCCGGCAGGATTCGAACCTGCAACCCCCGGCTTAGCTTACCAACTACCGCTTTCGCGGCCCCGCTTTAAGGGTTTGTGGTCTGGACTATCACTTCGCCATCTCAGGCGCTGCACGTTTAGTCTCTACGGAGCCCTGCGAAAGTCAGTCGCGAACGATACACGCTTCGCCTGACCGTTCTTGGGCGTTCTTACCCTCAGTGACGCGTATGAGCCGTACTTACTCGGCTCCAGGTAATAGCACTCGTCCGTATCAGGACAGTAGATGCAAAACAGATCAACTTCGTCCTTGTCGATCGGCGTCGTATGAGTGCCGTTCCTGTCGGCCCAGCACGTCGAAAACTTTACATCGATTTTCCCGAACTTATCTACGGTTCTGTACTTCACCTGAACTCGCCGGAATTCGCCATCCTTGTAAGCCACCAAATCGAACGGAGCGTGCTCCGTCAGTGGAAGACAGATTGTGAATCCCTGGCTATACAGGTCGATCTGAGCCTTCAGAACCCCCAGGTCACCCTTGCCCTTTGTATGATGCGGCATTTGCACATTTTACAATAACAGGCGGACGACCACAGGTTTCCACGGGATTGCCATCAGCCACGGCTGTTAAGGTTTCCCCGTTACGGTGCAGTCCACTGCAGCAGTTCTGTTTCCCACTGCAGGCTCCTTTTCTCAAAGGCCGATGCTCTATCCGATTGAGCTACGGGCGCTAATTGACGTTCAAACTCCTCCAAATGCACTTCAAAAGTGGCTGGTTGGTCGGGGCAGACGGATTCGAACCGCCGACCCTCTGCTCCCAAAGCAGATGCGCTACCAGACTGCGCCATGCCCCGCCGCCGGATCCACTCCGCGCGCTGACACCGTAACCCCTTACAGGAACCGCCAGCGCGGCGGGGGCAGAATGATACGGCCGCCCCGGAAGTCAGTCAATTTTCGTTCCTGTTGGACATTTTCCGGGGGCGCTCGATAATAGAATCACCTTTCTCTGGCACCGTGGACTTCTCAATGCTCAGCAATTCGTCTAAAGCCTCCTTTTTTCTGCAGGTCCTGCTACCGATACTGATGATGTTGGGCTGCCACTCTGCCGTTGCCGCCGACGAAGTGCCGGCGAGCCAGCATGTTCGATTCGAGACGACCGAAGGAAATATCGTGATGGAGCTGGACGGCCGCCGCGCCCCTCTCACGGTCGGGCACGTGCTGGAACTCATAGACAACGGTTACTACAACGACACGATATTCCACCGCGTCATTCCGGGGTTCATGATCCAGGGCGGCGGGTACACCCGCGACCTCAAAGAGAAGGACGCAGGAGACGAGACGATTCCCAATGAATCAGGTAACGGGCTTCCGAACCTGCGAGGCACGGTGGCAATGGCGAGGCTCCCGGAGCCGCACACCGCGAATGCGCAGTTCTACATCAACGTCGTAGATAATGCTTCCCTGAACCCGAGGCCGGATCGCTGGGGTTACACCGTGTTCGGCTACGTTATCGAAGGTATGGACGTCGTCGACAAGATTGCTGCCACGCCAACCGGGCCCGCCGGTGAATTCGCGAGCGACGTGCCGGTTGCGACCGTGGTCATCGAGAAAGCGTCGCGGGTGGATTCCAGTCGCTAGCCCGGACAGACTGAGTTGACCACCCTCTTCATCTCCGACCTGCACCTCGAGGGGGCTCGTCCCGAGATAGGCGCGCAGTTCCTCGAATTCCTGCAGCGGGAAGCGATGCAGGCCGAGGCCTTGTATATCCTCGGCGACCTGTTTGAATCCTGGATCGGCGACGACGACCCGAATCAGCACTATGCAGAAATGAAAGCGGCCATCCGCGGCGTGGCCGACAGCGGCGTGCCGGTGTTCTTCATGCACGGCAACAGGGACTTCCTGATCGGTGAACGCTTCGCCGGGGAGACGAACGTTCAGTTGTTGCCGGATCCGTACCTGCTCGAGCTTTATGGCGAGGAGGTATTGCTGAGTCACGGGGACGCGTTGTGCACCGATGACCTCAAGTACCAGGAAGTTCGGGCAGTCACGCGGAATCCCGGATGGCAGGCCATGATGTTGAAGAAGCCGCTCGAGGAACGCCAGGCGATCGCGCGGCAGGCGCGTGCCGACAGCATGGCGCATGGCGGCTCCATCGACCCGCAGATATCGGACGTCAACCAGGGAGCGGTGGAGCAACTGCTGAAGGCACACGGCGTCAGGACTTTGCTGCATGGACACACGCACCGGCCCGCAGTGCACCGGTTCCAGCTCGACGGGGCGCCCGCGACCAGGATCGTGCTGGGGGACTGGTACGAGCAGGGAAGCGTCGTGCGCTGGGACGCCGCAGGACCAAAGCTGAGCGTGCTGGAGCGGCCGCGGTAGCGGAGTTAGAGAACGTCGCCCGTGTCATGTTTCACCAGCCGGGAATCGCGGCGGGACAGCGTGCTGTTCCGGGATGTGCGGAATCCTGCGCTGCAGGAGCCCGTCTCACGGGCGACAACAACTTCGCAGCGAATGTCGCCTGCAATGCAGGCTCCTACAGCGTGCTATTCCGATACTGCGGGGGGCCGCTGTGGAAGCGGAATTGAGGGTCGGGGTCGGTGACCAGTGCCGACTCTATCGACCTGAGTTCTGCCACGCGCTCCGCGATTTCTTCGTCGCTTGCGCCCGTCTCGCTTCTCGCGAAGTAGAGGTACTGTTCGAAGTGGCGGGCCTCCGAAGTCAGCAAGCCCTTGTAGAACGATGCGAGGTCCTGCGGCAGGTGCGGGACCAGGGCGGCGAAACGTTCGCAGGAACGCGCTTCAATCAGTGCGCCGATGATCAGCGTGTCCATCAGGCGATGCGGCTCGCCGGTCCGCGCCGCTGCACGCATCGTTGCCGCGTAGCGCGAAGCATCCAGGCGGGCGAAAGGAACGTCGCGCTCGCGCATCAGCTTCTTTACCTGCTCGTAATGCCTCAGTTCCTCTCGCGCCAGGCGCGACATCCGCTCAGCGAGCAAACCGCGTTCGGGATAGCGATACAGGAAGCCGATTGCAGTTGACGCAGCCTTCAGCTCGCAGTTCGCGTGATCGAGCAGGAGTTCGGGTATTCGCGCGCAAGCCTCGTCCACCCAGGCTTCAGGAGTCCTGGTTTCGCAAAAGTCCGCAACGGCCGGCGGCGTCAGAACCGGTTGAACCATGCGACTACCTCTTCCGCGCTTTGCAGCCGGTCGTCCGGCATCTTGGCAAGCAGGCGGTCCAGCAACATCTGGTACTTCTCCAGCCGGGGCGAGAGGATCGGGATCGGCGCATGACTGTGCTTGTAGATGATTCCCATCGCGTTGGATGCCTTGTACGGCTTCTCCCCCGTCAGCATCTCGTAGAAGATGACTCCAAGGCTGTAAATGTCGCTTCGCGCGTCCGCGTCATCGGCATGTCCCTGCTCCGGGCTCATGTAATAAGGAGTGCCGAAGATCTCGCCGCTGCCCGTCATCTCCTGCTCGAGGCGCATGCGCTTTGCCAGTCCGAAATCAATAAGCGCGATGCTGCCGTCTTCCCGCAGCATGACGTTACCCGGCTTCAAGTCACGATGCAGAATGCCGACGCTGTGCACCTGCGCCAGGGCACTCGCGATCTCGCGGGCGTAACGCACCGCGTCCGTCTCCAGGATGCCGTTCTTGATCCGCTGCTTCAGGTCGCCGCCAGACAGGTATTCCATGGCTATATGCGCATGGTCGTCGCTGACACCGAGATCGTGGATCTTCACGATATTCGGATGCACGAGGTCCGCGATCATCTCGTATTCCTGCAGGAAACGGTCGAATGCGCCGATGCCATCCGACAGGTCCGGGACCTGGCGCAGCACCTTCAGGACCATTTTGCCGCCGGTGGATACCTTTTCCGCGAGGTACACGGCCGAGTGGTCGCTCGCCGCGAGTTTTTTCAGGAACTTGTATCCCTTTACGAGAGGATGGATGCCTGTTCTCCCGTCGCCGACGAACAGCGACTGGGTAGAAGCCAGGCGCCGCCGCGCGCGCAGGATGTGCCCGATCCGGACGACCAGTTCGTCGTGCTTTATCCGTGTGCGCAGGAACACCGCCTGGGCTCCCGCGGCGATCGCCTCGCGTTTCTTCTCAGCATTGCTGCAGAAGTAGACGATGGGCGGGAACTCGGGTTTTCGGGCGTAGGACTTTAGCGTCTTGATTCCGCTCCGGTTACCCTGGTTGTCGCCGAGAAGGACGATGTCGTTACCGGCACCGCTGAACTCTTCCGGAAGATGCCCGGCGGCGGTAGGGTCGTAGTCGGAGATTACGGCGTCGGGCCAGCAGGTCGTGACGTGATGCATGAGCAGCCTGCGGAAGTCCGCCTGCCCGTCGATGATCATCACCTTGATGTTCACGGCGCGAGGGCCATTCGCTACATCCACGCGGCCCTGTCTTTCTTGCCGGCTTCCTCGTCAGCTGTATCGTCCGCAGGCGGCTCTGCCCGTGCCTGCCGGAGCTGCCGTCCATTCCCGTTCATGGTTTTTGCCTTGTCGTTCCGCGCAACCTCCAGCTCCGCGAGATACGCAGGCGTGATGTCGCCGGTGATGTACTCCCCCGAGAAACAGGAAGTATCGAACTCGGTGATCGCGGAGTTATCGTGCCTGACCGAGCGTACCAGCCCGTGCAAATCGAGGTAGATCAGCCTGTCCGCGCCGATCAACTCCTGCACTTCCTCGACCGACCGGCCGTTGGCAATCAGCTCCGAGGCGGCCGGCATGTCGATGCCGTAGACGTTGGGGTAGCGCACCGGCGGAGCGGCTGAGGCGAAGTACACCTTGCGCGCGCCGGCTTCGCGGGCGATGCGGATGATCTGCTTGGAGGTCGTTCCCCGCACGATGGAGTCGTCGACCAGCAGGACGTTCTTGCCGCGAAACTCGAGGTCGATTGCGTTCAGCTTGCGCCGTACCGATTGGGCGCGCTCCGCCTGGCCCGGCATGATGAACGTTCTCCCGATGTAGCGGTTCTTGATGAAGCCCTCGCGATACTTTACTCCCAGATGGTATGCCACCTGCACCGCGGAGGTCCGGCTGGTGTCCGGTATGGGGATTACGACGTCGATATCGTGGTCCGGCCACTCACGGACGATCTGCCCGGCAAGCTGCTCGCCCATGCGCAACCTCGCCTTGTAAACCGAGAGGTTGTCGATGATCGAATCGGGGCGCGCGAAGTAGACGAACTCGAAAATGCAGGGCGCGTGCCGCACCGGCCCCTGGTGTTCCCGGCTATGGAGCTTGCCGCTGTTCTCGATGAACAGCGTTTCGCCGGGGGCGAGATCGCGCAGCTTGCGGAAGCGAAGAATGTCGAGGGCGACACTTTCAGAAGCAACCATGTACTCGTTGCCCTGCCCTGTTTCGCGGATGCCGGCGACCAAGGGCCTGATGCCGTTCGGATCGCGGAATGCCACGATCCCGTGACCTATGATCATCGCAACCACCGCGTAGCCGCCCCTGCACCGACGATGCACCGCCTCGACTGCCTCGAATATCTGCTCGGGCGTCGGGTCTCCGCTGGTTCGGCTCTGCAACTCGTGCGCAAAAACGTTCAGCAGCACTTCGGAATCCGAACCGGTTGCGAGGTGGCGGCGGTCTTCCCTGGTCAGGAGGTCGGCGAGCTCGTTGAAATTCGTGAGGTTGCCGTTGTGCGCCAGGCAAATGCCATACGGCGAGTTCACGTAGAACGGCTGTGCCTCGGCAGCGTGCGCACCTCCGGCGGTCGGGTAGCGCACGTGACCCAAGCCCACATTGCCGGTCAGCTGCAGCATATCGCGCTGGCGGAAGACATCGCGGACAAGGCCGTTGCCTTTCCTGACCTGCAGTCCTGCTTCGCCCGAGGTGACGATACCGGCCGCGTCCTGGCCGCGATGCTGCAGCACCGTCAACGCATCGTAGATCGCCTGGTTGACAGGGCCCTTACCAACTATTCCGACAACGCCACACATTATTAAAAGCTTCGCCCTGCGCTTTACTCAGCTTTCCACTGCAGATTCGACCAGCTCGTCCTTCTGCAGTAAATCGACGCCCTTCGGCGCCATGACACGTATCCAGTCGGCAACTTTCACGCCGTAGGGGATCAGCCGGGAATTCTGCCACCACTCGTCCCGGTCGAAGCTGGCCAGCTGTCCGCCGATAATGAATACACCCAGCAACAGGACGCCGCGGCCGAAGCCGAACAACGCTCCCAACGACCTGTCGGTTCCGTTCAATGCCGAGAGCCTGACCAGTCGGGAAAACATCCATCCGATCAGCCCGCCGACGATGAGAATGACCACGAATACCAGGGTACGTCCTACCCAAAGCTGTAAACCCTCGGACTCGATCCAGCTTTCGCTCCACCGCCCGGCATACGCGCCGAAGTTCATCGCGGCCCATAAGGCCACAAGGAGGGTCACGATGGAAATCGCCTCCTTCACAAAACCGCGGAAGATTCCCACGGCCACGGATATAAGGACGGCAACGGCAATGACAACGTCAGCGAGCGGCATCGTGCACTGTAGTCGGAGGTTCCTGCCGGATCCGATCCGGGAGACGGGAGGCCGCGATTCTATCAGATGGGTTGAGGCCGTTCAGGACTGAATGAGCCAGGATTTCAGGATTTAAAGGGTGCGCTTCAAGGGTGAGGCACGACCTGTCCCTTGTGGCCGTCACCGCCGAGCTTGCTCGCCACGCCTTCGGCGCTTTTGCGATCCTTTTGCGGTCCGACCCGCACGCGGTGCAGTGAACCGCCCGAAGTCTTGTGCTGGCTCAGGAAAGCGGCGTAGCCGTTCTTTCGCAGGTCTGCGGCCAGGCGCTCTGCATTCGCCTCACTGGAGAAGCTGCCGAGTTGCACCGCCCACATTCCCGTCGCCGATTCCGGCGAGGATTCAGTCGGCACGGGCTTGGCCGCCGGGACGGTCTCCGCTTTCGCGACCGTTGTTGCCGCCGCCGGCGTCTCCTTTTCGGCAGCAGGCGCAGGCGCGTCCTTCCCCGCCGGTGGCGGCGCGTTTTCTGCTGCTTTCTGCTGCGCTTTCGCAGCGACCTCTTCTGCAGCCGCCGCTTCTTCGGCCGCCGCAGCCTGCCGAGCGGCGTCGTCTGCCGCGAGCTTTTCGGCGGGCGTCATTGCCTGGGTATTGCGGCTGCCTGAAACCGGTACCGGCTGGTCGCGGTCGCGCTCCAGCACGATAGTCTGGCGCTTCCGTGCCTGTTCATTCTGGCCCGGCAGCATGACGGATTCGCTGACGATCTCGGCCTCGGTCGACGGCCCATCGAGAAAGACGGGTACGACGAGAACCGCGATCGCCACGAGTGCGATCGCACCTATGACACGTTCTTTCAATGCTCGATCCATTCTTGCAAAAGTATCGCGTGACTACCGGCGCGAGTATATCGCATGTGTTCTGCCATTCCCGTTGTCCGGGACTTTTTTGTGAATGCGATTCCGCGTGTTTGTATCCGCTATTGCAATGCTTCGAGAGCCGGACCCACGGTGTAGAACGAACCGGTGACCAGGATTACCTCGTCCACGTCGGCCTGGCTTTCTGCAAAGCTCATCGCCTGCGACAGGTCGTCCGCGACGAGACAGGGTTTGTCCGCAAGATGCGAAACAGATTGGGCCAATTCACGCGCGGGAAGCGCCCGCGAATTGTGTGCCGTGACGGCAATCCAGCGTGCGACGTGCGGAAGGAGCGGCGTGACTATGCCCCGCACTTCCTTGTCGGCGAGCACGCCGATTATCGCGGTCACCGGAGGACGAGGTTCAAGCGCAGCGAGCGAAGTTGCAAGGCCGGCCGCTGCGTGCGGATTGTGAGCGACGTCCAGGAGCCAGCGACGCTTCCGCTCGAGCCACTGGAATCGTCCCGGCAGGGCGAGACTCTGCAGCGCCTTGCTGACCCTGTCCGGGGCGAGCGCGTCACCGCGGTCTATCGCTTCGAGCGACGCTAAGACAGCGGACGCGTTCTGCAGCTGGAAACGCCCGGCCAGGGAAGGAACGGCGATACCGTCCAGGATGACCTTACGCCCGCGCCAGTTCCACTTTTCGGGGCGTGCAGGATCCCGGGTGTACCAGAAGTCACGGCCAAGGATGCGAAGGTCGGCGCCGATTCTCGCAGCTGACGCGGTAATCGCGGCGGGAATAACCTCGGAACCGAAAACGACCGGTTTCCCCGCGCGCATGATGCCGGCTTTCTCGCCCGCAATAGTCTCCGCGTCGTTCCCGAGCCATTCGCAATGGTCCCGATCGACGTTCGTGATGATGCCGACGTCCGGCTCCACTGCATTAACCGCATCAAGACGGCCGCCCATGCCGATCTCCAACACGAGCGTGTCCGCGCCGTTGCGCTCGAAAACGACCAGCGCCGCTAGCGTGCCGAATTCAAAATAAGTCAGCGGCAGACCCTCGCGGACGGATTCGACTGTCTCCAGCGCCGAGATTATCCCGGCATCGTCCGCGGGAACCCCGTTCAAACGAATGCGTTCGTTGTAACGCAGCAAGTGCGGCGAGGTGTAGCATCCCGTGCGTGCGCCCGCGCCGCGCAGCAATGCTTCGAGCATCGCGGCGCAGGATCCCTTGCCGTTGGTGCCGGCAACGTGGATGACGGTTGCAGGCTTCCTGAGCTCGAGGCGTCCGAGGACCTCGAGCACGCGCTCGAGACCGAGGTCGATCTCGCGCGGAGACAGCGTCTCGAGCCAGGCCAGCCAGTCGTCGAGCGTGTTAAAAGGTCCCTTAAGTTTCGCCGTCATCGGTGCACTACGACCACTCAGGAGCCCACGTCAGGGACCCCGCCACGAGTACCGATGAGCGCTTGGCTGAACATGACTTGTACAGAGCTTCCCTCAAGGGGAAAGCCTCACGCCGTTTCGGCGGCGGGGGGCGGTTCAGCGGGTGGTGGTTCGATTGCCGAGGGCTTCGGCCGGTTCGCGAGCTTCGCCAGGAGGTCGCCGATCTCGTCGCGCATCCTGCGGCGATCGACGATCATGTCGATGGCTCCGTGGTCCAGCAGGAATTCGCTGCGCTGGAACCCGTCGGGCAGCTTTTGGCGGACCGTCTGCTCGATGACCCTGGGGCCGGCGAAACCGATCAGCGCTTGCGGCTCCGCGATGTTCACGTCGCCAAGCATTGCGAGGCTCGCCGAGACGCCGCCGGTCGTCGGGTCGGTCATGACGGAGATGTAAGGAATGCGCAATTGCCCGAGCCTTGCCAGTGCAGCGGCGGTCTTTCCCATTTGCAACAGCGAAAACAACGCTTCCTGCATGCGAGCACCGCCGCTTGCCGAAAACGACACCAGCGGAACCCGGTTTTCGGCGCTGTACGAGGCCGCGCGGCTGAAGCGCTCCCCGACGACCGACCCCATGGAGCCACCCATGAAGGCGAATTCGAAAGCACAAACCACCACCGGCTGCCCGAACAGATTGCCGTGTACTGCCACCAGCGCGTCCTTCTCGCCCGTTGCCTTCTGCGCCTGCGACAAGCGGTCGCGATAGCGCTTGCTGTCGCGAAACTTCAGGGGATCCTGCGGCTCGAGGTTGGCGGCAATTTCTTCCTGCGACTCCGGGTCCAGGAAATACTCGATACGGGTGCGCGCGCCGATGCGCATGTGGTGCTGGCACTTCGGGCAGACGTTCAGGTTGCGTTCGAGTTCCGTCCGGTAGAGCTGTGCATCGCAGTTGGGGCACTTGATCCAGACGCCCTGTGGCACCGAACGAGTGCGCTTTTCCGTGTTGATGCGCGAGGGCATCAGTTTTTCAAACCAGCTCATAGCACCGCATCATAAACGAAAAACCGGCCCGGCCTATTCATGAAAAGTCCAAGCTTAAGGTTACGAGCCGGGAATCGGCAGGAGAGTGGAAGCTGGCCGCGCCGGTATGCCGCTGGTCTCCGGATACTCGACCTCGACCAGGGTGAGCCCATGCGCGGGCGCCGTAATGCCGCCGCGAGTTCGGTCGCGGCTCTCCAGCACTTGTTGCGCCCATTGCGGCGCTTCTTCCCCTGCGCCGATCGCCACGAGCACGCCGACGATGTTCCGTACCATGTGCTGCAGGAAAGCGTTTGCCCTGATGGTCAGGACGAGCCATTCGTCGTGCCGTACGATGGTGATCGCGAAGATGTTCCGGTGCGGCGTGAGAGCCTGGCAGCCAGCGGCGCGGAACGCGGAAAAATCGTGTTCGCCATGCAGGCAGGAAGCGGCTTCTTGCATGCGCTGCTCGTCGAGCGAACGGTGCAGCCACCAGGCGCGATCCCGATTGAGCGCGGAGCGCACTGGCCGGTTCAGGATGAGGTAACGGTAGGTTCGCGAGAGTGCCGAGTATCGGGCGTGAAAGTCGTCGGCCACGGGTTGCGCCCACAGCGCGTTCACATCGCGCGGGAGATTGCTGTTGACGCCCAGAACCCAGCTGCGAGGTGTCCGCTCGGCGGCGCTGTCGAAGTGCACCACCTGGGCTTCCGCATGCACGCCGGTGTCGGTACGCCCGGCGCACACCGCTTCTACGGGAGCATCGGCCACCCTGGCAAGCGCGTCCTCGAGGAAACTCTGCACACCTTTACCGTGGCGCTGACGCTGCCAGCCGTTATAGGCCGTCCCGTCGTATTCAACTCCAAGTGCGATGCGCATACTAAAGAAACCGCCTGCCTTCACGCACTGAGAGGTCGGGGATTATTCACGAACGGCACCAACGCTGAAGCGGAGTGTCGGGTGGGTGGGAGGGCTTCCCAGGATTGTCGCGAACAGGGATGTTCGCGCAAAGCCCCCATGGATGGGTTCACGGCGTTCCTGGGAAGCCCTCCCACCCAGCCGATGCTCCGCCTGCGCGAACGCCGAACGTTCGTGAATAATCCCCGACCGGAGAAAGCGGACGTCACTCCCTCCCGCTAGGCGGGCAAGGATTCGATCAGCCGCTGGGCCTGCTGCTTCTGCCCCTCATCGCCCTCGTCGATGACCTCCTCGAGGATGCTGCGCGCGCCGTCCGGGTCGCCCATGTCGACGTAGGCGCGGGCCAGGTCCAGCTTGGTGCCCACCTCGGTCATGGTGCGCGCATCGTGAAGGTCGTCCGAGAAATCGTCGGGCGAGAGTGCCTCGGTAGGAGCATTGTCTTCGTTGTGGTCCGGGTCACCGACGTCGAGGTCCACGAGGTTGTGGTCGCCCCGCCCTTCAAGCCGTTGTTCGATGGTCGCGTCCTCGCGCGGCTGGTCTACGGTGTCGCCTTCGCTGAAGCGCAGGGCGCTGGTCAGGTCGTCGAGATCGAGATCGAGATCGGTGCTGCCGATCGGCATCTCGCCGGTCTCGTCGTCCGCAGACGCGTCGCGATTGAACGCATCCTTGGGCAGCGCCTCGGTTTTTGCAAAGTCGAAATCGACATCGATGTCCTTCCCGGAGAGTGCCGCCGTCGCTGCATAGTCTTCCTCGTCATCGAGATCACCGAGCGACGCGAGCATCGTTTCCGCATCGCTGTCGAGCGCGGGCGCCAGCATGGTCTTTTCGTCGTCCTTGAGCGGGGCCCCTGCGTCGCCGGTCGTGTCGACGGAGAAATCGTCGGACAGCACCTGAGTATGCCCGGTCGCGTCGAGCAGGCTCGTATCGAGGTCTACCTCTATGTCGGTGTTACCCAGTTCATCGAGCAGAGCCGGGTTCTTCCCCGTCTCCTCGTCGAGCGCGGGCATCTCGCTCGTAGCGCTGAGAAGTTCGTCCGCGTCAAAACGCTCGTGCAGTCCTGTATCCGCATTCTCGTCATCATCGTCGAGCGCGGTATTGCGGCCCGTTGCTTCCAGGTCCGGCTGCAATGCGCGGTTTTCACTGGTCTCGTCGAGATCCGAGAAGTCGGTATTGGCCGCCAGCTCGTCCCCATCGTCAAGATGGCCCTCGTTGAAATCCCCGCCGAGACCCGATTTCGCAAGAGCGTCGAGGTCCAGGCCGAGATCGTCGAGGTCGATTTCGGCCGTTGCGTCGCCGGCCCAGCGTGCTTCGTCTTCGTCGGATTGCGACATCGCCGGCAGTTCCGACGTGCCGTCCAGGTCTTCGACCCGTTGCTCGAGTGTTGGAGACTCGACAGTGTTGTCGCCCATGTTGCCGGCCATCGGCGATTCGAGCGTCGGGCTCTCGACTGTTGAGTCGTCGGACGCGTTGCGGTTCGGCATTTCACGAGTCGTCGTCGCGCCGGTGGCGTGTTCGGCCTCCGCTTCCGGTTCTTCGTCGAACAGGAAGTCGAGCCCGTCGTCGTCCTCGGCGGCCGCTGTCTCTTCTGCGCCGAGGTCTATGACATCGCTGACCTCGCCGTCGGGCCCGCTGGCGAAATCCATGTCGAGCACACCGGCATCGTCATCGCCGCCGAAGGAAAGATCGACGGCGCGATTGGCGGCGCCGGCCGCGCTCTTGCCGGAGAAAAGCTTGTGGTCGCCCGCAATCTGCTGACCCATGATTACTATCTTGTCCCAGTCCGGGGTGGATTCACCGCCCAGCTGGTCGTGGAGCCGCGTGGCTGCCTCGATGAACGCGTCCTGGTTGCCCCATACGAAGTAAATCTCGCAGAGCTTGGCCATCAGGTCCAAACGCTCCGGTGCTGCCGAGAGCGCGCCGTTGATCAAATCGGCGGCCTGGTCATACAGGCCGTAAGCCATGTGGAAATCGGCCTCGGCCACGGGGTCGGACTGGTCCAAGTTGATCGCGGTTTCGCTGCTGAAAGTGTCCTCGAGCGTGGGTTGCGCGCTGGTGGCCGAGGTGGATTCATCATCGAAGCGGAAGTCCGTACCGGTAGCCGTACCCGCGGCCGCCCCGCTGCGGGACCGGCGCCGGTCGGTTTCCTGCTCGACCACGACAATGGAGCTGTCGTCGTCGCGCGCCAGCGCACGCAGGCGCTCGGTGGAGGCCCGCGACTCGCTGTCCATGTCTTCATCGGAGTCGAGTGCTTCCCAGACGCCGGTCGATTCGGCTTCGTCACCGCGCCCCGCCGCCCGCTTGGCCAGCCAGACGAGGATTGCCAGCACGAGCAGCAGTACGACTCCGAGGATTCCCCAAAAGCCGGTCAGGACGCCAAGGATCCTGTCAACCAGGCCCGGCTCATCCTGTGCCGCCGCCCTGGTCGACGTGGCCCGAGGCGTCGCTGCCGGTGCCGGCTCGACCTCGGCCTCGCTTGCGGTTTCGTCAACCGCTTCGACATCGTCCTCGACGAACAGCTCGTCGGTATCGTCCGCTTCCGCGGCAGGCACCCCTTCGTCGACTGCGGCAGGTTCTGGCGCCGGTTCCGCATCCGCGGTGGCGCCCTGGGATGCGCGCAGCGCCGCCAGTTCGTCTCGCAGCTGCGCCAGTTCGTTGTCGCGGATCTCGATCAGCGAATCCTGCTCAGCGATCGTTCGCTCGAGCTGACGAATCCGCTCGGCCGTTGCCGCGCTTTCGGCAGGGTCCGTTGACGGTTGGGATGTGCTGCCTTCATAGCCGGTCTGGTCGGCGTCCGGCGGCACGAGGGTTAAGCTCGGCTGCGTCGCGCGGGTATCGAGAGCACCCGGCATGCCCCATGCCGAGTTCTGCCGCTGCACTTCTGCCATCGCATCTCCGCGACTGATGCGGAAGATGTCGTCCGCGGCGGGGATCCTCAAAGTCGCACCCGCGTTGAGGCGGTTCAGGTTTCCGGCGAACGCCTGCGGGTTGGCTTCGTAGATCGCCACCATCATCTGGTTCATGTCGAGGCGATTGTCCGGCCGGACGCGAGCCGCGATTTCCCACAGCGTGTCGCCACGCTGTACTTGCACGTCGCCGCCCTCGGCAGCGTCGAATGAGCCGGCATCCGCCGGCGCCGCGGCGCCTTGCTGTTGCAGAGCCTGGGGCGCTGGACGTTCGATGCGGCCGCTGTCGGCCTGCGATGCGCGGCTCGGTGCCGTGACAGCCTGCGATGACCGGGAGGTCGGCGGAGGCGCGAAGGTCGGGGGATCGAGCAGCACGGTGTATTCGCGCAGCAGCCTGCCGCTGGACCAGGTTGCTTCCACCAGGAAAGTTACGAATGGCTCGGTGAGCGGCTCGGACGAGGTGATTCGTACGACGCTGGCGCCGTTCGGCCCTGCTTCCTGCACCCGGAATTGTAGTCGCGTCAGGTAAAAGGGCCTGTCAATGCCATAACGTTCGAAGGTCGCGGCAGGCGCAAGCTCGACTTTCAGGTTCGAAAGTTCGTCAGGCGTTGCGGACAGCAACTGGATCTCGGCCCTGAGCGGCTCGTTCAAGGCCGAACTGAGCCGAATG
>DATGQI010000128.1:0-15667 GCA_035304285.1 Woeseiaceae bacterium
TGCCGAGCGCAGGTGCGGGCGACGAGATAGGCGACCTGTCGAGAAGTTTCTCGAGCGTGCTGCGGCGCCTTGGAGAGTACAACGAGTATTTACGGACGCTTGCGTCCAAGTTGTCCCACGAAATGCGGACCCCGCTGACGATCGTCACGTCGTCTCTCGAGAACCTGGAACATGAACCGTTGAGCGCGGAATCGGCGATGTACACCGAGCGCGCGAGGGAGGGCACGGCGCGCCTGCACCGGATTCTCAACGCGATGAGTGAAGCGAGCCGCGTCGAAGAACTGATTGAACAGGCGGAGACGGAAGTCTTCGACCTGGATACGGTGCTGTCATCCACCGTCACTGCCTATGCAGGCGCATGGCCCCTGCGCCGCTTCACCTACCTGGGCGAAACCGCCGGCGCAAAGATGGAGGGGTCACCTGAACTGGTCATACAGATGCTGGACAAGCTGGTGGACAACGCCGTCGGCTTCAGCTCGGATGGCGATGAGATCGTCATTCGCCTTCGTCGCGACAATGGCGGCTACACGTTGTCGGTCACCAACCCCGGCCCACCGTTACCGGAGCGAATGCGCTCCCAGCTGTTCGATTCGCTGGTCTCGGTAAGGTCGGGCGATACCGGCAAACACTTGGGCCTGGGGCTGTTTATCGCGAGACTGATCGCCACGGGACACGGCGGTTCGATTACCGCGTTCGACGTGGAGAGTGGCGTGACTTTCGAAGTGCGCTTCCCGCCGAGTTCCGAATAGGAAGCTGTAGCAGCCCGTCCCACGGGCGACAACCGGTGGCGCAGCTCCCGAGATGTCGCTCGCGGGGCGGGCTCCTAAGCGCTATTTCCTTGCTTGCGGGATTACACTTCGAGGTAGGTGGCGATGCCTTTTGCCGCCTCGCGGCCTTCGAATACGGCGGTGACCACGAGATCGGAGCCGCGCACCATGTCGCCGCCTGCGAAAACTTTCGGGTTGGTCGTCTGGAACGGGGTTGAACCCAGCGTCGATACACGTACGCGGCCGGAGGGCAGCAGTTCTATGCCGAACTCGTCAAACCATGCCGGGGGACTCGGCCTGAAGCCGAACGCGACGATCACCGCATCCGCAGGCAGGACGTGTTCGGTTCCGGGAACCGTTTCGGGGCGGCGGCGTCCGCTCGCGTCGGGCGAGCCAAGCCGGGTCTCGACCAGTTTCACGCCGCTTACCGCACCATCGCCAACGATCTCCACCGGCTGGCGGTTAAAGAGGAAGCGCACGCCTTCCTCCTTGCTGTTGGCCACTTCGCGACGCGACCCGGGCATATTTGCCTCGTCACGCCGATAGGCACAGGTGACGCTTGCGGCCTCCTGCCGGATCGCCGTTCGAACGCAATCCATGCCTGTGTCGCCGCCGCCGAGTACCACCACATGCTTTCCGGCAAGGTCGACCCATGGCTGCGAAGCTCTAGCGACCCCGCTTGCAATGCCCATCTCCCTGCAGGCGTTGGAGACAAGGTAGGGCAGCGCATCGTGGACGCCCGGCAAGTCCTCTCCCGGCAGGCCGCCCCGCACGGACGTGTAGGTGCCAAGCGCAAGAAACACTGCGTCGAAGTTGTCGAGCAATTCCCCGAATGGCCGGTCCTCGCCGATGCGCGTACCGAGTTCGAACTCGATCCCCATACCCTCCAGGATGCTGCGGCGCCGCTGTACGACCTGCTTCTCGAGCTTGAACGGCGGAATACCGAAGGTCAGCAAGCCGCCAATTTCCGGGTAGGCGTCGTACACCACCGACCTGATTCCGGAGCGCGCCAGTACATCGGCTGCCGCAAGTCCGGCCGGTCCCGCACCTACGATCGCAACCCGTTTACCCGTATCCGCTACATGCGACATGTCGGGACGCCAGCCGAGCTTAAGCGCCTCGTCGGTTATGTATTTTTCGATGTTGCCGATATTCACCGCACCGATGCCATCATTCAGCGTGCAGGCGCCTTCGCACAGGCGATCCTGCGGGCATATGCGCCCGCAGATCTCGGGCAGCGAATTCGTCTGGTGCGAAAGTTCCGCAGCCTGGAACAGCTTGCCTTCCTCGATCAGCCTGAGCCAGTCGGGAATGTAGTTGTGCACCGGGCACTTCCACTCGCAGTACGGATTGCCGCAGCCGATACAGCGTCCTGCCTGGCTGGCCGCATCCGCACCGTCGTAGGAGCCATATATCTCGTCGTAGTGCCTGATGCGCACCTCGGCCGGCTGTTTTTCCGGGTCGCGCCGCGGCACTTCGAGAAATTGCAGGGGATGTTTGGACATGACGGGGCCTGCTCAGGCAGCCTGCCGCAGCGAGCGGATCAGGGTTCCGAGTTCGGCGGCTTTAGGCTTCACCAGCCAGAACTTCGGCAGGTAGGTCCTGAAGTCGTCGAGGATGGCTTCTCCCCACACGCTGCCCGTCATTGCCACGTGCTCGGCCACGGTCGCGCGAAGATGCTGCAGGTGTGCCTCCATGCTTTCCGAGGTCACCCTGTGGATGTCGATCAGCTCGTGGTTGTAGCGATCGACGAAGTCACGGTCTAAGTCCAGCACGTAGGCGAATCCGCCGGTCAGCCCTGCACCGAAGTTGATGCCGGTTCTCCCCAGCACCACGACCACGCCATCAGTCATGTATTCGCAGCAGTGATCGCCGGCGCCTTCCACGACGGCAACCGCGCCGGAATTGCGTACCGCGAACCGTTCGCCAGCAAGTCCGGCGGCGAAGAACTGCCCGCCGGTTGCACCATAGAGACAGGTGTTGCCCACGATCACAGTGTCTTTTGCTGCATAGCCCGCATCGGCAGGGGGCTTTACTATGATCCGCCCGCCCGCCATGCCCTTGCCGACGTAATCGTTGGCGTCCCCGGTGAGCTCGAGATTGAGTCCTGCCACGTTCCAGGCACCGAAGCTCTGTCCGGCGGTCCCTGCCAGCCTGATCTCGATCGGAGCATCCTGCATGCCGGCGTTACCGTATCGCCGCGCGACCTCGCCGGCGAGTCGCGCTCCGATAGAACGATTGTAGTTGCGCACGTCGTAACTGAAGCTGCCGCCGCTCTTTGCCTCGATCGACGGAAGTATTTCTCTCACCATTCGCTCGGCGAGCTCGCCCTTGTCCGCTGGGACGTTGCGAGCGTCGGTACAGAATTGCGGACTGCCTGATACGAGTCCCCTCGTTGAGACGATCGGCCGCAGGTCCAGCTGCTGCTGGCGGCGCGTTTCTCCTGCCTTCAGTTCAATGAGGTCGACGCGGCCGATGATATCTTCGAGGCGCCTCACGCCCAGCTCCGAAAGCCGCATCCGTACCTCTTCCGCGACGAAGCGGAAGAAGTTCACCACCATGTCCGGTAGCCCGACGAAGAATTCGCTGCGCAGTACGTTGTTCTGCGTCGCGATGCCGGTGGCGCAGTTATTAAGGTGGCAGACGCGAAGGTACTTGCAGCCCAGCGCCACCATCGGCGCGGTACCGAAGCCGAAGCTTTCCGCACCGAGAAGCGCTGCCTTGATGACGTCCATCCCGGTCTTGAGCCCGCCGTCGGTCTGCAATCGCACCTTCTGCCGCAAATCGTTGGCGCAAAGTACCTGGTGCGCTTCCGACAACCCGAGTTCCCAGGGGCTGCCGGCGTACTTGACCGAGCTCAAGGGACTGGCGCCCGTGCCGCCGTCGTAGCCGGAGATGGTGATCAGGTCTGCGTAGGCTTTCACGACGCCCGCCGCGATCGTCCCGACACCGGGCTCCGCGACCAGCTTTACGGACACCAGCGCCTGCGGATTCACCTGCTTCAGGTCGAATATCAGCTGGGCAAGATCCTCGATGGAGTAGATGTCGTGATGCGGCGGCGGCGATATCAGCCCCACGCCGGGTTTCGCATAGCGCAGCCGCGCGATCGTCTCATTGACCTTGTGCCCCGGCAGCTGCCCGCCCTCGCCCGGCTTCGCGCCCTGCGCGATCTTTATCTGGATCACTTCCGCGTGCACCAGGTACTCCGCGGTAACGCCGAACCTGCCGGAGGCGACCTGCTTGATCTTGGACATGCGCTCGGTGCCGTGCCGGGCCGGGTCTTCGCCGCCTTCGCCGGAGTTCGAGCGGGCCCCAATGCGGTTCATCGCGATGGCCAGCGCCTCGTGCGCTTCAGGGGACAGAGCCCCCAGCGACATCCCTGCGCTGTCGAAGCGCGGCAGGATCGAGCTGACCGGTTCGACCTCCGACAGGGGTATCGCTGGCCCCGCGGGACGCAGCGCGAAGAGGTCACGCAAGGTCGAAACCGGACGCTCGTTTACCAGTTTCGAGTAAGCGAGGTAACGCCCGAAGTCTCCCGAGCGCACGGCCGCTTGCAAAGTGGCGACGACGTCGGGATTAAAGCAGTGATATTCACCGTCGTGCACGTACTTGAGCAGGCCGCCCTGCTTCAGCGGCAGGCGCGGTTCCCAGGCGGTCGTGCCGAGCTGCTGCTGGTCTTCCAGCAGGTCGGCGAACTTTGCGCCCTGGATGCGGCTCACGGTCCCCTTGAAGCACCTGGAGACGACTTCCTCGTGAAGACCGACGATCTCGAACAGCTGCGCGCCCCGATAGCTCGAGATTGAAGATATGCCCATCTTCGACATGATCTTGAACAGCCCCTTGCGGATGCCGCGACGATAGCTCCGGCCCAGTTGCCGGTGCCGGTCCACGTTGCCGCGCTGTCCCAGGTCGTGAAGGCTTTGGTAGGCGAGATAGGGATAGACAGCCGTCGCGCCGTAGCCCAAGAGACAGGCGAAGTGATGCGCATCGCGCGCCACCCCGGTTTCGACAATGATGTTGACTGCACAGCGGAGACCGTTGACGACGAGGCTGTGGTGCACCGCGCCGGTAGCAAGGAGGGCGTGCACCGGCAGCATGCCTTTCTTCAAATAGCGGTCGCTCAGCATGATCACGAGCTTCCCCTCCTTTGCCGCCTGCATGGATTCCGCGCAGATGCGGTCGAGCGCAGCGGTAAGCTCCTGCTCCCCCGGCGCATTCAGGTCGACGAATGCGTGGCTTCCGCCGAACATGTCCGGTCCCAGCAACTGCCGCAACTTGCGCTGTGACAGTACCGGCGAGTTCATCACGACCTGCTCCGCGTGTTCCGGACCGATGTCGAAAAGGTTCATCTCGCGCCCGATGTTCGTCTGCAGGGACATGACGGTGCGTTCGCGTAAGCTGTCGATCGGCGGGTTCGTGACCTGCGCGAACTGCTGTCGGAAATAGTCGAACAGCGAACGAATCTGCTTCGAAAGCACGGGCATCGGCGTGTCGTCGCCCATTGAGCCTACGGCTTCCTGTTCCGCCTTCGCCAGCACGCTGACGATCTCGTTCAACTCTTCGCGCGTGAGGTTGAACATCTTCTGGTAGGTCGCAAGGGTTGCCTCGTCCATGGGCTCCGCCGCTATGTGGCGATCGACCAGTTCCGAGTCCAGGTACTTGACCCCCTGCTTGAGCCACTTCTTGTATGGTGCGCGCGCCTTCAGGTCCTGGTGGATGTCTTCCGTGGTAAGGAGCCGCCCATTGCGCAGGTCGACTGCCATCATCTCGCCAGGGCCGAGCCTGCCTTTGCCGACGACATTGCTGGCGTCGTAGTCGTATACCCCGGTTTCCGATGCGATCGTCACGTGCCTGTCTTTCGTTATCACGTATCGCGCCGGTCGAAGCCCGTTGCGATCGAGACAGCAGGCGGCGTAGTGCCCATCGGTCAGGACGATACCTGCCGGACCATCCCATGGCTCCATGTGGCAATCGTAGAACTCGTAAAACGCGCGCACGTCCGGGTCGATCGAGTCGACGGTCTGCCACGCCGGCGGTATGAGGATGCGCATCGCCTGCAGCACGTCCATGCCGCCTGCGCGAAGGACCTCGAGCATGTTGTCGAGCGTCGAGGAGTCCGAACCGGTGAGCGCGACGATGGGATCCAGGTCGGAAAGGTCCTGCAGCTTTTCCGAGCGGAAGTTCGCAGCGCGCGCAACCGCCCAGTTGCGGTTCCCCTGGATGGTATTGATCTCGCCGTTGTGCGCCAGAAAACGGAAGGGCTGCGCGAGCCGCCATTCCGGGAGCGTGTTGGTGGAAAAACGCTGGTGGAACACGCACACGGAAGTCTCCAGCCGCGGGTCCTTCAGGTCCGGATAAAACTCCGGAAGGACGTCGGGCATCACCATGCCCTTGTA
This sequence comes from Woeseiaceae bacterium, assembly GCA_035304285.1. Taxonomy (GTDB): domain Bacteria; phylum Pseudomonadota; class Gammaproteobacteria; order Steroidobacterales; family Woeseiaceae; genus IDS-8. Next base: position 6,164 of record DATGQI010000128.1, read on the forward strand.
GCTGATGGTCGCCGAGGAAAGGCTTGAGATGTACGCAGTCGAGTCGATTTCCGAAAAGCGGGCCTCGGCCCGGCGACGCGCAAGGAACAGGCGGCGGTTGAAAAATGTGTGCTGCATCCCTGCCGACGCATTCACGAAGACCTGCTCGATTCGCGGCAGGGTCTGCAGGGCTTGCTCGCCACACACGGAGGGATCAGTCGGCACCTCCCGCCAACCGGCAACTTCGAGTTCCACATCCTCGAGCGCCTGCTCGATGGTGCGCTTCACCTCGTGCGCCACCGCCTCATCCTGGCTAAGGAAAACCGTGCCGGTCGCGAAGCGCTCCGCGACGCTGATACCGCACTCGGCTGCGATGCTGCGAAAGAATGATGCGGGGAACTTAAGCAACAGGCCGCAACCGTCCCCGGTCTTACCGTCGGAGGCGACGGCGCCCCTGTGGGTCAACCTGGCAAGTGCGGTTATGGCGGTGTCGACGAGCCAGTGACTGGGCTTGTCGTCCAGGTTCGCAATGAGGCCGAAGCCGCAACTGTCGCGCTCAAACGCAGGATCGTAGAGGCCCTTCGCTTCGTTGCTGGTTGTAACTTCTTCGCTCATGGTTGCTCCGAGGTACGCACCGGATGCACGCCCCAGTTGCGCACGCACTGAAGTGCGTGTCGCGAAAACAGAATCGTCAATCAAGTTTGCTTCGATTCGCGTCGTCGCCAGTGCGACGAGGCGCGGCTGCTTGTTTGCTTACGTCGTGCTGCCCCGCTGGTGCCGGGCGCAGTCACTCCGCCGGGTGATGTCGAAGTCCGGCAAGAGTCCGCGAGGACTCCGTCCTGGTTCGATGCCGGGCGGGCGGCGCAAGAATCGCTGAAGCAACCGGAGCGGACCAGTATAAGGGAGTGAATCTCCGTTCCGCCAGTTGACGGTCCCTGGCCGCTAGCTGATGCTGTCGTGTCGCGCCGTTGTGCCGATTCTTGAGCCGCATCCGCGGCGTATGGATTTGTTACCCGCGAAACCTAATCGGATCAGCGCACGCAGCGGCTCTTCAAGCGGCTGGATTTATGGTTGCGGACGAACCTTGATCACGCCCGAACTGCTAAAGGGAACGGGACGCGCAAAGGGAATGTCGACTGCAAGGGTGCCATCCAGGTCGTACTCGATCGTGTCCCGAAGGCCGCCCCTGAACAGGGTGGACAGCTGTGAAACGGACTGCAGTAAATCCATCTCTACGCCGATACTGAATTCGCCGTCACCGCGAGCGGAGACGACGAAATCGCTTTGCGTCTCACCACCGGCAAACTTCTGTCCATCGAGCATGACGGTGTAGCGTATGTTTTTTACCGGCAAGGGAAATGGGTTCGGATTGCTTACGGCGAAACCGAGCAGGAATGTCTGCCCGCTGATGCCGATATCCCTCACCTGCACCCCCGTGAGAACTACCTCCGGCGGCTGCACCGCGATGCGCGACGTCGCACAGGATGCCAGCAATGCCGCAGCGCACAGGATGATGTAACGAGATTCGAATTTGGGAAGCTTCATCTTCGTACTCCTGTCGTTGCCAGATCGTTCGCAGGATCGCTTTAGCGCAGTTCTCCCTTGAGCTTTCCCCAGCGGGCGCCAATCAATAGCCAGTCATCCCCGCTTGTTTCCAGCTCGAGCCGGAACCGCAATGCATCAGCATCCAGGTCGAACACGCCTTCGCCCATGCCCGCCATTCCCGCCGTCAGTACAACCGTGGCAGCAGAGTCTCCCATCACAGTCACCTCATCGATCCTCGAAACCAGCACGATATTGCCACTGCGCAGGAACCATACTCGTAACATCTGCTCAATGTCGGCCTTGTCGTTACCGCGTACATCGGCGTAACTGTCTGCGATCATGTTTCCAAGGACGCGCCGTTCCTTTCCCTCGACCGCAGCCTCGGCATCCTGTACCCATTGACGCACGGCTTCTTCCGGGCCCGTTCGCACCCCGCAACCGGCAATCGATGCGCAAATCGCGGCGCAGACGATGTAAAGGATGGGAACGATGTTCTTCCGCAAAAGCAAGTTGCCGGTGACCCCTGGAGTTCCATCGTGCTGACGTCGAAGGCACTATGGGCGTGCGCGGCGGTCTCATTCCGTGACGCGGGTCGCATATCCGCTCCGCTAAAGCACACGCAGTACCGGAAGGCGCCCGGCTGGTCCTTTACTATAATGAGATCAATGCCTTCCAAACGCATAAGGCGAGAACGATGTCAGTCAAACTGTTAAGCGAAAGCATGGATGCGACGATCACGGACGATGACCACACCCGGATAGAACGCATCCTGTCGTTCTGGTTCAAGGAACATGAACTTACGGCGCCGCAGATCGACGGTCGGATGGACACCTGGTTCGGGGAAGACCCTGTTTTCGATCATGAAATCGAGAAAGAGTTCGCGCGCGACGTCGAAGACGCATCGATCGGAGCCATTGACTACTGGGCGCACCAGCCGAGAGGGCGACTGGCCATGATCATCCTGCTGGACCAGTTTCGCCGCAACATCTACCGCGGCACGGCCGAGGCATTCGCCAAGGACAAGGTCGCCTTGAAGCTCTGTGTTGAAGGCGCAATGGAGAAGAAAGACAAGGGACTCTCACCTATCCAGCGGGTGTTCTTCTACATGCCCCTGCAGCACGCGGAGTCGCGCAAAGTGCAAGCAAAGTCGGTGGAAATCTTCCAGCGCCTGGCGAAGGCCGTTTCACCCACCTATCGCGAGACCTTCGAAACCATCGCGCACTTCGCCGAGCTGCATCGCGACATCATCGAGCAGTTCGGCCGTTTTCCTCACCGGAACAAGGTGCTTGGCCGGAAGAATACCCCGGAGGAAGACGAATACCTCTCGGGCGAAACCCCGAACTTCGGCCAGGGCGGATAAAGTCAGCGGGGCTGCAACAACTCCCTCCGCGATACGCTTCGAAAGCGAATCGTCAGCAGAAAAGCAGCGACGGACAATCCGAGCACGAAGCCTCCCCATATATAGGATGGCGGCGCTCGGAAAGTAATCGCGGCCATGTATGCGAGAGGAAATGCGAGCCCCCAGTATGCGAACGTGTTGATCACCATCGGCACCCTGGTGTCCTTGTAACCGCGCAGCGCACCGGCTGCCCCGATCTGTATCCCGTCGGCTACCTGGAAGATAGCCGCCATCAGGAGCAGGCCGACCGCGATAGCCGTCACGGCCGGATCTCTGGTGTAGAGGCTGACTACCGCGTCGCGGAACAACAGGAGGAAGGCAGCGGAGCAGGCCATAAACCCCGCACATAACGATATGCCGGTTATCCCCGAAAACTGCGCTGCACCAGGGTTACCCGCCCCCAGCGCGTGGCCGATGCGGATCGTAGTGGCGGCGCTCAGCGCGAGCGGCACCATGAACATTGTCGAAGCAAAGTTGAGGGCAATCTGGTGCGCAGCCGTGATTTCCGCGCCGAGAGTGCCCATTAATATCGAGACCGCCGAGAAAAGCCCCGCCTCGGCCGTAATCGTTACCGCGATGGGCGCCCCGAGAACCAGTATCTCCTTGAGAACCGGCAACCGGAGATGGGGCACGCGTGCGAATATCTGCAAGGGGCGGTAAAGGGGGTTTACGATCATGTATATCCCCAGCAGGAACATCATCAGCCACATCGTGATCGCACTGGCGACACCGCAGCCTACCGCGCCAAGTTCCGGCGCGCCCAGGCGGCCATAGATGAAGACGTAGTTCAGGAATACGTTGCAGGCCAGCCCGAAGAGCGACGTGTACATGATCGGCCGGGTATGCCCGATACCCTCGGTCGTGAATCGCAGCGCCAGGAAGATGCAGATTCCCGGAGCACCGAAGGTGATTGCGTGCACGTAGCGAACGGTAGTGTCCCGAAAGGCGCTGTCGATTTCTAACAGCGTCAGTACCGGCTCCACCAAAACCCACGCGCACGTCGCGATGACGATACCGAGGGTGACCGCTAGCAGTAGCCCCTGTCGTGTGTACCGGCCGATCAGGTGTGATTCGCCCGCTCCGTAATGGCGTGCCGCAATCGGCGACAACGCCATCATCACGCCCAGGCAGATCATGAAGCCCAGGAACCAGACGCTTGCACCAACGGCAACCGCAGCGAGCGCTTCGGCGCCGAGCCGCCCCGCCATCACCGCATCCGCAAACTGCATTCCGGCAATCGAAAGGCTGTTGACGATCAGCGGCGCCGCCAGGATCAACATGGCTTTCGTCTCTGCGTACCAGCCGGAAGTTGATGCGAATTTCGTCATTCGTATTCTTGTTGTTCCTGCGGCGCGATGGTGGCGCGGCAAGTGTACTTGCACTCGAGTGCGGCAATATCAGGTATTCCACTTAGGCATATAGTAAAGTTGTGCCCGGCTGCACCAACACCCGGAGGCTACGATGTGGCACGATGGCCGGGCGATAAAGATCGCCGTCGTTGGAGGTTTGCGTATTCCGTTCTGCCGCGCACACACCAACTATGCCAGCTGTTCCAACCAGGACATGATGACGGCGGCACTGGCGGCCATTGTCCAGAAATTCGACCTGAAGGGACAGGTGCTCGGCGACGTAGCGCTGGGTGCGGTGATCAAACACTCCCGGGACTGGAACCTGGCGCGCGAGTGCGTCATCGGCTCCGGCCTCTCGCTCAAGACGCCGGGGGTTGACCTGCAGCGTGCCTGCGGCACCAGCCTGGAGGCCTGTATCCTCATCGGCAACAAGATCGCACTGGGCCAGATCGAAGCAGGAGTGGCCGGCGGCACCGACTCGATCAGCGACGCTCCGATGGTCTACCCGGATGAGTATCGTTCCATCCTGATGCAGAGCCATCGCGGCAAAGCGATGAAGGACAAGCTGCTGCCGTGGCTGAGACTGCGGCCCCGACATTTCAAGCCCGTTCTTCCCGGCGTCAGTGAGCCACGCACCGGCCTCTCGATGGGCGAACACACCGAGATCACGGCCAAGGAGTTCCAGGTAAGCCGCGAGCACCAGGACCAGCTCGCGCTCGCCAGTCACCTCCGCGCGGCGAAGGCTTACGACAGCGGCTTTTACTCCGACCTGGTCGTTCCCTTTCGCGGCGCTAAGGAAGACAACAACATCAGGCGCGACACGAGCTTCGACAAACTCGCGAAACTGAAACCCGTCTACGACAAGAGCGGCAGCGGAACCATGACCGCCGGCAACAGCACTCCGCTGACGGACGGCGCCGCCGCAGTCCTTTTGTCGTCGGAGGTGTGGGCAAGGAAGAAAAACCTGCCCGTCTACGCTTACCTCACATACTGCAAGGTAAGCGCAGTGAATTTCACGGGGCAGGAAGGACTGCTGATGGCTCCGGCCTACGCGGTCTCGGAAATGCTGAAAGTGGCGAACCTTAAATTGCAGGACTTCGATTTCTACGAGATACACGAGGCTTTCGCTGCGCAAACTATCGCCACTTTGAAAGCCTGGCAGTCGGAGGAGTTCTGCCGGGAAAAGCTGGGGCGCAACGAACCGCTGGGACCAATCGACCTCGCCAAGCTCAACGTCAAGGGAGGCAGCATCGCCATAGGACATCCCTTCGCGGCGACCGGCGCCAGGGTCGTGGCGACCATGGCCAAGCTGCTGCACGAGAAAGGTTCCGGTCGCGGTCTCATCTCCGTCTGTACCGCGGGCGGCATGGGCGTCACCGCTATCATGGAAGCCGCATCAAAAGGCTGACGCCAGGCGACGGCCCGCTCGCGGCAAGTCGCAAAAAGTACGCGGACCAGCAGCCTGGCGGACGCTGACGGGAGAACGATGGATCTCAGCTCGACACTCGCGACCATAAACGCACTCCTGTGGAATGAAACCTGGCTGTTCGTCATCGTCGGTACCGGGCTCCTGTTCACGATATGGAGCGGCTTTTCACAGTACCGGGCGCTCACCCACGGTCCCGCCGTCGTGCGCGGCGTCTACGACGATCCCGACGATCCCGGCGCCATCAACCACTTCCAGGCGCTGTCGGCGGCCCTTTCGGGAACAGTTGGCCTGGGCAACATCGGGGGAGTTGCACTTGCGATAGCGCTCGGTGGCCCTGGAGCGATTTTCTGGATGTGGGTGGTCGGCCTTCTCGGCATGTCGATCAAGCTCACTGAAGTAACGCTCTCCATGCTCTACCGGAACACCGACGATCCTGACAATCCCCACGGCGGGCCGATGTGGGTTGCCGACAAGGCGCTCGCGCGCATCAGCCCGAAGTATGCGTGGGTCGGCAAGGTCATCGCCGTCATTTTCTGCATTTGCCTGCTCATGTCGGCATCCACCGGCGGCAACATGTTCCAGGCCTGGAACATCGCGGAAGTCACCAACGAGTATTTCGGCGTACCCGGATGGATTTCCGGAGTCACAGTGGCCGCGGTCGTGGCGGCCGTAATCATCGGCGGCATCAAGCGTATCGGGAAGGTAGCAGGCATTCTCGTGCCCTTCATGGTGGCTCTTTACCTGATTGCCGGCACCTACGTGCTCATCCTCAATTTCTCCGAGATTCCGCGGATGCTGCTCATGATCGTAACCAACGCGTTCACGCCTACAGAGGCTGCAGGCGCGTTCGTTGGCGGCACGGCGGCGTCGGCCTTCCTGTTCGGCATGAAGCGCGCGGTGTTCTCGAACGAGGCCGGCCAGGGTTCCTCGCCGATGGCTCACTCAGCCGTCAAGACTGACGAACCCGTGAGGGAAGGCCTGGTTGCCGGGCTGGAGCCGTTCATCGACACGATCGTCGTCTGCACATTCACGGCGCTGATCATTCTGGCGACCGGTATGTGGAACCGGGCGCCGGACGTTTCACTGCCCGGCACACTCGAGCCGGTAAGAACAGAGTCGGGCTGGCAGTTTCCGGAGACGGAAGCGCCTGCCGGCGAATGGCGGCCCGGGGAAGTGGTGTCGCTGGTCGTGCGCGCTGGCGAGAACGCGGCTACCGGCCAGGACGTGCATCGCATCAACGGCGTCGTGACACCGGCCGACGGGGGTTACATCATTGACTGGAATGCGTTTCAGGGCATGAAGCCGACCGTCGTGGGAGATGGACTGTACAAATCCTATGTCGGTGCCACGCTGACCGCCAAGGCGCTGGACACGGTGCACGCCGGGCTCGGGAAATGGCTGATCACCGTCGCTTCGTGGCTGTTCGGCATTTCGACGATCATCGCGTGGTCTTACTACGGCGAACAGGGCATAGCCTATCTCGCGGGGCCGCGCGGTATCTTCCCCTTCAAGCTCTATTACTGCTCCCTCATCGTGCTTGCCACGCTGGGGCACATCCAGACGGCTACGGACTTGGACAACGTGACCGGCGTAGGGCTCGGCGTGATGATGTGGGCGAACATCCCAATCACCCTCATCTTCGGCTACCAGGCAATGAAGGCGTACAAGGAGTACGTGGGACGTCTCAAGGCCGGGCAGATGGGCCCGGATCACCCTGCGCCGAGCCTCGACGCTCTCCTGAGCGGACGCGATGTCGCGCGTCGTGGCTGAGACCCCCGCCACGCTTGGCGTGCTCGTGGTCAATCTCGGCACTCCGGATGAACCGACGCCTGCCGCTGTTCGCCGTTACCTTAAGCAGTTCCTTTCCGACCCGCGCGTCGTCGAGGCGCCGCGGTGGCTGTGGTGGCTGGTGCTCAATGGTTTTATCCTGCGGGTGCGGCCTGCGCGCTCCGCGGCGGCTTACCGGAAAATCTGGACACCGGAGGGTTCGCCTCTGCTCGTTCTCACGACGGCGCTGGCAGCTGCTATCAGCGGAAGGCTCGGGCAGCAGTTTCCCGCTATCGTCGTGGAGCCGGCGATGTCCTACGGCAAGCCCTCCATCGAGTCCGCCTTGCAACGCATGGTCGAAAAGGGTGCAGGCAGGATCCTGGTTCTTCCGCTTTATCCGCAATACTCCGGTTCAACCACGGGCTCGGTGTTCAAGGAGGTAACCGGGCTCTTGGGGCGGCGTCGCTTCGTTCCGGAATTGCGCTTTATCAACCAGTATCACGAAGCCACGGGTTATATCGAGGCGCTGGCCATGAGTGTCCGCGAGGCGTGGGAGGTTAACGGTCGCGGAGCGCGCCTGTTATTCTCGTTTCACGGTTTGCCGCGGCGCATGGTGGAGCAGGGAGACCCGTACTATCGCCAGTGCCTGAAGACCGCACAGCTTGTTGCGGACGCGCTGGAGCTCGGGGAGGGCTCATGGCAGGTCAGCTTCCAGTCTCGCGTCGGCAGGGAAGAATGGCTGCGGCCCTACACCGACGAGGTATTGCAGCAACTGGGGGAGCAACGAATGGGGAAGATCGACGTCCTGTGCCCGGGTTTCGCCGTGGACTGTCTCGAGACGCTCGAGGAAATCGCCATGCAGAACGCTGAACGTTTTGCCGCGGCGGGCGGCGGCGAGCTGCGTTACATACCCGCGCTGAACACCCGCGCAGAGCATGTCGAATTCCTGAGCAGTCTCATCGCGGAGAATGCCCGCGGCTGGATCGAGGAACAGCGCGAAGACGCCGGCGCACTGTCGAGCGCCCATGATTCGGGTGTAGCCTCGTGAACACGCTGGGCCGCTTTCTCGAATTCAGCGTACTTGCGCCCGACATCCTGGAATCGCTTCGCTTCTACAAATCACTCGGCTTCACGGAGCTCGCGATTGGCGATGTCTGGAAGCACAAGTACGCGGTAGTCAGCGACGGCGATATCTGCATCGGACTGCACGAACGCCTGCGGGACAGTCCGGCCCTGACTTTCGTGCACCCCGACCTTGCCCGTCATGCCAGGTCCATGACCGACCATGGCTTTCGCTTCGACTACCTGAGGCTCGACGAAGACGTATTCAACGAACTTGGCTTCATCGACGAAGACGGCCACATGATCAACATGCTGGAGGCGCGAACGTTTTCGCCGCCTGAAGAAGATACCGGCATGTCCGCTTGCGGTGAATGGTTTGAAATGGTCCTGCCTGTAAGAAACGCGATGCGGACAGGACGATTCTGGGCTCCGCTGGCACCGGTCCTCTTGCGCCTGCGGGAAGAACCGACGACCCACATGCGTTTCGACGTCGAAGGCGGTGCCCTCGGCTTAAGCGAGAGCATTGCCCTGAAGCAGCCCTCCCTCTGTTTCAAGTGCCGCGACCGCGAGGCGCTCGGCGAGAGGATCGAGCGGCACGGTATCGCCACTCGAATGTTCCCCGGTTTCGAAGGCGCGTTTACCGAGATCGAAGCACCGGAAGGCACGAAGCTGTACCTGTTCGAGGAGGACTTCCTGGGCGAGCCTTACATCGTCGAGGAGTCGGGGGAGTACGAAGCGCTCTGAGTCCCGCATACTTCCGGCGGTATACACTCGACTCATGCTTTTAAGGATGCTTGCCGAGACTTCCGAAGCCGTTGCCGCAACGCGCAGCCGGCTCAAGAAGATCGATTTGCTCCAGGGTTGCCTGCGCCAGTTTGCGCCGGACGAGGTAGAGACCGGTGCCGGGTATCTCATCGGTGCCTTGCGCCAGGGTCGCATCGGGCTCGGGCCGTCAATCGTGCGGCAAGCTCTCG
>DATGQI010000129.1:0-12467 GCA_035304285.1 Woeseiaceae bacterium
GCAGAGCGGGTTGCCTCCGCGCTGGTATGGGGCCAGCATCCGAGTGGCGGCTGGAACTACATGGTGGACTTTGGCGGCGACCGGTCTTTGAAAAAATGGTACGCGACCATCGGCAGGAACGCGTGGCGTCTCGAGGAGTTCCAGCATTATTACGGCAACGCCACTTTCGATGACCAGACTACCACCGACGCGGCAAAATTCCTGCTACGCCTGTACGTCGAGAAACTGGACCCGCGTTACAAGCCACCGCTGGACAAGGCGATACAGTTCGTGCTCGAAAGCCAGTACCCGGTCGGCGGCTGGCCGCAGCGATACCCGCTGAGCGAGGAGTTCTCCAAACCCGGGCACCCGGATTACACGTCGTACCTGACCTTCAACGACGAGGTTGCGGCAGAAAACATCGACTTCCTGGTCCTGTGTTACCGGGTACTGGGAGACGAGCGGCTGCTGGACCCGATCACCCGCGGCATGAACTTCTTCCTGGTAACGCAACAGGGGCCGGAGCAGCCGGGCTGGTCGCTGCAATATACGCTCGATCTGAAACCCTCGGCCGCGCGCACCTACGAGCCGCTGGCCCTGTCTACGCATACGACGGCCAGCAACATCGCTCACCTCATCTCTTTCTACCGGCTGACCGGCGAAACGAAGTTCCTGGCACGGCTGCCGGAGGCAATCGACTGGCTCGAGAAAACAGCTCTTTCCTCACCGACCGGCCGTGGACAGACGCACCCGACCTTTATCGAGCTCGGAACCGACCGGCCACTATACGTGCACCGCCGCGGCTCCAACGTGGTCAACGGCGAGTACTACACGGACTACGACTCGCGCAACACACTCGGCCACTACTCCGCCTTTCGCCGTATCGACACGGCAGGCCTGCGCGAACAATACGAGGACGCGCGCGCGACTCCTGCCGCCAGCATCGCTGAAACCTCGGTCCTGTTACCGGGAGAGGGAGCCTCATCTCTACCCCGCTTCTTCATAAACATCGAAGAGGCTGGGGGCGCGAACGATCTGGACGCGCGCGCGACTGACGCAATCCGGAAGCTCAACAGCAGCGGCTTCTGGCCGTCCCCGCTGCCGCAGACAAGTCACCCGTACCGTGGCGGCGGCCCGGACGAGCCCGTGCGCCGGGATTTTTCAGGCACCCACGTCGGCGACACCAGCGATACCTCGCCATTCGCCGCCGAGGAGCCCGTCATCGGTATTTCCACGGCGGAATACCTGCGCAACATGGGTGTGCTGATCCGCTGGCTCGCGGAGTAGCGAGCCCGACCTGGCCAGGCAGTCCTCTAAAACGCTATGTGAGGCGGACCCTTTACACACCTGGCCGAACTCAGTTCCTTTGATGAGCGCGGCAATCGGCTCCCACTCCCTTCCAGGACGATGATACCGCCCGCGGCACTATCAGGAATGGTTACCTAAAGTACCAAACGGTATATCAGCTGTTGTTTCAGGAAAGTGTAGGCCATGGCCTGCATGTACGCCTGTTGGCGATTATCGGCGGCACCTCCATGACCGCCTTCTATGTTCTCGTAATACAGCACGTCGTGTCCCTGCTCCAGCATTCGCGCCATCATCTTGCGCGCGTGCCCGGGATGCACGCGATCGTCGCGCGTGCTCGTCATGAAAAGTACCGGGGGGTAGGTGACGTCCCTGCTCACGTTGTGATACGGGGAAAAATTGCGGATGTAAGCCCACTCCTCGCGCTTGTCCGGGTCGCCGTACTCGGCCATCCACGAAGCACCGGCGAGCATACGATGGTAGCGTCGCATGTCGAGCAGGGGGACCTGGCACACGACTGCTCCAAACAACTGCGGGTATTGCGTCAGCATGTTCCCCACCAGCAGTCCGCCGTTGCTGCCACCCTGGATTCCCAGACGGTCGGGGCGCGTGATCTTTCTCGAAATCATGTCGTAGGCGACGGCGGCAAAATCCTCGTAAGCCTTGTGCCGGTTTTCTTTCAGTGCAGCCTGGTGCCAGCGCGGACCGAATTCGCCGCCACCGCGAATGTTTGCGACGGCGTAAGTACCGCCCTGCGTCAGCCAACCGCGGCCGATGCTGGCGCTGTAGGTGGGCGTAAGTGAAATTTCGAACCCGCCGTATCCGTAGAGGAGAGCCGGGTTGTCACCGTCAGTGTCGATTTTCTCCCCCGCGACGACGAAGTACGGAATGCGTGTGCCATCCTTGCTGGTCGCAAAATGCTGGTCGATCGCGAAACCTTTCGAATCGAAGAACGCGGGCAGGCTCTTCAGCTTCTCCGGAACCTGCCCGACGCTGCCGAGACAGAGCGTGGTCGGGGTCAGGAAGTCGGTGACCGTCAGGAAAAAGTCGTCGGACTGCTCGTCGTCCACCGCCCATGCGGAGAGAGCTCCTGTTTCAGGAGTACCGGCGAGCGGCGCGCTCGTCCACCCGTCCCTGCCGGGAGTCAGAACGCTGATGCGGTTCTTCACGTTGTCGAGCACGTTGAGGAGCAGGTGATTTCTCGTCCAGCTGAAGCCGGCGAGCGAGGTCGTTGTGCTCGGCTCGAAAAGAACTTCGAAGTTGCGTTCACCGGCCATGAATGCATCGAAGGGAGTTGTTAGCAGAGAGCCGGCCGGCCAGGTCCGGCCTGCGACGGTCCAGGGTTCCCGCAGCTCGAGCATCAGCCATTCCCGGTGGACGGACTTGTTGGCGGAGTTCGGCGCCTCGATGCGGCGCAGTTCTCCGCTGCGCTCCCGCAGGTAGAGCTCGTTGTTGTAGAAGGCAATGGAGCGGTATACGAAGTCGCGCTCGTAGCCGATGGTGTCGTCGTGCGTCGCGCCGACCGACAGATCGTCATGGTCGCCCTCGTAGAGAAGCGCGGCCTGCGCCATCGGCGTTCCCCGCTTCCACTCCTTCACGACACGCGGATAGCCGGATTCGGTGAGCGAACCCTCGCCGAAGTCTGTCGAGACGAACACGGTATCGCGGTCTATCCAGCCAAGCGAGCCCTTGGCTTCGGGACGAAAGAAGCCGTCCCTGACCCAGTCCCTGGTCGTCAGGTCGAACTCGCGGGTAACATCGGCGTCCGCACCGCCGCGCGAGAGCGCGATGAGGCAGCGTTCGTACGCCTCGTCCGGGTCAGCGGGTTTGAGGCAGTCGGCGCCGTGCCAGACCCAATTCTCGCCCTCGGCTTCGTTCAGGGCGTCGATGTCGAGCAGCGTCTCCCACTCAGGGTTCGCCTTGCGGTACTCGGCCAACGTCGTACGGCGCCATATGCCGCGCTGGTGATCCCGGTCCGTCCAGAAGTTGTAGTAGTGCGGCCCACGCTTCACGACGTAAGGAATCTTCTCGTCGGAATCGAGGATCGCCAGCAGGTCTTTCTCGAGTCGCTGGAAGTCCTGGTCTGCCTCCAGCACCTCCTGGCTTTTCGCGTTCTGCTTGCGTACCCAGTCCAGCGATTCCTGCCCGGAGACGTCTTCCAGCCAAAGGTAGGGATCGGAAGTCGTCACGTTTCGCGGTGCTGCGCGATGGGCAGGCGCCAGCCGAAGCGTATCGCCATGAAACGAAGGCCGAAGCATAGCAGTGCGCCGAACACAAGCGCGGGAACTTGCGGCAGCTCCAGCCGGTCGCCAATGACAACGACTGCAGCACCTGCCAGCGCAGCAACGGCATACAGTTCGGCGCGCAGCACAACGGGAACCTGCGCCACCAGCATGTCGCGCGTGATGCCGCCGCCGATGCCGGTGAGCATGCCCAGCAGGATCGCGGTAATCGGTGCGAGCCCGAAGGACAAAGCCTTCAACGCGCCGGTAACCGCGAACAGTGCGAGACCGGCTGCATCGAACATCTGCACGGGGTGGTGCAGGCGTTCGATCAGCGGGTAGCGGTAGAACGTGATCAAGCCGGCGAGGCAGGCAACGGCGAGGTAGCGCCAGTCGAGCAGCGCGGCCGGCGGTATGGCCCCGATCAGTACGTCCCTGACGATACCGCCGGCCGTAGCGGCGGCAATCGACAATACCAGCACCCCGAACAGGTCGAGACGCTGCCGGACCCCCACGGTCGCCCCGCTTAACGCGAAGACGAACGTTCCGGCAAGATCCAGGATTATCAGGAAAGTGCGCATGAGTTCTCGCTTGCAACGATAGCGGCCCAGCGTGAGAGTATCGAACTTTGATACGAATGACCCGGAGTACAATGTGAAAGATGATTCGGAGCCGGAAGGCAGCTGTCATCTCCGGGCTTCCCGCAGGACCAGACCAGGCAAACTATGCAAACACGAATCCTGATGACCGCGAGCGCACTGTTCATGGTAGTGCTGGGCGCCACTGCGTCTTTCCTTCCCGAGGAAATCCTGCGCTATACCGGTACGGTGCCCGCTGCTTTGATCAACTCGGTCGTGCAGGCTGCCGGCGCACTTTACCTCGGCTTCGCCGCTCTCAACTGGATGGCTCGCGGCCTGTTGATTGGCGGAATCTACGGCAGGCCGCTGGCGTTCGGCAATTTCCTGCACTTCGTGGTCGTGGCGATCACCCTGGTCAAGGTCCTCCTGGAACTGCAGTTACCGATCGTCATCGCGCTCACGGTGATTTATGCAGTATTTGCCGCGTGGTTTGGCCTCGTGCTTTTCACGCACCCCGCCAAACCAACAGCGGATTCCAGGTAGCGACAGCGTTCCGCCTCAGGTCGCGAGCGCCTCGGTTACCGCGCGGTGAGCGTGGGTGATAGCCGAATTGGTATTGGCTGCAGCACCGGCGTCCGAATTGGCGATCGTGATGCGGCCGAATGGCTGCCGGCCCTTCACCCACGGCTTGTCCGCTTCGGACACGTATTCCGGCTCCCAGGTCCTGCCGGGGCCGTAGGAATAACCATGCGCCCAGCGGTTCACCGTGATGGCATGGATGTCGCGCCCGGCATCGAAGCCCGCGCCGGACAGCGCCTGGTCCAGCTGATCCCGTACATGCTCCTCGAACACCGGGAACGGTGTCGTGAGCAGCTTGCGCCTGCCGGCGCGCCACTGCTCCGGCCCCTTGATGTCGTCGAAGTACGGCACGTAGCACATGTGCAGCACCATCGGGCCGTCCGGTGAACTGTTGAAACGGTAGTCGCCGATGGACACCGGGTAGTCGAGTTCCACCTGCTTGTAGAAATCGTTGGTGTAGAACACGTATCGAATCCCCAGATCGGCGAACGGGCGCCAGTTCGGGATCAGCACCTTGGTGTATGTGAGCGGCACCTTCACGTTGTGCGCCAGTCCCTGCTTCTGTTCAGTAGGCAACTCGGAGCAGATATAAGGAATTGCACTGTTGTAACAGGCAAGGATCGTTTTTTTCGCGCGCACTGTATGGGCGTCGCCGCGGTGCACGTAGGTTACGTCGACCGCGGCGGAGTCCGCCGTGTGACTCACGTTGACGGCGGTACTGTTGAGGCGAATCCGGACTTGCTGGCCATCCCTGTCCAGCTGCGAGTAATCGAGCCGCTTCGTGACGCTGTCTTCCATCGTCTCGCCAGGCAGTGCGGCCGGAACCAGGCTCCTGACCAGCAGCCGCGCAATCGATGCATTGCCGTCGGGGAAATGAAATATGTACGGCTCATCGCCACGGCCGCCGACGCGCGGCAGGGTGTGCTCGAGACCGGGAATGCCGCCGCCGTCGGTATATCCCTGCACGGCGATTGCCGGCACTTCGTCCATGCCGACGCACCAGTAGCTCATGCCCCAGCGCTGGTACATCTCCAGAAGCTGGTTGTCGACCTTGACGTAATCCTCAAGGTACTCGCGGTAGCTGATCTTCGAAAGCAGCTCGCGCTTTTCGCCGTCATCGAGGCCGGGCAGGTAATCCGTTTTATCCGTAAACACCCGCACGAGATCTGCTCGCGCCCGCTCGTTCATCGGCGTTGCAGCCGCGAACTCGTCCCAGGGAATGCTGCCGTAGCCCCGAACGAGCTTGCGTTTCCCGTAGGTGGCGCTGTCGTAAGCGATGGCGTACGAGAGGCCCATGGACGAGTAAAGGTCCTGGTCGTAGTAGTCATAGAAGCGCTGCACGTCGACACCGATCTCCGACAGCAGCGCTTTGGAGACGCCGGTATATCCGGAAGGGGTGTCTATGGATTCCGTGCCGCCGTAGCCAATCCGCGTGCGGCCATTGATCGTGAATTCGTTGCGCTTCGCGTGACCGCCAAAATCGTCGTGGTTGTCGAGGACCAGTATGCGGGCGCCGGGCCTTTCCTTCCTGAAAAAATGCGCCGCGGACAGGCCGCTGATCCCGCCGCCAACGACCACGAGGTCGTATTCTTCATCCGGGGCGGCGCTCGACCAGGTTTTGCCGGCCACACGCGCATGCATCGTTTCCCATGAACCGTCGTGGCTGCCGCGCAGCCCTGTCTTTGACGGCGGATAGTAGTTGCCGTCGAGTGCGAATTCATTGCCGGCACGGCCGAAAACATCCGTCCACGGCGTCAACAATGAGGCGCCGATGGCGACCTGCGTTCCGTTCAGGAAATCGCGCCGTGTGACCTTGTTCTTCATCCTCTACCCCGACAGTTGTAAAAGGCTACGAACTGCAACCCCTGATCCAGAAGGACGACGATAACTAGCCTCCTTAAGTCCCGTGGCACCAATCAGGCTTCGTGCTCGATGATGTGCACATCGCGCTGCGGGTACGGAATGCTGATGGCAAGATCGACGCCGGAAAACGCGGATTGCCTCAGCGAAGCCTGGCAGCGATGCCTTTCAGCGTTCCGGCCAAACTGGCCTTCCTTTTCGACGTAGTGACGTCGTCCCGGCCACCATCCAGACCGGCCGCCATCGATTCCAGCCTGCCGGCAAGCCCGGCGTCGCGCCCGCCGTTTCCAAGACGCACCGCCGCGCGATCGAGCATGGCGGACAATTCGGTCACGGTCGATTCCGGCAATGACTTGCTGCGCTCCAACTGGTCGAGATACGCCCTGGAGACCACCGGTTCGGCGGGCCAGGTGACGCGGAACTGCTGCTGCGGATTGAAGCGAGCACCCTGGTCGGCGAGAGTTGCCGCGGCGATCTCGTTCTCCGTCAGGTGCTCGCTCGGAACGAGCGCCAGCACGTCGATGCCACGCACGGTCTCGGTACCGTAGATCTTCCCGTTATACCAGTAGGTCGACCAGTAGCCGCCGAAAACCAACTCCTCGGGATGCAACGGGCCGCGGTCGAAGTACGCAATCTCCACGGGGTTCGCCGAGTCCGTGAAATCCACTACCGAGACCCCGCCCTGGTACCAGGCCTGGACGAAGATGTCGCGGCCCGGAACGGGAATGATCGAGCCGTTGTGCGCAACGCAGTTTTCCTGCTCGAGTTGCGGTGCGGGCATCTTGAAGTAGCCACGGAACTCGAGCTTGTTGTCGACGATGTCATAAAAGGCGTCCGCGCCCCAGGTCAGTGGATCGTATGTGCGGCAGCGCGCCCGGCTACCACCGCCCCACTCGTCAGTGAACAGGACCTTGGTGCCGTCGTTATTGAACGTCGCGGAATGCCAGTAGGCGAAGCCCTTGTCGAAGACAGCGTCGATGCGTTGTGGCTTCAGCGGATCGGAAATGTCGAAGATGATGCCGTTGCCGGAGCAGGCACCGGCGGCGATGCCGAGTTCGGGAAACACGGTAATGTCGTGGCACTGGTCGGTGCGGCTCGTTTCCTGGGTGTCGTCGCCCTGGTGTCCGCCGCGCCACAGTCCGGCGATAGTGCCCTGGTCGGGATCGGCGAACACCGCGGGGCTGTCCACGATGCGAGCGCTGGCGGGATCATCCAGCGGGATCTCGATAACATCGATGCGGAACAGGGCGGTGCGCTCATCGCCCGGAACCTCACCGATACATCCCTCCATCTCTTCCTCATCTCGCACGGTAGAGGTGCCGGAGTTGTAGACGACTATCCTGCCGTCCTCGCCCGGACCCGCTACGACGGAGTGCGTGTGCGAGCCGCGGCAGGTCTGGACCGCACCCACCTGCACCGGCCGCTCGAGGTCGCTGATGTCGAAGATGCGAAGCCCGCGGAAACGCTCGTCGCTGACTTCCCCGGTTACGCCTTCGAGGCCGCAGTCCAGGCGTCCGCGTGTTTGCTCTACCGACATGAACAGCAGGTTGTCAACGATCGACACATCGCCCTGCCCGCCGGGACAGACTACGGAACTCAGGAGCTCGGGAATACCGTCTTCCTGCAGCCTGAAGACATTGAAGCCGTGATAGCTGCCGACCACCATTACGTCCCCGGCGAAGGCGATGTCGGTGTTGATAAAGCTCAGGAGCGGCGCCCGGGGATCATCCCCGCCCGTCTGCTTCTGCGGATCCTCCGCATCTTCCTTTTCCTTTTTCTCATCGCCGCCTGTTTTCAGTAGCTGTGGCGGCAGCTCAGCGGGGTTCCGTGGGTCGAAGAATCCCTGCGGCCGGGGCAGTGTCGCCACGAGTTCCATGTTCGCGATGGCCTGTCCGGCGTCATGAAGGCCGGCTTCGAGCCCCGCGCGCGGGTCGGGAGACAGGCCGACCAGGAGCCCGTGCATGCGCTCGATCTCGGCGGTCTGGTCGTTGGTGACATCCGTCGTGAACTCGAGCAGCACCGGGTCATAGGCCGAGCCGGGCTCTTCGAGCAGCTCCTCGACCATCGTCAAGGCACCTTCGTGATGGGCGATCATCAGTTCCAGGAACAGCTTGTCGAACGCGGCACCTTCGGAAGACTTCAATTCGGCCATCTGTTCCGCAGTGGCCATGCCCTTGATGCCGTGCGCGGCATGTGCCGCATCGTGCTTTTCTGGGTCCGGCACGCTCTCTCCGCGCGCGCGCAGCCATTGCTGCATGAAGACGATTTCGTCGTCCTGCGAGGCATTGATGCGTCCCGCGATATCGATCAACTCCGGATGGTTGGTACGTTCTGCAACCAGCCTTGCCATCTGCATGGCCTGGTGATGATGCGGGATCATGCCCTGCATGAATGTGGCATCCGCCGGGGAATAGCTGGTATCGGCGATCCTGACCGCTTCCTCCGCGCTGAGTGCCTGCGACGATTCGCCGGGCGCACCGGGCTTGACGATGGGTGCAACCTCGGCCATGGCAAAGGTCGCCACGCTCATGAGGATCGCGATCGGGATCAAAAGCTTGTGAAGGATGAATCGATGTACTGAATGCAAAACCGGCTCCCTTTTCATTTCCCGTGGATGTTCCATTCCGGCAGCAATGTACCAGAAGAGCGGGTGCAGCTCCGCATCCTGGAGTCCCTCGAACGTGGTTCTGGAAAAGCGGGCCGAGCTTGAAAACGGGGCTGCGCGGCAGCTCCCCGGGTTACCATCGTGGATGGAAGGAAAGTAGATGGCTTCAACAAGAATCGGAGTATCCATGAGAAAGCCCGAGCCGAACTGGCTGGAGGACCTGCCGGAGGCGTTTAAAACCTACCGCGCCGGCCGGGAAATCGACGAAGTGGAATGCATCGTGCCGGACCTGGCCGGCATGTCGCGGGGCAAGGTAATGCCCGCACGGAAATTCGACCCGCAGCATGAGACCTACCTGCCCGTTTCCATTTTCTACCAGACTATCACCGGCAGGGATGTGGAACTGGAGATCGACAACCAGTGGGCCGAAAGCGACCTTGTCCTGAAACCCGACATGTCGACGGCCAAGGCGGTGCCGTGGGCAAAGGAACCGACGCTGCAGGTGATTCATGATTTGTACACGCGCGATGGCGTGCCCGTCAGCATTGCGCCGCGACAGGTACTGAAGAACGTCGTCGCGTTGTATGCGCAACGTCACTGGAAACCGGTCGTGGCTCCGGAGCTCGAGTTTTACCTGATCAAGCCGAACCTCGATCCCAACGAGCCGATCCAGCCGCCTGTTGGCCGGACCGGGCGGCGGGGCAGTGGCAACCAGTCTTACTCGATGTCCGCAGTGGACGATTACGGCCCGGTCATCGATACGATTTACAACTTCGCGCGCGATGCAGGCTTGAGCATCGACACCGTGATCCAGGAAGACGGCGCGGGGCAGGTCGAGTTCAACCTGACCCATGGCGACCCGGTGTTGCTTGCGGACCAGGTCTTTTACTTCAAGCGCATCATCAGGGAAGCGGCGCTGAATCACCAGATGTTCGCAACCTTCATGGCAAAACCGATGCGCGACCAGCCAGGTTCTGCGATGCATGTGCACCAGAGCGTTGTCGACATCAACACCGGCGAGAACATCTTCAGCGACGCGAACGGGAGCGCGAGCAAGCTTTTCATGCAGTTCATCGGCGGCAGCCAGAAGTATCTCCCCCAGGCTTTGCCGCTGCTGGCGCCCTACGTGAACAGCTACCGGCGCTTCGAGACCGATTCCAATTCGAGCGCGCCCACCAACTTTGCGTGGGGTTACGACAACCGCGCCACCGGACTGCGTGTGCCGAACGCGAGCGCACGGGACCGTCGACTGGAAAACCGCGTAGTCGGTGTCGACAGCAACCCCTACCTGGCCATTGCGACCGGCCTCGCCTGTGGCTACCTCGGCATGCTGAAAGAAGTCGCCCCGGGTCAGCCGGCGGTCGGTGAGCCTGAAGACGACGAGTACTGGATCCCGACCACGCTCGATGAGGCTTTAACCATGTTCGAAGCCGCCGCAGACGTACACCAGGTACTGGGTGCCGATTTTTGCATGGTCTTTGCTGCAGTGAAGCGCGAAGAGATGCGGCTGTTCCATCGTGAGATCAGCCCGTGGGAACGCGAGCATCTGTTGTTGAACGTCTGAACCGGCAGGCAAACCAGCGTCCGACTATTCCTCCGGAATTTGGAAGTCACGCAGTCGGTACATGAGGACCGCCGCGCGCTTGGCCTGGCTCGGCAGTGTCGCCAGGTCCGCGGTTTCTCCGACGGTGTGTCCTCCCTTTCCCATGAGGCCGAGGCCGTCGAGCGCCATGGCGACCCGGCCGGCGGTGAAGGAGATATCGGCAGCGCCGGCGGCAGAGGGGTCAACCGCACTCACTTCGCCGAAACCGAGATCGCGGCTCGCCTGGTCGTACAGCGACAACAGGCGGCGGTTGCCTTCCGTCGGGGCAAGCGGCGGGTATCCGTCCGTGAACTCGATTTCCGCGGAGGTTCCCGGCAGATGCCGGGCCACGATGTCCTGCATGCGGGCCTTGGCGGAGGCAAGCTGGTCCATGGTGAGCGTACGCAGGTCGCCGGTCACGACACCGTGCTCGGCTATGACGTTTCCCTTGCCGAAGGCGTCGCCGGTGGAGTGGGCATCGTCGTAGCTTACCTGCGTGCCGGCGAGGACGACGCCGGGATTGAAGGTGAGGAAGCGTTCCCCGGCAAGCTCGCGGCGGAAGCCCTCGAGAATGCGGGCCACCTCGAACGCGGCACCGTTGCCGACGTCCTCGCGGAATATCAGGGAGGAATGTGCCGGAGTTCCGGATACGGTGAGCCGCCAGCCGGTATATCCCCGCCGCGCAATGACGGCCGTTTCCGGGTTGCCGTCGCCGTCCTCGAACCCCAGCGCCACGTCGGCGTCATCCGCGGCCTCGAGCAGCACCCGCCGTGCCTCGGAGAGCGGCCTGCCGGACGATTCTTCATCGCCGGTCATCACCACCGTGACCTGCAAGTCCTCCAGCACACCAACTTCCTTCAATGCCGCCAGGGCTTCGACGATGATGACGTTGCCGCCCTTCATGTCGGTAATGCCCGGGCCCTTCGCCCGCTCCACACCAACGCGTTCGAAATGCTGGAACGGGCTGTCGGCTTCGAACACCGTGTCCAGGTGGCCGATGAGGAGCAGGTGCGGACCTTGTCCGTGATGCCGGGCGACCAGGTGACCCGCGCGGCCGAACTCTGCACCGTCCACCCAGCTGACCTCGAAGTCGAGGACCTCGAAAGCATCCGCGAAGAGCTGCCCGACCTGCTCGACTCCCTCGAAATTCATGGTGCCACTGTTGATCTCGACGGCTTGTTGCAACAGGTCCATGGCCCTGGCCTCGCGACTGTCGATTACCTCGGCGAGTTTTCGTTCAGTGTCGGAAAGTGCTGCTCCATCTGCAGCACAGGCGAGAAATACTGCCAGCGTAACGACAGCAGTCAGGCTTCGGGCTTCTGGCATTCTGATCTCCACGGAGCAGGCGGCCCATCATAGCGAGGGCGTCGGGGCTCAGACGCCCATTTTTGCGAGGGCGTCAGCCAATTCCCTGGCGATACGCTCGAGCCGCGGGTGGGTGGCGGCAAAACGTGCCTCCAGTTCCTTGACACGGTTGCGCATGAAGTCGAAGTGGATGTTTTCCGGATCTTCGAGTTCGTCCACGTAACGGTGCAGTTCCATGGACTTGCGTTGCGCATCCGGATCAAGATTCTTCACGTCCCGCAGCTCGAGCCGCAGCCGCTTTAACATAGCCTCGATGTTCCTGTTCTTCATCACCCGATCCAAGATCCTTCAGACGCTCCAGTATGTCGCCGGCACTGCGCCGCGATCAACAGTTACTGAAACCTCCCGGACAGTCATCGGTCCGCTGCCAGGGTCTCTCTTTCGATTACGGT
>DATGQI010000130.1:0-4957 GCA_035304285.1 Woeseiaceae bacterium
TTCAGGAGCCACCATGTAAGGCTGAGATCGAGATCGCCGGCGGAGGCGACGTTATAGACCTTTGCGCCGGCCTCACGCGCTCTCAGGTCGATCTCGGTGTCCGGGGGGCAGACGAGCACGTTGTCAACCTTTTCGCGGCGCAGCCCGTTCAGCAGGTAGATGACCTGCTGCGCGCCTCCGTAGAAGTGCCGGCCCGTTTCGATGTGCAGTATTTTCATTGTTGTCCATCGACTCCGCGAAAGTCAGAGGCTAGCATGAGGCGCCTGATTGCCAGCCTTCGAGTACATGAACGCGAACGTCTCCCCCGTCCACACACCGATGATGCAGCAATATTTACGCATCAAGGCGGAGTACCCGGACATGCTGGTCTTCTACCGCATGGGGGACTTCTACGAGCTGTTCTTCGACGACGCGAAGCGGGCCGCGGCGCTCCTTGATATTACGCTCACCTCCCGCGGCAAGTCGGGCGGTTCGCCAATCCCGATGGCCGGCGTGCCCTACCACGCGGCCGAGGGCTACCTGGCCAGGCTGGTACGCAAGGGTGAATCCGTCGCCATCTGCGAGCAGATCGGCGATCCCGCGACAAGCAAGGGGCCGGTAGAACGGCAGGTCACCAGGATCGTCACTCCCGGCACGCTCACCGACGAGGCTCTGCTGACGGAGACGAGCGACAATCTCGTCGCCGCGGTGTTCACGGGCGACGGAGGCGAAACCGTCGGCGTCGCCTGGCTGGACCTGTCAGGCGGCAGGTTTCGCCTGACGGAACTGGATGGCCTCGACGCTCTCGCCGGCGAGCTCGAACGGCTGCGGCCGGCGGAGATCATCTACAACGAGGAACAGCAACCGGTTATCGGTTCGCTGAACGGGAAAACGCGTGCGACGGCGCGTCCGCCGTGGCATTTCGACTTAGACAGCGGCACCCGCCTGCTGTGCTCGCAGTTCGGCACCAAAGACCTGAGCGGTTTCGGCTGCGAGGACATGCACTGCGGCATCGCCGCGGCCGGCGCGCTGCTGCAATACGTGAGCGATACGCAGAAAGCGAACCTGCCGCACATCCTGTCGATCGTTGCGGAACGCACTGCGGATGCCGTGATCATGGACGCGCCGACACGGCGGAACCTCGAACTCGAAGAGAGCCTTGGCGGGCGCCGCGAGCACACGCTCGCCGGCGTCATGGATCGCTGCCAGAGCCCGATGGGCAGCCGGCTTCTCCGGCGCTGGATTCAGCGCCCGCTCCGCGACAAGGAGACGCTGCGCTCACGGTACCAGGCGGTCGAGGCCATCATGCTCGGAGGATGCGCCGGAAAGCTCGCGGAGTTGCTGCACGGCATCGGGGATATCGAACGCATTCTCGCGCGGGTCGCCCTGCGCTCGGCGCGTCCGAGGGACCTTCGCCATCTGTTGCTCGCGCTGACGCGGCTCCCGCAGTTGAAGAAGTTACTGCAGCAGACGGATTCGCCGCTTCTCAAGTCACTGGATGCGCAGCTCAACCCGCATCCGCGACAGCGCGACCTGCTGCAAAAAGCGCTGGTCGATAATCCGCCGATGCTGATCCGCGACGGTGGCGTCATCGCGGAAGGCTTCGACGAAGAGCTCGATGAACTGCGCGACATCGCTCGCAACGCTGATCGCTACCTGGTGGAACTGGAAGCGCGCGAGAAAGAGCGGACCGGGATCCCGACGCTGAAGGTCGGCTACAACCGCGTGCACGGGTACTACCTCGAGATCAGCAAAGGCCAGGCGCACCGGGCGCCACAGGACTACACGAGGCGACAAACACTAAAGGGCGCCGAGCGTTACATCACTCCGGAACTGAAGAGCTTCGAAGACAAGGTCCTGAGCGCCAACGAACGATCGCTCAGCCGCGAGAAATACCTTTATGAGAGGCTGCTCGATGACCTGCTCGAAGTGCTTGCGACACTGCAAGGCACCGCAGCCGCGCTCGCTGAACTCGATGTGCTGCATTGTTTTGCGGAACGGGCGGAGGCGCTGAACCTGAGCGCGCCGCAGATCGTCGATGAGCCATGCCTCGAAATTGCGGGTGGCAGGCATCTCGTCGTCGAACAGGTTATCGAGGCGCCGTTCGTCCCGAACGACCTGATGCTGTCGGACAACCGGCGGCTGCTGGTCATCACCGGCCCGAACATGGGCGGCAAATCGACGTACATGAGGCAGGCGGCGCTCATCGTGATCCTCGCCCACATCGGCAGCTTCGTCCCTGCCGAGAGCGCGCGGATCGGACCGGTGGACCGCATCTTCACCCGCATCGGCGCATCCGACGACCTCGCCGGGGGGCGCTCGACGTTCATGGTGGAGATGACCGAGGCTGCCTCCATCCTGCATAACGCCACGAGCGAAAGCCTCGTGCTGATGGACGAGATCGGGCGAGGGACCAGCACGTTCGACGGACTTTCTCTTGCGTGGGCAGTGGCGCATCACATGGGTGAGCAGGTGCGCGCGTTCACGCTGTTCGCCACGCATTATTTTGAACTGACGGCATTGGCGACCGAGATTCCGGACTGCGTCAACGTGCACCTGGACGCAACGGAGCACAAGGGCAAGCTCGTTTTCCTGCACGCGGTGAAGCCGGGACCTGCGAACCAGAGTTATGGCCTGCAGGTAGCGGCGCTGGCCGGCGTACCGCGGAACGTGATCCAGCGAGCGAGGCAGTACCTGCGAGTGCTGGAGTCGCAGCAACCGGCGAGGCAGGAGCATCCGCAAACGCAGCTGCCGTTCCAGGTTGCGGATGAAGAAACGGATGCGCTGCGGGAGGCGTTGGATGCGGTTGAGCCGGATGCGTTGACTCCGCGCGAGGCGCTGGAGCTCGTATATCGACTGAAGGGACTCACGAGGCGCTGAGTCGTTCGGGCTCTCTCGCAGAGTGTCGCCGGTGGAAAAAATTCACTCGATGGTGAACGGACCGTCAAGAGCCTGTGCGATCGCCGGATCGCGCCGATAAACATCCCGGTAGAAGTGCACAATGCCGTCCGGAGTGACATTTGCCGTCCAGTAGAGAAGCAGTATCGGTAGCGGCTTTGCGAGGAATACGGTTGTCGTCTCGCCCGACGCGATCGCGCCCTCGATGCGACGGCGATCCCACCCGTTGGATGCAAGCAGAATTTCCGCGAGTTCCAGGGGATTCTCCACGCGGATGCAGCCGTGGCTGAAGGCCCGATCCGGCGAGCCGAACAGCTGCCTTGACGGAGTATCGTGCAAGTAAACCGCGTACTCGTTGGGGAACATGAATTTGACTTCTCCCAGCGCGTTGTTCGGCCCAGGCCGTTGCACGAGTATGTAATTGAAGTTCTGCCGCGTTACTGACGCCCAGTCGATCGTCGACGGGTCCAGCCGGTCGCCGACCGAATTCATGAGATCGAAATCACGTCTCTCGAACCAGTCCGGTTGCGCCTTGATCTCCGGCAGCATCTCGCGCGTGGCGATTCTGTAAGGCACCGTCCATGTAGGATTGAAGACGATGTACTGCAGCTCGTCGCGAAACACCGGGGTCTGCTGCTGCGCCTTGCCGATTACAACTCGCGTCTCCCATGCGACCTGCCGATCGGCGACTACATAGGCCCTGAATGCCGCGATGTTGACTACGACGAAGTCCTTGCCGAGACCTCCAAGTACCCAGCGCGCGCGCTCGAGCGTCAGCCGCAACTGCTCAATCCGTTGCTCAACCGGCACGTTGAGCGCGCGCAGGGTTGCCGGTCCGGCTACGCCGTCCGGCTGCAGGGAATGGCGTTCCTGGAATCGGCGCACCGCTTCCTTAAGCCTGCCATCAACGGTGCGCAACTCTTCATAGCTGTGCGCTTCGTCGAGGTCGCCGGTAATTGCGAGCCTGGCGGCGAGAACAGGTACGCGTTCGTCCGACAGGCCGAAGGCAAACGATGGACCGCCGTCTATCGATGGCCAGCCTCCCGATGATGCGATGTCCCGATATCTTGCGAGCGCGTCGCGCAATCGTCTGTAGTAGAAGCCGCGGGGAATGCTTTCCTCCAGCGAAGCCCGCAGGGATCCCTCGTGCAAAGCGCGTTCTGCGATCTCGAGGACCAGCGACTCGCCCAGCTCCTCCCTGTAGTTCCAGGTGGTGTGCTGGCTGAGTGCGTCCGCTTTGCCGAAGCGTTGATGATGAATTAGGCTTATCAGTGCGTCCGTCAGATCCAGTTCGAACGCGGCCCATTCCTCGGAACTCCGCAACTTTGCCGCCCGGACGCGGGCATCTTGCTCTAGCAGGTCAGAAAGGTGGTAATCCGCCGGATCCAACCCGTCCTGGTAGGCGTTCTCAACGACGGTGAGCAGCGATCGACGCTTGCGACCGTCCTCCCATGCGGGCAAGAAATTGCGCCTCTCGTAGAATAATGCCATCAGGCGCCTGGCGTGGTGGTCTGCGGCAGGGTCGGCGGCATCTTCGGTGTAGCGGAGACGTTCCACGGCCATGCGAAGCGCTTCCCGGTTTTCATCCTCCAGTGCAGTTACGCCGGGAGGCCAGATAATGGCCGCTACGGCACAAAACGTGCCGAGCGTCGCCATTATGCGACCGATGACTTGAACCTCTCCGGTTTCAGGTGTACTAATCGAGCTAACCTTCAGCTTGTGGACACACAGATGCATTGGGAACGACTCCGCGTCCTTACGATGATACCCGGCGTAGTGGCCGCCCTCCTGCTGTTATGTCCGGAGCCCGCGGTCAGCTTCGACGAGAGGAGGCTTTCCTTTTACCACACGCACACCGCTGAAAAGCTGGACGTCGTGTACGCGCGTGGTGGCGAGTACGTCGATTCGGCGCTGGATGACATCGAGCGTTTCCTGTCGGACTTTCGCACTGGGGACGTCAGGACGATCGATCCCGCACTCCTCGACCTCGTTTACGAGATCCGGGAATCCCTCGGCAGTAACGGGACATTCGAAGTCATTTCAGCATATCGCTCACCGCAGACCAACGAAATGCTGCGCG
>DATGQI010000131.1:0-5785 GCA_035304285.1 Woeseiaceae bacterium
GTTCATCCTCTACACCTCCGGGTCCACCGGCAAACCGAAGGGAGTGCTGCACACTACCGGCGGCTACCTCGTATACGTTGCGATGACTCACGAACAGGTGTTCGACTACCGTCCGGGGGAGGTGTACTGGTGCACTGCGGACGTCGGCTGGGTCACCGGCCACAGTTACATCGTGTATGGGCCTCTTGCGAACGGGGCGATCACACTGATGTTCGAGGGTGTGCCCAACTATCCCACGCCGGCGAGATTCTGGGAGATATGCGACAAGCACCAGGTGAGCATCTGTTACACCGCCCCGACAGCGATACGGGCTTTGATGCGCTTCGGCGACGAACCGGTGAAGCAGACCTCGCGGAAGAGCCTGCGCCTGCTCGGCACAGTTGGGGAGCCGATCAATCCCGAAGCGTGGGAGTGGTACTACCGCGTTGTCGGCGAAGAACGCTGCCCGGTGATCGACACCTGGTGGCAGACGGAAACGGGAGGCATCCTGATCAGCCCGCTGCCGGGCGCCACGGATCTGAAACCCGGGTCCGCTACCAAACCGCTGTTCGGCATCCAGCCGGCGCTGGTCGATAACGACGGCAACTTTCTCGAAGGCGCCGCCCAGGGAAACCTCGTGTTGCTGGACAGCTGGCCGGGCCAGATGCGCACGGTATACGGCGACCACCAGCGCTTCATCGACACTTACTTTTCTACCTACGAAGGCTGTTACATGACCGGCGACGGTGCCCGCCGTGACGAGGATGGTTACTACTGGATAACCGGGCGTGTGGATGACGTGCTGAACGTGTCAGGGCATCGCATGGGTACTGCCGAAGTGGAAAGCGCGCTGGTCGCGCACAGGTATGTCGCCGAGGCCGCGGTCGTCGGCTGCCCGCACGAAGTGAAAGGGCAGGGCATCTATGCGTACGTAACACTGATGGAAGGTATTGAGCAGACGGACGAGCTGCTCGCCGAGCTGAGGCAGTGGGTGCGCAAGGAAATCGGGCCGATTGCCACACCGGATTTCATCCAGTGGGCGCCGGGCCTGCCGAAGACCCGCTCCGGCAAGATCATGCGCCGTATCCTGCGCAAGGTGGCGGAGAACGATTATTCGAACCTCGGCGATACATCGACCCTGGCCGAGCCGGCCGTGGTGCAGGACCTGATAGACAACCGCAAAAACCGCTGACCAATCGTTTAAGCCACGGTCGAATAGACGGCTGTAGGAGCCCGCCCCGCGGGCGACACACCGTCACGATTCTCGCTACTGATAGTCCCCCGTGATACGGGCGCCACAGCGCCCGTTCCGGCGGCACCGAATCTTCGGAACAGCACGCTGTACGAGCCCGCCCCGCGGGCGACACACCGTCACGATTCTCGCTACCGATGATCGCCCGTGATACGGGCTCCTACAGCGCCCGTTCCGGCGGCAACGAATGCCCGCCATGCGGGCGAGTTCGCCATCGTTCACCCGCACGGTGTGCTCCGACAACACAACTAGGCCGCTTCGCTGTCGCTCCGGCCGATGCGTTTCGAATCGGCCAGCCGCTTCTCGTAGGCACGCAGGAACTCCTCACCGAAGATCTGAGGCAGTCCCGCCGCCCCCGGCTCCGTCATCGACGGGTAGAAGTCGCAGTAAAGCTGCCAGTACTTGATCTTGCTGAACGCTTCT
Organism: Woeseiaceae bacterium; assembly: GCA_035304285.1. Taxonomy (GTDB): domain Bacteria; phylum Pseudomonadota; class Gammaproteobacteria; order Steroidobacterales; family Woeseiaceae; genus IDS-8. Next base: position 1,655 of record DATGQI010000131.1, read on the forward strand.
ATAAACGGCTTGCGGGTGATGCTGCGATCGAACTGCTCCTGCAGTTCGGCAGGGTCGAATCGGTCCATGATCTCGAGAAATGCCGTGCTCATCCCCTCTGCCATCGCATCGTGGTGGGACTTGAGATCCCGGCAGACTTCCCGGACGCTGTCCAGGGGACCCAGGTATTCCCCTTCCCGCCCGATCAGCAACTGCTTCATCGTCGCCTCGATGTTGTCCGAGAGCTTCAAAGGGTTGTTGAGACGCGGCATCACGGTCGTCTGGTCGAGCTTGAACATGCTCTTCAGGTTTGCACGGCTGACGAGAAGGTCGACGGTTCCGGCGACGAACTCGCGCAGCACCTGGCCCGCGTTCAGCATTATCTCGCCCGGATCGGCCGAAGGATGCAGGTCTGCACGTTCGATGCCGAGTCCGTTCAGGAATTCTTCGAATAACTGCTCCGCAGTGAGCTTGCCGCCATCCGCGTGCCGGCGCACTGGCGGGCGACGCGCCGGTGCAGGTTTCGGCCTGGCTATCGGGGCTTGCTTTGCTTTCGCCGTCGGTGCCGCCTTGCGCGTCATCTTCTGCGTCTGTTTGCCGAACAGCGTCGACTCGAACACATCGCCGCCTGTTATTTCCTCCTCGTCCAGCAACTGGATGCCGGTCTTGATCGGTTCTTCCGGCACCATCAGTTCCTGGTGATCGACGGGGGCTCTCGGCGCTTCCGCCTGGAAATCGAGATCCTCGCCTTCGTCCACGCTGACGGCGATCAGGAAATCGCCCATGCGCAGCCGGTCGCCGTCGAACAGCCGCCGCGGATGGCGCCGGCCGATCGGTTCGTCCTCGTCGTTGATATATACGCCGTTCGTGCTCGTGTCGGCGAGGTAGTAGGCGCCGCTGCGAAAATCGATGGTCGCGTGCCGTCCCGAGATGAAGCGATCGCGGTCAGGCAGTATCCAGTCGTTCTCGAGGCCACGGCCGATGGTTCCACCGCCGGCGTTGAACTCGCAGACGTGGTCGTCGCCCATCAGGTCCTTGTGAGCGCTGGTTATTTTGAGCTTGAGCGACATTGATATCCCCGGAAAACAGGAGCCCGGACACCCCTGGCGGCAGTGCCGGTCTCGACCTGCAAATATTGCAGGGGATCAACGCTTTGGACTGCCAATCAGTTCACACTACTGTAGACTTCGCCGCATGCCGGAAAAGCACCTGTACAAAGTCATGTTCATGAGCCAGGGCCAGGTTTATGAGATCTATGCCCGCAATGTGGGCCACGGTTCCCTTTTTGGCTTCGTCGAGGTCGAAAAACTCGTCTTTGGCGAACGAAGTTCTGTGGTAGTTGATCCTTCCGAAGAGAAAATCAAGACGGAATTCGGGGGCGTCAAGCGGACATACCTGCCGATGCACTCGATCATACGCATCGATGAAGTCGACAAGCAGGGCACCAGCAAGATCTCCCGCCTGGAGGGAGGCAATGTTGCGCAATTCCCGGTGCCCGTTTACACCCCGGGCGGCAGCGGCGGCAGCAACAAGAGCTGAGGTTTAAAAGCGCTTGTCCAAACCTGCGACCGAGCCTTTTGCCGACTCTGACAAGGGAGAACCGTCCCCTGCCCTGATCCTGCTGCCGGGCCTCGACGCGTGGTCGGGTTTCAGGCTCGCAAGAAAACTGGAGGCCCTGCGCCGCGCCGCCCCCGGCATCACGGCGCTGCGCGCGCGCTTCCACTATTTCATTCATTGTTCCGGCGAGCTGTCCGCCGCGGAACTATCGCGGCTTGCCGACTTGCTGCCCGGTGCGAGTTCTCCCGCAGGGTGGCCGCACGAGCCCCTCTTCTTCGTGGTGCCGCGCACGGGCACGATTTCGCCCTGGTCGAGCAAGGCGACGGACATTGCGCACGCCTGCGGCTTCAGCAGGATCGAGCGCATCGAGCGCGGCATTGCGTGCGCTGTCGACAGCGCCGAGCCCCTTTCGGGGGAGGAACTTGAGGCGGCAGGAAGCACGCTGATCGACCGGATGACCGAAATGCTCGTGTTTCACGCGGCAGAGGCGCAACAACTGTTCGTAACGGAGCGTCCGCGGTCGTTCGACTCGATACCCCTGATGCACCGGGGCAGGGCGGCCCTGGTCGAGGCGAATCGCGCCCTCGCACTCGCGCTGTCGAGTGATGAAATCGACTACCTGCACGAGAACTACGCCCGCCTGGAACGCGATCCGACGGATGCGGAACTCATGATGTTCGCGCAGGCGAACTCAGAGCATTGCCGGCACAAGATTTTTCGCGCCGACTGGATCATCGACGGCGTGCCGCAGAAAGCGCAGCTGTTCGACATGATTCGCAGCACGACCGAGGCGAGTCGTCGCGGCGTCATCTCGGCCTACTCGGACAACGCCGCGGTGATCGAAGGCTCGAGCGGCCTGAGGCTGATGCCGCAGCTGCCGGAGCGCCGGTATGCCTTTTCTGAAGAGCCGATCCACATCCTCCTGAAAGTCGAGACGCATAATCATCCGACCGCCATCTCCCCGTTTCCCGGAGCGGCAACCGGTTCGGGAGGCGAGATCCGCGATGAAGGTGCCACCGGGCTGGGCGCGAGGCCGAAAGCCGGGCTTACCGGCTTCACGGTATCGCACCTGCGCGTGCCGGGCTTCGGTCAGCCCTGGGAGAAGGCGCGTGCACATCCGGCGCGGATGGCTACGCCGTTGCAGATCATGCTGGAGGGCCCGATCGGCGCGGCCTCGTTCAACAACGAATTCGGCCGGCCGAACCTCGCGGGTTACTTCCGTACGTTCGAGGCCGATTTGCCGGGGCTGCCGGCCGGAGAATTCCGCGGTTACGTCAAGCCGATCATGATAGCCGGAGGCCTCGGCAACGTTCGAGCCGCCCACGCGCGGAAAATCGACGTTCCGGCAGGGGCGCGGATCGTGGTGATCGGCGGTCCGGCGATGCTGATCGGGTTGGGCGGCGGGGCGGCATCGAGCCTCGCAAGCGGCAGCAGCACGGAGGAGCTGGATTTCGCATCGGTGCAGCGGGGCAATCCCGAGATGCAGCGGCGGGCACAGGAACTCATCGATCGATGTACGGCACTCGGTGAAGACAATCCGATACTGCTGATTCACGATGTCGGCGCCGGAGGCCTGTCGAACGCCGTGCCCGAGGCCGTAGACCACAGCAAGCTTGGCGCACGGATCGATATCCGGTCGATACCCAACGCCGAGCCCGGGATGTCTCCGCTCGGTATCTGGTGCAACGAAGCGCAGGAAAGATACGTCCTGCTCGTCGCCGACCATCGCCTTGCGGAGTTCAGCGCGTTGTGCGAGCGGGAGCGCTGCCCTTTCGCCGTTATCGGCACGCTTACGGACGATCAGCGCCTCATCGTGACCGACAGCGAGTTCGGCAACAGCGTTGTCGACATGCCGATGCAGATGCTGCTCGGCAAGCCGCCGAAGATGACTCGCGACGCCGCGCGGCTTCCAAAGCAGCAGGTTGAACTGAACCTTCGCGGCATTACGTTAGAAGACGCCATTACTCGAGTGCTGCGCTTCCCTGCCGTTTCCGACAAATCGTTTCTCATTCACATCGGCGATCGCACCGTCGGCGGCCTGAGCGTGCGCGACCAGATGGTTGGTCCCTGGCAGGTGCCGGTCAGCGACGTCGCGATTACCGCCAGCAGTTTCGAGAACACGGCGGGCGAGGCGATGGCGATGGGGGAGCGCACGCCGCTGGCGACGCTGAACGCCCCGGCATCGGGACGTATGGCCGTTGGCGAGGCAATCACGAACATTGCGGCGGCAGCTATTGAACACCTGCAGCAGGTTCGACTATCCGCCAACTGGATGGCTGCCGCGGGGCATGCGGGTGAAGATGCCGATCTCTTCGATACGGTCAAGGCCGTCAGCCACGACCTCTGCCGCGAACTGGGCATCGCAATCCCGGTGGGCAAAGACTCGCTGTCCATGCGCGCGCGCTGGACGGATGAGAGCGGCGAACATGTTGCTGTTGCGCCGGTATCGCTGATCGTGTCGGCCTTTGCGCCCGTCAGCGACGTTCGCAGCCACCTGACGCCGCAGCTTCGCCGCACCAGTGAGCCGACACTGCTGCTGCTGGTCGATCTGGGGAATGGCGCCAATCGCCTCGGCGGTTCCTGTCTCGCCCAGGC
>DATGQI010000132.1:0-6877 GCA_035304285.1 Woeseiaceae bacterium
CGGCGTGCATCTGGCGGAATCTGGCCGGTGCCGCCGCTGCGGTTACAGCTTTTCTCGATGCCGGCGATGATCTCATCGGCGTCGAATCCCTGGGAACGCAGCGCGGGCGCAAGGTCGATGCCCCCGCAAAGGACGTGGGCGTTGCCGGCAGCGTCTTTGCTGCGGATGGACTGGCAGCAGTAGAGGCGGGCATCGCTGCCGCTGCGCAGGACGGAGATCTGGGCGGAGGGTTTGGTGGAGCGCGTGTTGAGCATTTTGAAAACGGCCCAGTGCTGGCAGGGGTCGAGCACCATGCGCATGTTGCCCCAGGGGAGGGGAATGCCGTTCCCGCGGTAGACGGCGCGCAGGTTGCCGGGTGGGTAGGCGTCGAAGTAGTGCCAGTGAGGGTAGGGGGAGACACTGGACATGCGACGCATGATCAATGTCGTCGAGAGGTCGATCTTGTTGCCGACGTCTATTGAATAGGCGTAGCGGGTCAGGAACTGGCGGAAGGGAGTCTTGGGTCCGAGCAGCGCCGAGGCAAAATAGCTGCATTCGAAATCGCGCCAGGCATAGAGGATGTCCTTCGCCTCCATCGTCGGGGAATCGACATCGTGATGCCTGGGCGAGATGTCGCCGCCAGCAACCTGCGGCGTGCGGGCGCCGTCACCGTCGTGCAGGACGCGGTGAGCTATGTGATTCGCTATGTCGTACTTCAGGCGGCCCGGAAGCGGTTCGAGCTGGCGATTCAAGTATATGACGTTCGGTGCTTCGTAGAACGAACGGACGAGTGTGTCGAGCGGTCGCTGCGCCTCGCTCTTCTCGCGAAACGGCGGGTGATCGAACCAGCGGATGCGAAGGCCGAGTCGGCGCGCCATGCCGAAGAGATCGTCGACCGTCAGGGGGAAACGCTTTTTCCCGATCGCCTCCGCCGCTCGTTCGAGATCCGGGAAGCGGTTTTGGTGTGACTCCTGGTGAGCACGAATCAACAGGTGCGCAAACTGCCGACCGGTCGTGCCGGTCTGCGACAGCAGTTCTGGTATCGCGGTCTGCAGGAGGTCGTTTGAAAACAGGAAACTCGGTTCGAGTGGGATGCCCTCTATCCCGCCGGTCCGTGGAGTCGTCTCGACCGTTTCCTCCTGTAGTGTTTCGTCGAAGAACCAGGTGAAGTCTTTCTGGAAGATTCCCGCAATCACCTGCAGCAGGCGCTCCGAGGGCACGCGTTTGCCGTTCTCGATCATCGAGAGGTAGGAAACGGACGGTGCAGCTTCCCGATCTATGTGCATGCAGCGCACCGACAGATCTTCAAGTGTCAGGTGATTTCTTTTACGCAAGCTTTTGATTTTGCTACCAAGGAAATGAGCCTTCCTGAGGAACCCCTGACCGCTTGCCATTATGTCACCCTGTGAAATTAACAGTGTCAAATTTCTATTGTGAAATTATATGCTACAGCTGGCTATGATGCTCGTGATTTCAATGCCAGCCCGGACTATTCATGAACGGTCCGGTCCAGGAGTGCATTGGGGCTTTTCCGCATTGACGCAGGAGACCGACCATGTCACGTGACAAGCAAGTAGCCGAGTTGGAAAAAGAATGGGCCGAGAATCCGCGATGGGAGGGAGTAAGAAGGGATTATCGCGCCGCTGACGTGGTGAAGTTGCGAGGTTCGGTCCTCGTTGAACACACGCTTGCTCGTCTCGGTGCGGAGAAGCTCTGGCGTCTCGTGCACCAGGAAGAGCCGCTCTGCGCACTCGGCGCGATCACCGGTAACCAGGCAATCCAGGAAGTGCAGGCCGGTTTGAAGGCAATTTACTGTTCCGGTTGGCAGGTTGCAGGTGATGGAAATAGCTCCGGGCAGATGTATCCGGACCAGAGTCTCTACCCCGTCGACTCCGTGCCGAAGATGGTGGAGCGGATCAACAACGCCTTTGCTCGCACCGACGAGATCTATTCGCTCAATGGCGATGACAGTATCGACTGGTTTGCGCCTATCGTAGCGGATGCGGAAGCAGGCTTCGGCGGGAATCTGAACGCCTTTGAACTGATGAAACACATGATCCGGTCGGGTGCAGCAGGCGTGCATTTTGAAGACCAGCTCTCGTCGGCAAAAAAATGTGGCCACATGGGCGGGAAGGTGCTGGTTCCGACACAGGAGGCTGTGGCGAAACTCTCGGCGGCGCGGCTGGCTGCCGACGTCCTGGGAGTACCGACGGTCCTCATCGCGCGGACGGACGCCGATGCCGCCAACCTCATCACCTCAGATGCCGACGAGCGCGACCACGAGTTCATCGTCGGAGAGCGCACGGCGGAAGGGTTCTTCCGCGCGCGTGCCGGCCTCGACCAGGCTATCGCCAGGGGGCTTGCGTATGCTCCCTACGCGGACATGATCTGGTGTGAGACATCGAAGCCGGATCTCGAACAGGCGCGAAAGTTTGCGGATGCCATTCACGCAGAATTCCCGGACCAGCTGCTGGCGTACAACTGCTCTCCTTCGTTCAACTGGAAAGCGAACCTCGACGATCGCACGATGGCGTGCTTCCGCGAAGAACTGGGAGCGATGGGGTACAAGTTCCAGTTCATTACGCTTGCGGGCTGGCACGCGCTGAACTCGAGCATGTTCAAGTTGAGCCTGGCTTACAAGGCTGATGGCATGTTCGCGTACTCGAAGCTGCAGCAGGAAGAGTTCGCGGACGAACAGCATGGCTTTCGCGCCACCAAGCACCAGTCGTTCGTGGGCGCGGGCTACTTCGATGCCGTGCAGAACACGATCATGTCAGGGCAGTCGTCCACCACCGCGATGGACGGCAGCACCGAAGAGGAACAATTCGCCGCCTGACTACTCGCCGGGGAGTTTCGGCACGGGACACTGCAGGAGCCTGTCATGGAGGCGAGTACGATGCACGAACTCGCCCGCGTGTCGAGCTCCTTCAGGCCACTCCGTTCGCTTTGGATGTCGGCTGTAACGGTGCAGGGATGCGCCGCCGCAAGGTCTAATCCGGCACGACGACACCGATGACGATCTGGCGCTGGACGACGCCAGTGGTGGCAGCGGCACGCAGAACTCGGTGCCGTCGATATGGGGAGAGCCCGCGCCGTTGAGCCTGGTCGGCGATTGGTACTCCTTCCAGTCCGATGCGTCAGACAACGACGGTGACGCTCTTGAATTTTCCGTAGTGAACAAGCCGGGCTGGGCGGACTTCGACCCCTTGACCGGAACCTTGCAGGGCTTACCCAAGGCCGAGGACGTCGGGATCGCCGGCAACATCGTCATTTCGGTTACCGACAGCAACAGCGTCGTGTCATTGCCGAGCTTCGCCATAGTCGTCAAAGCCTTCACGCTCGCATGGCAGCCGCCGACGGAGAACGAAGACGGGACGCCGCTCACCGACCTCGCCGGCTATCGCATTTACTACGGCACGTCATCCGGCAAATACAGCGAAGAGGTGCTCCTGGACTCGCCCGGCCTGACCAGCTACGTCATAGATAACCTGGCGCCGGGCACTTATTTCCTCGTCATGACCAGCATCAACTCGCGTGACATTGAGAGCAAACCTACCCCGGAGCTGAAGTTCGAAATCGGCACATAACGGGTTTCCACCGGACGAGCGATGCCGGTACGGTTGTAATACGCCCCTGCGGATCAGTTGCCCCTCCCCGACGACCGGAGGGTTGGAGTCCCGGCGAATGAACGTCTAATATCCCCTCACAGATAATAAAAAGAACGTGCATAAGGGATAGGTATTTGAAGCTGGCAAGCCTGAAGACCGGCGGCCGGGACGGCACGCTCGTCGTCGTCAGCCGCGACCTGACTCGCGCAGTGGCCGTGCGCGACATTGCGCCGACACTGCAATCGGTGCTGGACGATTGGGACCAGACGGCGCCGCTCCTGGAGGAAGTCGCCGAGCACCTGGAGCAGGGTTCGATCGCGCGTGAATTCCCGTTCGACCCTGCGTCCGTGGCGTCCCCACTGCCGAGGGCGTACCACTGGGTTGACGGAAGCGCCTATGTAAACCACGTCGAGCTTGTGCGTAAAGCCAGGGGAGCCGAGATGCCGGAAAGTTTCTGGCACGACCCTCTCGTCTACCAGGGCGGCTCCGACGACCTCCTGGGGCCCCGTGACGACATCCGCGTAGCCAGCGAAGAGTTCGGCATCGACATGGAAGCCGAAACCGCTGTGATAACAGACGACGTACCGATGGGAACGCGGGCGGACGCTGCCGGCGAGCACATCAAGCTGCTGATGATCGTGAACGACGTCTCGCTGCGAAACCTCATACCCGCCGAACTGGCTAAAGGCTTCGGTTTTTACCAATCCAAGCCCTCGACCGCTTTCTCCCCCGTTGCAGTCACCCCCGTTGAACTCGGTCAATCATTTGCCGAAGGCAAGTTTCATCTCGCCTTGAGGACCAGCTTGAACGGAAAGCTGTTCGGCGAGCCCGACTGCGGTGTCGATATGACATTCAACTACCACCAGCTGATCGAACATGTGGCGAAGACGCGGCGGCTTGCCGCCGGAACGATCATTGGCTCCGGAACCATATCGAATTACGACCGCTCAAAAGGTTCCAGCTGCATCGCCGAGAAGCGTATGCTGGAAACGATCGAAAACGGCCAACCTGCGACGTCGTTCCTGAAGTTCGGAGATATCGTGCGTATCGAAATGCTGGACAAGGAAGGACGCAGCATTTTTGGAGCGATCGAGCAGAAAGTTGTCAGAGCCTGAACGCCCGAGAATCGCCTGATGCCGACTGACCAGCTGTCGAAAGAGCGACCACTCGAGTATATGAGTGGCTTCGCGAACGAGTTCGCAACGGAGGCAATTCCCGGGACACTGCCTGTCGGGAGAAATTCGCCGCAAAAAGTGGCGCACGGGCTTTATGCGGAAAAGTTGAGCGGCACCGCGTTCACCGCGCCGGCGAAAGACAATTACCGGAGCTGGTTCTATCGCATCCGCCCATCAGTAATCCATGGTGATTTTGGGCTGGTCGAGGGTGGGCTCATCCGCACCGGACCTGATGACGAAGGAGCGATCTCGCCGAACCAGCTCCGCTGGGATCCCCTCGATATCCCTGAAGACGCGACCGATTTCATCGACGGCATGGTCACGATGGCGACCAACGGCGATGTGCGCCTGCAGGCCGGCATCGGCATACACGTCTATCGTGCCAACAAATCGATGCAGGACCGCTTTTTCTACAACTCCGATGGTGAAATGCTGCTGGTACCGGAGCAGGGAGGCCTCGAGATCCATACCGAGTGCGGTGTGCTTGCTGTTGAGCCGGGAGAGATCGCAATTCTGCCGCGCGGCATGAAGTTCCGTGTCGCGTTACAGCAAGACATCGCTCGCGGCTACGTCTGCGAAAATTACGGACGCAAGTTCGAGCTGCCGGAACGCGGGCCGATCGGCGGTGACGGCCTTGCAAACCGTCGCGATTTCGCAACGCCTGTCGCCGCTTATGAGGACAGGGAAGGAGATTTCGAGTTGCTGACGAAACTTGGCGGCAGGCTGTTTCATTGCCGTATCGGTCACTCGCCTCTCGATGTGGTTGCCTGGCACGGCAACCTGGCTCCCTGCAAATATGACCTTGCGCGTTTCAACGTTATCGGCTCCATCAGTTACGATCATCCGGACCCGTCGATTTTTACCGTACTGACATCGCAGTCGGATACGGCCGGAACGGCAAACGCCGATTTCGTAATTTTTCCGCCGCGCTGGCTGGTCATGGAGGACACGTTTCGGCCGCCCTGGTATCACCGGAACGTGATGTCGGAATACATGGGCCTGGTACATGGCGAATATGATGCGAAGAGCGGTGGCGGGTTCGTTCCCGGCGGCGCCAGCCTCCACAACTGTATGTCGGCGCACGGGCCCGACCGCGCCACCTTCGATCGGGCCAGCACCGCAAAGCTCGAGCCACAGAAACTCGGGCGAACAATGGCATTCATGTTCGAGTCGCGATACCTGCTGCAACCGACACGCTTCGCACTCTCGTGCACGGAGCTGCAGAAGGACTACCGCGAGTGCTGGCAGGATCTCGAACGCCGGTTTACTGCTCCCTGACCCGGACTATTCATAATAGTCCGGGCTAGCGGCAGTACTTCGACCGCCGCTTGCGCAACTCACGCAGTTTCGCTTCCATCTTCGCTCCCTCCGATGCGCGGTAACCCTGCCTCATTTTCACCTGGATCCTTGCAATTTCGCGCTCCGTCTTTTCGCAGTCTGCCTTGCAGGCCGATTTCGGGTAACAGTCCCCGGGCGCCGAACCTGCGTCCGTCGCTACTGTTGGCAGCAGTAAAATCATCCCAACCACGATAATCTTTTGCATAGGTCGGCCAGCGCTCTGTCAGACTGCGAACAAGTGTCGCGTGGCCAAGAGCTGCAAGCGACCGGCGAAAGGCGACGAATGAGCCGGTTTTTGTGATTGCTTCGTGATGGCAGAATGCGGAGGAGGCGTAGCAGGATGATTCTCGTTTCAACAACTTTTCGCATTCTCCGCGGGCGGATATAGCGCGTGCCGCGATCCGTGCCATCGTGGCTGTTACTGTCGCTCGCCCTGGCCGTCGTCCTGTGGCTCATTGCGACCGTGCTTGAGAACAGCCTGCGGGCGCCGGATCCGGTCCCGCCCGATGTCCAACCTGCCGGCGAGCCAGGCCTCGAAAATGCTGGCCATTCCCCGGACAGCGGCGATCGAGCTGACGACGCCGAAGCGATGAGCTGCCAGGAGTCGGAAGACCAGCTGAAGCTGGTCATCGAGGACGCACGTTCCTGTACCGTCGACGACGACTGCACCTTGTTCGACTACGGTTACCCGCTCGACTGCATGACCTCCGTCGCGAAGGACCAGATACCGCGGTTGCGCGAGGAGTACCGCCGTTACGGCGAGGCCTGCGAACATCG
>DATGQI010000133.1:0-3256 GCA_035304285.1 Woeseiaceae bacterium
CGCGATCGCAGCAGCGGCGTGGCAAAGAACAGCCAGCACACCGTCGGTAAAGCGATCGATATTCGCCTCCAGGGAGTCCCGACTGCGAAACTGCGGGATGCTGCGATAGCCAGGCAGGGCGGCGGCGTCGGCTATTATCAGGTGTCGAATTTCGTCCACGTCGATACAGGAAGGGTGCGTCGCTGGTAGCCACGAAGCCGGTTGAAACGTCGGATTCGTGACGCCGGTGCGGGCGCGGCCCTCAGCGACGGCCTGAAGAGAGCGTCTCGGTCACGTGAAGGAAATCCCCGCGCTGCAGAAACGCCGCGACCTGGTCGGCGACTTCGTGCGACAGGGTCATCCCCATGTGGCTCACTGGCATGCACAGGTGAGCCTTGGCACCAGGTAGCCGGGTCTCCGACACTGTAACGGTACCGTCGCTATCCTCGTCGAAGGTGGTCACTAGCCTGCCAAGGCCCAACGGTCGCGTGCCGGCAATGATCCCGATCTCCCGCTTCGAAGTCAGGGACGCCGCCCACTCGCTGGCCGCTTCGTCCAGCACCCCTGCAACGAGCGCCTTGCCCAGTACCGAGCTGCCCCAGCTGCGCTGGCTGATGCTCGTCGCCGCGCGGCAACCGCAAAGTGGCGAACCAAGGCACACGACCCGGCCGCTCGGGGCATCGCCGTTCATCGCTAGCATGCGCAGGCTTACCACCCCGCCCAGGCTGTGCCCGACGAGATGTGCCTCGTCAATGTCCAGATCGCGGATGAAATCCGCAAGCAGCTCCGCGTTCTCATCGAGTGTCCCGCGAATGGACGCGTAGCTGAACAAGTGGCCGCGAAAACCATGGTCGTGTTCCAGGTATTGCTTCAGGCGAGCCATGACGGCGCCCGGCATCCAGATGCCGTGGACGAAAACAACGTCCCTGGTCAAAGGCGGTCCCTCAGTTCTACCAGCGCTTCCCGGTTGGTCCATGACCATACCGTATCGATTGCGCGATCGAGGGAAAACCACCGGTACTCGGCATGCTCGGAACTATCCATCACGATCTCGGACTTCTCCGGCAGCCGGTAGTGCCACTCAAATTCGACGTTCTCCGTGACACCGGGCGCAAAGCGATTGCGCCATCGCTCGTCAATCGTAAAAACCCGGCTGTTGCCGCTGAAGGTCAGCTTGCCGCCCGCTTCGGTCGAGAACCCGGTCTCCTCGGCGAGTTCACGCTCCGCAGCCTCCGCGTGGGTTTCATCAAGCTGCAGGCTACCCGTCACCGACTGCCAGATGTCGGGTGGGTGGGATCGCCGCAGCAGCAGAACATCACCTTCCGCCGTATAGACGAGCACCAGGACGGACACCGGCCGCCGGTACCCGAGTGAAGGACGAGGCTCCGGAACTGTAGCCACAGGTTACTCCGCCGCGGGCTTCCGAACGCGGATACCAAGTTCGCGAAGCTGCGCGATGCTTATTTCTCCAGGAGCATTCGTCAACGGACAACTCGCGGTTTGAGTCTTGGGGAAGGCGATGACGTCGCGAATGCTTTCGGCGCCGGCCATCAGCATCACCAACCGATCCAAACCGAAGGCTATTCCGCCGTGCGGCGGGCACCCGAACTCCAGCGCCCGCAACAGGAAACCGAACTTCTCTTCCGCCTCGTCCCGGGTGATCTCGAGCAGGTCGAATACCGCGGACTGCATTACCTTGCTGTGAATACGAATCGAGCCTCCGCCGAGTTCCGAACCGTTCAGCACCATGTCATAAGCTCGTGACAGCACTTCCGCGGGCGATTCCCGCAGCGCCGACGGATCGTCAACGGACGGCGCGGTAAACGGGTGGTGCAGCGACGTCCAGCGCTGCGTCTGGCGATCGCGCTCGAACATCGGAAAGTCAACGACCCACAACGGACGCCAGCCTTCCTCCACCATGCCGCGATCTTCGCCCAGCCTGACGCGCAATGCGCCCAGCGCGTCGTTGACGACCCGCGCCTTGTCCGCACCGAAGAACACCAGGTCCCCGGTGGCGGCTTGCGTGCGCTCCATGATTCCGGCGACGGCGGAATCGGGCAGGAACTTCAGGATCGGTGATTGCAAACCGTCGCGGCCGGTGCTCGCGTCGTTCACCTTGATGTATGCGAGTCCCTTCGCGCCGTAGCGCGCAACGAACGCGGTGTAGTCGTCAATTTCCTTGCGGCTCAGTTCACCGCCGGCCGGAAGACGTAACGCAGCCACCCGACCTTCGGGATCTTTTGCCGGTCCGGCGAATACCTTGAATTCAACCTCGTCCAGCAGGTCGGAGACTTCGACCAGTTCGAGCGGAATCCTCAGGTCCGGCTTGTCGGAACCGAAGCGCTGCATCGCTTCCTTGTATGTCATGCGCGGAAACGGCGACGGCAGCTCGACATTCATCGCCGTCGTGAACACGTTCCGGATCAGTTCTTCCATGATGCCCATGACGGCTTCTTCATCGACGAAGCTCATCTCGACATCGAGCTGCGTGAACTCCGGCTGACGATCCGCGCGAAGATCCTCGTCGCGAAAACAGCGGGCGACCTGGTAGTAGCGATCGAGCCCCGACATCATGAGAAGCTGCTTGAACAGCTGCGGCGACTGCGGCAATGCGAAGAACTTACCCGGATGCGTGCGGCTCGGCACGATGTAGTCGCGTGCGCCTTCGGGGGTCGCACGCGTCAGGACCGGCGTCTCCACGTCGATGAACCCGTTGGCGTCGAGGAAATTCCTCAGCGCCTGCGTTACACGATGGCGCAGGCGGAGGTTGTTGAGCATCGGCTCGCGGCGCAGGTCGAGGTAGCGGTACTTGAGCCTCAGCTCCTCGTTCGTATGCTCGTCGTGGTGAAACGGGGGCGTCGGGGACTCGTTCAGCGTCGTCAGTTCTTCGGCCAGCAACTCCACCTGGCCCGTCGCCATGTTCGGGTTGATCGTGCCTTCGGGACGGTTTCGCACCCGTCCTGTGACCTTGAGCACGTATTCGCTTCTCAGGCGCTCGGCTTCGGCGAAGATCTCGGGGCGATCCGGATCGAACACGACCTGCAGCAAGCCTTCACGGTCGCGCAGGTCGACGAAAATGACACCCCCATGGTCACGACGGCGGTGCACCCAACCGGCGACAGTGACCTGTTCGCCGACGAGTGTCTCGTCAACCTGTCCGCAATAGTGGCTGCGCATGAGCAAATCCGGGGTTCAAAAGGAGCGGAATGTTACGGCGTGAGCGGGGGTAACTGCAAGGCGCCGCCTCGGGTGCCCATGGGTGTTGTCGCCCGTGAGA
>DATGQI010000134.1:0-4324 GCA_035304285.1 Woeseiaceae bacterium
ACTTCGCCGTGCTGGAACGGGCTCATGGTGCCCGGGTCCACGTTGATGTACGGGTCCAGCTTGATCATGCTGATGGAGAGCCCGCGAGACTCGAGGATCGCGCCGAGACAGGCCGAGGTGATGCCCTTGCCCAGTGAGGACACTACGCCGCCGGTGATGAATACGTACGATGTCATGCAGTGCCCTGTGTGCACGGCGGCGGGAAACAATAAAGGGTCAGACAAAGGTCACGAAAAAAAGCCCTTCGGGGCAGCGTGCCTTCCTTCCAACCCTTGCATACTTTCGACGCTTGCCGAACCGTCACCTTCGACGATTATCCGGGGCCGCGTACGAAAACTTTTGAATCCCGTCGCATGAATGAAAGACGGTGTTACAAGTTATCAGATCGCTATCATGCAGACAATCGCCAATGCCCTCGCAAGGTCCCGGCGTGCCGTGCGTCGCGCTATTACTGCTGAAAGACCGCTCAAAAAATTCGTGGTTTACCTTCCCAGCACACCCGGAAACCACCATCGCGCGCGCAATCCGCGGCAATCCACAGATCGGCGACGGCGGCAAGCGTCTCACCTGTGTACAGCAATGGCACGTACTGGCGCATCCACGGCACGACACCCTGCTCCTGCAACAGTTTCTTGAGCGGCCGAGTTTCCTTGCGCCCGTAAGGCCTGATCCTCTCGCCACCCGAGCGGAACTTCAGTTTAAGGCCGTTGGCGACGAGCAGCGGATCGATCCCTGCGCCTTCGTGCGTTGAGAGAGAATGCAGCCGAAGCGTTCCCAGCGCTCTGCCGACGGTGACTGCTCGCCCGTCAGCGGTAAGAAGCGGCGCAGCAGCATCCGTGCAGGGCTCGAAGACCGTTTCCGGAAGCAGGTAGAGTTTCCGCCGAAAGCGGCGGACTTCCGCGCCACGCCACGTGACCAGCGGCGCTCTATCCTCGCGTGCGCCGAGCAACTCGTCCTGTACCTGCCTGAGCCGCGTAGCCGGCGCCTGTGGCAGGCCGCAGGCTCTTATCGCGAAGCGCAGCACGTTTCGCTGTCGTGCCGGCCGGAGTTTTCGCAATTCTTCGATATCGAGCCGGTCGGGAACGCTGTTGCCCGCGTGATCTTCCGGGCGATCGTCTGCGTCTGAATCGAGGAGCGAGGCAAGATCGAGCCGCGCCAGGTCGTCCTGCAACCGGGCCGCTTCCCCGGCCAGTCCGGCGCTGTTGGCGAGCCGTCGTGAAACAGCCGGCCAGCGCTGTCGCAAGCGCGGCAGGATTTCTCGGCGCAGGAAGTTCCGGTCGAACCTTGGATCCGCGTTGGCGGGATCTTCAACCCACTGAAGCCCGAAGTTGCGCGCATAGCCTTCGATGTCTGCGCGCGGCACCGTGAGTATCGGGCGAAGCAACATGCCCGGGCCGAATGGCTGCCGCGCGCCGATAGCCGCAAGCCCGGCCAGGCCGCTGCCGCGCATCAGGTTCAGCAACAGCGTCTCCGCCTGGTCTTCCTCGTGATGCGCGCTCAGGAGGACGTCCCCGTCCTGCATGAGTTCTTTCATCGCCGCGTAACGCTTTTCCCGTGCAGCAGCCTCGAGACCGGCGCCGCCGTGATCTTCTACGTCAACATGGCGAGCAAGAAAATCCACTTCCAACGTCGACGCCATACGCCTGCAGTGATCCTGCCATGCGTCGGCGTCCGGGTGCAGTCCATGGTTGATGTGCACGGCCACGATCGGTATGGCGCCCTCGACCGCCCGCTTCAACGCGTGCACCAGGACCGTCGAGTCCAGCCCGCCGCTGAAACCGACGAGGTATCTCGACACGGGCAGATCACCCGTTAGCGCGAGGAGTCGTCGCCGCAGCTGGTCGGCGTCGAAGGTCATTCCTTGAACTGGCCGAACCCTGCCAGGCGGGCCTGGCGCTGCTCGAGTAGCGCGTCGAGGGACTGGCCATCGAGATCCTGCAGGTGCTTCAGGAGTGCGTTGCGGATGACCTCGGCGCTGCCCTTTACATCCCGATGCGCGGCGCCCAACGGCTCGGGCAGAACTTCGTCGACGAGGCCGAATTCGCTAAGGCTCTGAGCGGTGATTCGCATAGCTTCCGCGGCCTCCTCGGCTTTGTCGGCGCTCTTCCACAGGATCGAGGCGCAGCCTTCCGGCGATATGACGGAGTAGACGCTGTACTGGAGCATCAGGAGGCGGTCGCCGACCCCGATCGCGAGAGCGCCTCCGGAGCCGCCCTCGCCGATAACGACGCTGATGATCGGTGTGCGCAGCCCGGCCATCAGGTAGAGGCTGTAGGCGATGGCTTCGCTTTGCCCGCGCTCCTCGGCGCCGACGCCGGGATAAGCGCCGGGCGTGTCGATGAACGTGACGATCGGCATCCCGTACTTTTCCGCGAGCCTCATCAACCTTTGGGCCTTGCGATAGCCTTCCGGTTTCGGCATGCCATAGTTGCGTCGCACGCGCTCCTTTGTATCACGGCCCTTCTGGTGTCCGATGAACATGATTGCACGGCCATCGAGACGGCCAATGCCGGCGATAATCGCGGGATCGTCGGCAAACATCCGATCGCCGTGCAATTCCTGGAAGTCGGGCGCGAGTATTTCGAGGTAGTCCGCGGTGTACGGCCGCATCGGGTGTCGCGCCACCTGCGCAACCTGCCAGGCGCTCAGCTTGGAAAAAATGGTCTTGATGAGCGAGTCGCGCTTGCCCTTGAGCTTGCGGATCTCGTCATTGATGTTGATTTCGGAATCGTCCGCAACGAAGCGCAGCTCATCGATCTTTGCCTCGAGCTCAGCGATCGGCTGCTCGAAATCCAGAAACTTCAGATCCATCGAAATCCTTATGTCAATCAGTTGCCATTAGATCATTTCCCGCTGCGGAGCGTACAGCAGCCGGACGCTGTCCTGTCCCAGCAACTCCGTCAGCTTGTCCCGCAGTTCACGGCTCGGCCGCACCGTCCATTCCGGACCGAGGTTGAGCCTGGCGGCAGCTTCGGTACCGGTGTACTGGACCGCAACCCCGCAGGACCCCTGGCGATACGGCAGCAGCACGTCGTGCAGGCGAGCGAGCAGGCGTTGTCCTTGTCCGTTGGGCGACAGCTTCAGGACCATGCCTTGCGCCCGCGTCTCGATCACGCGGTCTATGGGTAATACCTTGCGGGCGTTCAGTTGCCATGCGGCCATGAACTCATCGTAACGAAGAGTGCCGTTGACGACGACGATCTCATCCTTCGACAGCAGGTGGCGAAATTCCTGGAAGGCTTCGCTGAACAGGCTTACTTCCAACCGGCCGCTATCGTCGTCGAGCGTGACGGTGACACGATTTCCGCGTTTGCGGATATCCATCACGAGACCGGCGACGGTGACCTCACGCCTGCCCTGCCCGTAGCTGCGCTCACCGTTACCCTGGTGACCTTGCGGCGGAGGTTCGGAGCCCAGGTCCGCAAGCTTTGCGTCGACGAAATAATGCGCATCGAGGCGAACAGAGTCGAACGGATGCCCGGTGAGGTAGAGCCCGAGTGCCTCCTTCTCGTTCGACAGCAGCTCTCGCCTGCTCCACTCGGCAAGTGCAGGGACGCGGGGCGCGGGTACCTCGGGCGCAGCTGCAGGTTCCGAAAGGCCAAACATGTCGTTCTGGCCCGCTGCGGCGGCCCGCGCCTGCTGCTCGGCCGTCTTCAGCGCTTCCGGCAACCGGTGCATCAGTCCGCGACGGCTGTCGCCGAAATCGTCCATTGCGCCGGCCTTGATCATCGCCTCCAGCGCGCGCCGGTTTACCTTCTCCAGGTCAACGCGCCTGCAGAATTCGCCGAGACTCGAAAATTCGCCGTTCTTCCCGCGTTCTGCGATCACTGCCTCGCAAGCACCGCGGCCAACACCCTTGATAGCTCCGAGCCCGTACAGGATCGTTTTCGAATCCGCCACGCTGAAGTGATAGCGTGATCGATTCACACTTGGTGGTCTCAGTTGCAGGTTCAGTCGGCGGCAGTCGTCCTTCAGCATGACCAGCCGGTCCGTGTTGTCGAGGTCCGCGCTCATGACGGCGGCGGTGAATGCGGCCGGATAGTGCGCCTTCAGGTAAGCCGTCTGGTAGGAAAGCAGCGCATATGCCACCGAGTGCGATTTGTTGAAACCGTAACCTGCGAACTTTTCCATCAGGTCGAAGATATGCGTCGCCGTTTTTTCCGTAACGCCGCGCTCACACGCGCCGGTAACGAACACCTCCCGTTGCTTGGCCATCTCCTCGGGTTTTTTCTTGCCCATCGCGCGCCGCAGCAGGTCGGCCCCGCCGAGCGTGTACCCGGCGAGCACCTGGGCGATCTGCATCACCTGTTCCTGGTAAAGGATG
>DATGQI010000135.1:0-2664 GCA_035304285.1 Woeseiaceae bacterium
GCGCCGACAGTGCCCGCTTCACCGGCTCCTTTCACTCCAAGCGGATTTCTCGGCGACGGTACCTCGCGATAGCGGAAGTCGATAGCGGGGATCGAGTCCGCCCTCGGCATGGGATAGTCCATGAAGGACGCGGTCACCAGCTGGCCCCCGTCGCCGTCGTAAACGGCATGCTCACCGAGCGCCTGGCCCAGGCCCTGGGCGACACCACCTATGATCTGTCCTTCCAGGATGAGCGGGTTGATCACGTTGCCGACGTCGTCCTCGATCGTGTAGCGCAGGATTTCTATCGTGCCGGTTTCCGGATCAACTTCCACTTCGCAGACGTGGCAACCGTTGGGAAAGGTGCCATCCGCGGGCTCGAAGCGTTCGCTGCTGGCGAGTCCGGGCTGCACGTCGTCCGGCCTCTTGCTGTCATCGAAAGAGGCGAGAGCCACGTCCATTAATGACAGGCTGCGGTCGGTACCGGCGATGCGGAATGTGCCCTGTTCGAACTCGATGTCCGTATCGGCTGCTTCCAGCAATTCGGCCGCCAAGCGCCGGCCTGCGTCGATCACTTGATCGGTCGTCAGGCAGATCGCGGAACCGCCGATCGCCATCGAGCGCGAACCGGCGGTGCCTTCGCCGGTGGGCACCCTGTCGGTGTCTCCCTGGATGAAGTCGATGGTCGAGATGTCTACACCGAGTCTCGCAGCGACCATCTGGCCATAGCTGGTCTCGTGACCCTGCCCGGTCGATTGCGTCCCGACGCGCACCGAAACCCTGCCATCGTCCGTGAATTCGATGTAGGCATTCTCGCCGCCCATGATCGAGCAGATTTCAACGTAACAGGCGAGGCCGATCCCCCGCAGTTTTCCCGCTTGCGCACTCTTTGCGCGACGCTGCTCGAATGTTTCGAACGCCGCACGCTCCAGGGCGGCGTTCATGATGGTTTCGTAGTCACCGGAGTCGTAGCTGCGCCCGGTCGCAGTCTGGTAAGGGAACTGGTCAGGCTTGATGAAATTGCGGCGCCGCAGTTCTGTCCGCTCGATGCCGAGTTTCTGCGCCGCCTTGTCCACAAGCCGCTCGATGAGGTATGCGGCTTCCGGTCGCCCGGCACCGCGATACGCATCGACCGGCACCGTGTTCGTGATGACCGTGCGGACATCGACCCATACGACCGGTATCGCATAGACCCCGGTTGTCATGCAGGCGCCGAACCACGGAATCATCGGCCCGGCTTGCGAACAGTATGCGCCGATGTTTCCCGTTATCGTTGCGCGAACCGCGAGGAAGCGTCCATCGGCATCGAGGGCAAGTTCCGCGTGACTGACATGATCGCGCCCATGCAGGTCGGAGAGAAAACTCTCCGAGCGATCGGCGATCCACTTGACCGGCCTGCGGCTTTGCATGCAGGCAAACACGGCGACCACCGTTTCGCATTGCAGGAAGAACTTCAGCCCGAATGCACCACCTACGTCGGGGGAAATTACCTGGAGTTTGTCCGCGTCCATATCGATCGTGTTCAGTATGCGCTCGCGCAGCGAGTGCGCTCCCTGGCAGCCCTGGTGCACGGTGACTTTCCCGTTCGTCTCGTCGAACGCGACATTACATCCCCTCGGCTCCATCGCCGTGGGCGCAAGCCGGTTGTTGACGACGTCGATCGAGACGACATGCGCGGCGCTGGTGAAGACCGCATCCGCACGCTGGCTGTCGCCATAGGTCAGGTGCCCGTAGACGTTGCCAGGCGCAGCTTCGTGGATCGTCTGCGCGCTTTCCTGTATCGCATCCGCGGGAGTCACGGCCGCCGGCAGTTCCTCGACCTCGAGTTCGATCAGTTCGGACGCGTCTTTGGCCTGTGAGAGCGAGTCCGCCTGTATCGCTACGACCGGCTCCCCCACATATCTCACGCAACCGCGCGCAAGCGGCGGCTGCTGCAACGCCGGCTTGCCGCCGCCTGCGGCGCTCTCCGGCAGTGCGGCGCCGGGAACATCGCGAACACCGGCAGCATCGAGGTCCTCTGAGGTATACACCGCGATGACACCGGGCGCTGCGCGAGCGGCTGCGACATCGAGCGAACGGATGAGGCCGTGCGCGTAAGGCGAGCGGAAGAAGTAGAGCGACGTCTGCCCGGGAAAGGAGATGTCATCGGTGTACCGGCCCGTGCCCGTGATGAACCTCTGGTCTTCTACTCGACGTATAGCCTGGCCGGTGCCGTACTTGCCCACTTGCTGCCTCGCTTCCTGCAAAGAACTTGTCCACATTCTGCGCATGTGGACAGGTCTGCGCAAACCCCGGGTAGGAGCCCACGTCAGGAGGAACCGGCACGATCGAATCCGGTTTACCTTGCGGACGGAGAATGCGGCGAGTGCGGCACGTTATCGCGCTCGCCCGCATTCGCCGCCCCGCAAGGGTAAACCCAAGTTCGATATCGTTCCCGATTCCTTCTAACGTGGCTCCTACTGCGCTTGATATCCGAATCCATCAACTATTGCGGCAATGATTATTTCGGCGCGCTCTGCTAGATTGTGCGCTGCCTCACAGCGCCACGAATCAAGATCTTCCGAAAAAAGGCCACGATGACTCCAGCGAACCGTACCGCCTACTGGCGCGCCAACCTGCGACTTGTCGCAGCCTGCATGGCGGTCTGGTTCATCTGCTCCTACGTCTTCGGCATTCTCCTCGTTG
>DATGQI010000136.1:0-6679 GCA_035304285.1 Woeseiaceae bacterium
GTGGCAGGCGAGAAGGAAATCCGCAACAAGATCCGAAGCGTGAAAAACATGCAGAAGATCACGAAGGCGATGGAGATGGTTGCGGCCAGCAAGATTCGCAAGGCGCAGGCCCAGATGGAGGCGTCCCGTCCCTATGCCGAGCGCATTCGCCGCGTAGTAGGACACCTGGCGCACGCGAACCCGGATTACCGGCACCCGTTTCTCGTCGAGCGCGAAGTCAAGCGCGTCGGTTTCATCGTCATATCCACCGATCGCGGCCTGACCGGCGGGCTCAACGTCAACATGTTCAAGGCGGTCATCGGTGAACTTGCCCGCTGGCGTAACGAGGGCGTCGAAGTCGACCTGGCTCTGGTCGGCGCCAAGGCGGTGCAGTTCTTCCGCCGGCTCGGCGGCAACGTGGTGGGTACGGCGACTCATCTCGGCGACCGCCCGCACGTCAACGACCTGATCGGCTCGATCAAGATCATGCTGGACGCTTACAGCGACGGCCGCATTGACCGCCTGTTCCTGGTGCACAACCTGTTCGTCAGCACCATGAGCCAGAAGCCGGACGTCAAGACCCTGCTTCCCGTCAGCGCGATCGACCTGGGCGAGGAAAAACTGCAGACGCACTGGGACTACATTTACGAGCCGGACGCGGTGGAGCTGCTCGACGACGTCCTGATGCGCTACATCGAGTCGCAGGTTTATCGCGGCGCGGTCGAGAACTTCGCCTGCGAAATGGCCGCGAAGATGGTTGCGATGAAGTCCGCGACGGACAACGCCGGCGAGATCATCGAGAAACTGCAGCTTGCCTACAACAAGGCGCGGCAGGCGGCGATCACACAGGAAATTTCAGAAATTGTCGGCGGCGCGGCTGCCGTGTCCGGTTGAGGATTCGAACTAACGAACGTCGGCGCGCGTTATGGCCGCCGAACCAGAGGTAAAAAGCATGAACGGTACTACCGTACAAATCATCGGCGCCGTGGTTGACGTGGAGTTTCCAGGCGACGCGATCCCCAAGATTTACGACGCGCTGGTGATCGATGAAGCCGGCATCACGCTCGAGGTACAGCAGCAGCTCGGCGACGGGGTCGTACGCACCATCGCCATGGGTTCCAGCGAAGGCTTGAAGCGTGGCATGAGCGTCAGCAATACGGGCGAGTACATCTCTGTACCGGTCGGGGAGAAGACGCTCGGGCGCATCATGGACGTACTCGGGAATCCCATCGACAACAAGGGCGACATCGGCGCCGAGACAACCATGCCGATCCACCGGCAAGCACCGTCCTATGAAGACCAGGCGGCCGCAACGGAGTTGCTGGAAACCGGCATCAAGGTCATCGACCTGATCATGCCCATCGCCAAGGGCGGCAAGATCGGCCTGTTCGGCGGCGCCGGCGTCGGCAAGACCGTAACGCTGATGGAGCTGATCCGGAACATCGCCGCGGAACATGCCGGCTATTCCGTATTCGCGGGCGTCGGCGAACGCACCCGCGAAGGCAACGACTTTTACCACGAGATGACCGACTCCGGCGTTATCGACAAGGTATCGCTGGTGTATGGGCAGATGAACGAGCCTCCGGGTAACCGCCTGCGCGTCGCGCTGACCGGGCTGACCATGGCGGAAGCGTTCCGTGATGAAGGCCGCGACGTACTGATGTTCATCGACAACATTTACCGCTACACCCTGGCCGGAACGGAAGTATCCGCCCTGCTCGGGCGCATGCCCTCCGCGGTGGGTTACCAGCCGACGCTGGCCGAGGAAATGGGTGTACTGCAGGAACGCATCACCTCGACCAAGACCGGTTCGATCACCTCGTTCCAGGCGGTTTACGTACCGGCGGACGACCTCACCGACCCCTCGCCGGCGACGACCTTTGCTCACCTCGATGCAACGCTCGTCCTGTCGCGGCAGATCGCCGAACTCGGCATCTATCCCGCGGTGGACCCGCTCGACTCCACCAGCCGGATGCTGGACCCGAACGTCATTGGCCAGGAACATTACGACTGCGCGCGCGGTGTGCAGGCAGTGCTGCAGCGCTACAAGGAACTGCAGGACATCATCGCGATCCTCGGCATGGACGAACTCTCCGAAGACGACAAGCTGTCGGTTACCCGGGCGAGAAAGATTCAGCGCTTCCTGTCGCAGCCGTTTTTCGTCGCCGAGACCTTCACGGGCTCTCCCGGCAAGTACGTGCAGTTGTCGGAGACGATCCGCGGCTTCAACGGCATCGTGAACGGCGACTACGATAACCTGCCCGAACAGGCGTTCTACATGGTCGGCACGATCGACGAAGCCGTCGAACGCGCGAAGACGATGCAGTAGGCGGAAGGCTCAAGCTGATGGCCACGATCCAGGTCGACATCGTTTCCGCGGAGGGCGAGATTTTCTCCGGCGACGCCAACATGGTGTACGCGCCCGCGCGCATGGGCGAAGTCGGCATCGCGCCACGCCACGCGCCGCTGCTGACCGCTTTGAAGCCCGGCGAGGTCAGGGTGCAGGGAGTGGACGGCAAGGAACACTTCTTCTATATCACCGGCGGCATGCTCGAGATCCAGCCGCACCTCGTTACGGTCCTTGCCGATACCGCGCTGCGTGGCGAGCAACTGGACGAGGCGGCTGCCCTTTCCGCCAAGCAAAGCGCCGAAGAAGCGCTGAAAGGCGTTTCCGACCAGACTGACCTGGCACGGGCCCAGGCGGAGCTCGCGGAAGCCGAAGCGCGCTACCGCGCCGCGCAAAAGCTGAAAGGCAGGCGCTGACCTCGCGTTGCCCCACGGCCGTCCTGCGCCAGCGATGGAGCAAGGCGCTGTAGGAGCCCGTCGCACGGGCGACCGGCTGGTCCTGCATAGAAGCAGTCGCCCGTTAAGACGGGCTCCTGCTATTCCGAGGTACGCTGTTCCCGTTACACTTGTCCCGTTCGCTATTCGACTCACCGTGGAAGTTCGATGAACGCCGACAAGCAAAATGACAGGAAGCCCACTCTGGGACGCTTGCTTCGCGGCCTGCGCATGCGTAACAACTGGACCCTGAAAGAGATGAGCGAGCGCACCGGCATTCCGCTTTCGACGCTTGCCAAGGTGGAGCACGATCGCCTGACCCTCACTTACGACAAGCTGCAACAGGTGAGCCAGCGGCTCAACCTCCGCATGTCGGAGCTGTTCGCGGAACCGGAGGACGACCCGGCAACCGCCGTCATGGCGCGCCGCAGTATCGGCACCGCTGACACCGCGATACGCGTCAACACCAGGAACTACGATTACTACTACCTGTGCCCGGAACTCCGCCGCAAGCGAATGATCCCGGTCGTGACGAGGATCCGCGCAAAAAGCGCCGCGGAGTTCGGCGACCTCGTGCAGCATTCCGGTGAAGAGTTTATCTACGTGATCGAAGGCAGCGTGGAAGTTCACACGGAGTTCTACGACCCCGTGATCATCAAGGCCGGCGAATCGATCTATCTCGATTCGAAGATGGGTCATGCCTACGTCGCCGCCGAAGGCTGCGACGAGGCCGTCGTGCTCGGCGTGTGCTCGAGTGCGGACGAGGGGCTGATGGAGTCGCTGCTGGGGCTCCATGGAGACGAGGCATCCGCAACTCCCGATGCAAAACCGGGAAAGAAGGCGTCGCTGGGCGGCAGGTGACATTCTCTACCTGCCTGATGTATTGACGCTTCTCCAATCAGGACTACTATAGCCGGATTGAGACAAATAAAGGGATCGGCATGAACCGGTCCGTCCGTCGCTCCGGGGGTTCCCAAATGCGCCTGAACGCCGCGCTCGTCATGCTCACGCTGCTGTCATTTCCGGCCCTGTTCTGCGCCGCCGAGGAAAGCCCCGACCTGGTACCGCCCGATCCGGAACTCGAGATGGCAGCGCCGCAGGATCCCGTCGAGCCGGGCGAGTCGCGGCTGACGCGCGCGGATCTCGAGGCCTGGCTGGACGGCTTCATGACCTATGCCTTACCGCGAGGTGACATAGCCGGCGGTGTCGTCGTCGTGGTCAAGGACGGCGATGTGCTCCTGAAGAAGGGGTATGGCTTTGCGGATGTCGAGGCGCAAAAGCCCGTCGATCCCGACCTCACGCTGTTCCGCCCGGGATCCGTGTCGAAGCTGGTTACGTGGACCGCCGTCATGCAGCAGGTCGAGCAGGGCAGGCTGGAGCTGGACACGGACGTCAATACCTGGCTCGATTTCCAAATACCCGAGCGCGACGGGCAGCCCGTTACCTTGCGCAACATCATGACCCACACTACGGGCTTCGAAGAACAGGTAAAGGGCCTGATGGGTGCTGGAGATGAGGTTGCCGACCTCGGCGAGCATCTCCGGAGCTGGGTTCCGGAACGCATCTTCCCGCCCGGCGAGACTCCCGCTTACTCGAACTGGGCAACCGCCCTCGCCGGCTACCTGGTCGAACGCGTTTCGGGGATGTCGTTCGACGACTACGTCGACGAGAACATCTTCGCCCCGCTCGAGATGACTCACTCCACGTTTCGCCAGCCCTTGCCCGAACGCCTCGAGGAACACATGGCGACCGGCTATCCCCGCGCCTCCGAGCCCGGGAAACCGTTCGAGGTCATTGGCGGACTCGCTCCCGCCGGCGCAATGTCCTCACCCGGTGCGGACATGGGGAATTTCATGATCGCTCACTTGCAGAAAGGAGCATTCAGGTCGAACCGCATCCTCGCGGAAGAGACGGCGGAATTGATGCACGGAACTCCGTTGACGATCCTGCCCGACGTCAACCGCATGCTCCTCGGGTTCTACGAAACCAACCGCAACGGGCGCCGGGTGATTGCGCACGGCGGCGACACCCAGTGGTTCCACAGTTACCTGCACCTGTTCATCGACGATGGCGTGGGCATCTACATGTCCTTCAACAGCAGCGGCAAGGAGGGCGCCGTCGGCGCGCTGCGCAACTCGTTGTTCCAGCAGTTCGCCGATCGCTACCTGCCGGGCGACCAGCAGGACGGGGATGTAGACGAGGACACGGCCCTCGAGCACGCTCGCATGATCGCGGGGAGTTACGGGAACTCCCGCAGGTCGGAGTCGAACTTCTTCGGCATCCTGAACCTGCTCGGCACGGTGAAGGTGGTGGCAAACGAGGATGGCACGATCAGCCTGCCGCTGGTCGCACAGCTGGGCGGAGCCGACCGGTGGCGGGAAATCGAACCGTTCCTCTGGCGGGAAGTGAACGGCAAGAACCTGCTTGCGGCGGAAGTGGCGGATGGACGGATCGTCCGCTTCAGTTTCGACGCGGTCTCCCCGTTCATGATGTTCGAGCCGGTACCGGCGCACAAATCTCCCGGCTGGCTATTGCCCGCCCTGATCGCGGGTTTTGGTGCTCTTGTTCTTACGACACTTGCCTGGCCGGCGGCCGCGCTCATCCGTCGCCACTACGGAGCGCGTTACAGCCTCGCCGGGCGCGATGCGAAAGCGCATTGGTGGGTGAGAACCCTGGCGGTTGCGGTGGCCGCACTGTGCATTGCCTGGGGCGTCACCGTATCGATGATGCTGACCGACTTGAGCCTGCTGTCGCCGGACCTCGATGGCTGGTTGTGGGTCCTGCAGGTGCTGTCGCTCGTCCTGTTCGTCGGGGGAGCGATCATCGGCCTCTGGAATGCCTGGGTTGTCCTCACAGGGAATCGCCGCCTGGTGGCCAAGCTCTGGGCGGTCGTCCTGGCGCTGTCGTTCCTCGCGATCCTGTGGGTCGCGCTGGTCTACGACCTCATCGCCTTCGACGTGAACTACTGAAGGCCCCTGGTGCCTCGCACATGAGCACCGCTCCTCCAGCACCGGCGGTTCCGGAGCTGCCGCAGCCATACCTCCTGTTTCTCGGCGATGTTACGGATCCCGGCTTCGCGAAAACGGCTTTCGGCCTGCGCGACTGGGCCGCCGAGCGCTGCGTCGGTGAGATGTCTTCGTTGCCGGGAGCGGTTAGCACGGGACTGCCCCAGCTCACGCTCCCGGAGGCGCGTGCGAAGGGGGCGCGTTCACTGGTGATCGGTGTGGCGAACATTGGCGGCGAACTCAAACGTAGCTGGATATCCGCCCTGCTCGCCGCACTCGAGGAAGGTTTCGATATAGTCAGCGGGATGCATATGCATCTCGGCGACGTGCCGGAACTGAAAGCAGCCGCGGTTCGACTGGGACGACGGCTGATTGACGTACGCACACCGCCGCCGGGAATCCCGATCGCTACGGGCAGGAAAAGGAGCGGCAACCGGCTGCTCACCGTGGGCACGGATTGTGCCCTTGGCAAAAAGTACACCGCACTTGCGATCACGCGCGCAATGCGTGACCGCGGCATTAGCGCCGACTTCCGCGCGACGGGCCAGACCGGGATCATGATTGCCGGCAGCGGCATTCCCATGGACGCGGTCATCTCCGACTTCGCCGCCGGTGCCGCGGAAATGCTGAGCCCGGACGCAGCCGCGGATCACTGGGATGTCATCGAAGGACAGGGATCGCTGTCTCACCCGTCCTACGCCTGCGTATCGCTTGCACTGCTGCATGGCAGCCAGCCGGACGCGATCGTCGTTTGCCATGAGCCTGGCCGGGACCACATCGTCGGCACCGACGGATACGCGCTGCCGGGCATAACGGAAACCATCGATCTCAACCTGCGGCTCGGCAGCCGCACGAACCCCGCGATACGCTGTGCCGGCGTGGCGCTCAACACCTCGCGTTTGACGGAGCAGGCC
>DATGQI010000137.1:0-27963 GCA_035304285.1 Woeseiaceae bacterium
TAGAGATTGTATCGGACGGAATCGGCGGCTATCTGGAACGCGACGCCGCTATCGGTCTTTCGGACTGAGGCCTGAATGGAACTGGGAGTATTAGGAATGACGCTCAAAATAAAGCCGGAAATGTCGGCGACAGCCGCACAAGGCGAACGAAACCGGCGTTTGGGGAAGCAGCTGGTTCTGGCGGCCCAGGCCGTGGTTTTCATGTTGTTCGGCCTGAGCGCTACCGCCCAGGAAGGCAACCGGCTGCAGGATATCCAGGTGCAGAGTCTCCCGGGCCAGCGCGTGGAATTGCGCCTGATCACTAGCGGAACGGCTCCCGAGCCACTGGCTTTCACGATCGAAGACCCCGCGCGCATTGCGCTTGACCTGCCGGAAACCGCACTCGGCATGACCTCCAGGCGTCGCGACATCAATCTCGGACCGCTGGACACGGTGCTGACCGCTGAGGCAAGCGGCCGCACCCGCGTCGTGCTGAACCTGGATTCGATGGTCCCTTATGAGACCCGTCGCAGTGGCAATACCATCTACGTGACGCTGGGGCAGGCTGGCGCCGTCGCTGCCGGCACTACGCAGTTCGAAGGCGCGGCATCACCGGACTCGCGCTCCTACGCAACCAGTGGCGCGCGTTCCATCAACAACATTGATTTTCGCCGTACCGGCGACGGCGGTGGCCGCGTGATGGTTACGCTGACCGACCCCTCGACGCCTGTCGACATTCGCCAGGAAGGCGGCCGTGTCGTAGCGGTGTTCAAGGACACGACGCTGCCTTCGGAGCTGATGCGCCGCCTGGACGTCATGGATTTTGCAACTCCGGTTACGACCGTTGACGCGCTGCGCACCAACTCCGACACCCGTATCGTAATCTCGGCCCAGGGCAGCTACGAACAGCTTGCCTACCAGTCGGACAACGAGTTCACCATCGAAATCAACCCGAAGGTCGCGGAAGACGAGCAGCAGGCGAACCTGTTCTCGGAAACCAAGGAATACACCGGACAGCGCCTGACGCTGAACTTCCAGGACATCGAAACCCGGGCGGTGCTGCAGCTGCTGGCAGAAACGTCCGGCCGCAATATCGTGGTTTCCGATACCGTGCAGGGTAACGTCACACTGCGCCTGAGGAACGTTCCCTGGGACCAGGCTCTCGACATCGTCATGACGACCAAGGGCCTTGACATGCGGCAGAACGGCAACGTGATCATCGTCGCGCCTGCCGAAGAAATCGCAGCTCGTGAAACGGCCGACCTCGAAGCGAAGCGCGCCATCACCGAGCTCGAGCCGCTGTACTCGGAGTTCCTGCAAGTCAATTATGCGAAAGCGGCTAACCTCGCGGCGCTTATAGCGTCCGGCCAGGGGCAGAACTCGCTCCTGTCGGAACGGGGCACGGTGTCGATCGACGACCGCACCAATACCCTGCTGGTACAGGATACGGCAGAGAAACTGCAGAATATCCGCCGGCTCGTACGTACGCTCGACATTCCTGTCCGCCAGGTGCTTATCGAGTCGCGCATCGTCATAGTCAATGACGACCTTAGCCGCGACCTCGGTGTTCGACTCGGCCTGACGGCATACCGGGAGAACGGCAGCGACGGTGCTACCGTTATTTCCGGTACCGGCAGCGGCACGGACACGATGGTGACTTCCGTGCTGGACAACCTGGCTGACCCCAACAACGGCACGATTTTTCCGATCCAGCTGCCCGACCTCGCGAATCGCTACAACGTGAACGTGCCGATCCAGAGTGCCGCCGGACGCTTCGCGCTGGCCGTGCTCGAGTCCGACTACCTGGTTGACCTGGAGTTGACGGCGATGGAGGCCGAGGGCCGCGGTGAGATCGTCTCAACACCACGTGTCATCACGGCGAACCAGAAGGAGGCCCGCATCGAGCAGGGTGTCGAGATTCCTTACCAGGAGTCGGCATCTTCCGGAGCGACGACGACGCAGTTCAAGAAGGCCGTCTTGAGCCTCACCGTCACGCCGCAGATCACTCCTGATAACAACATCATTATGGATTTGCTGGTGAGTAACGACACTGTCGGCGACCTTGTCGCCAGCGCCACCGGCGGCTTCGTACCGAGTATCGACACACGCGTCGTCCAGACCCAGGTTCTCGTCAGCGACGGCCAGACAGTTGTCCTCGGCGGAATCTACGAAACGGAACGTCGTGAAACGATCACGAAAGTACCGTTCCTCGGAGACATACCCGCGGTAGGCAATCTGTTCAAATCGAGGCAGACTACGTCGAACAAGTCGGAGCTGCTGATCTTTGTAACACCGAAGATCCTGACGGAAGGATCCAGCATCTACTAAAAGAGTTCGCGAAGACCCACAGAACGCCAGGGGCCCGTCATTGTAAAGCGAGTTCGTATTCATCGATCGTACTCGCGTTGCAACGGCGGGCTCCTTAAGCTTTACGATTGCGGTCTGCGACGAACCCCGGGATGCTCAGGGCGCCCGGAGATTACTGAACAGTAAAATGAAAAACCCGAACAACCTGTTCCTGATAGGCCCCATGGGCGCCGGCAAATCCGCCGTCGGCCGGCAGCTGTCCCGCATGCTGCATCTCGACTTTGTCGACAGCGACGACGAAATAGAAACGCGGACCGGCGTCGACATCCCGTTCATCTTCGAGAAAGAGGGTGAAGAAGGTTTCCGTGCCCGCGAAGCCCGCGTCATCGACGACCTGTCGCAGCTCGAAGGCATTGTCCTGGCTACCGGCGGCGGAGCCGTGCTCGACGCGAACAGCCGCAAACACCTGGGAGCGCGCGGCTACGTGATCTATCTCTACACCAGCGTGCGGCAGCAACTCGAACGCACGAATCGCGGCCGCGAGCGACCGCTCCTCGGAAGTGGCGACAAGGCAGAGGTCCTGGAACGGCTGATGACGGAGCGGGACCCGCTGTACCGCGAAATAGCCGACCTGGTGATCAACACCGATGGACGGCGAGTGCAGACGGTCGCCCGGGAGATCCAGCAAGCCCTGACCGAAAACTCGGGAGCCCTGTAGGAGAGCCGACGGCGAGGGGAGTCACGCTACCGCGCCGCCCGGTTCGCCACCGCCCTTCCCGATCGGGTAACCTATCCCGCCTGATTTCTCCCAAGGTCCAGTTGCTTGGCAGCAAGAACCATAACGGTCGACCTGGCCGATCGCAGTTACCCCATCGTCATTGGCAGGACCCTGCTCGACGGCAACTGCGACCTTGCCACGCATCTGCCAGGCTCGGACTGCCTCGTCGTCAGCAACGAGACCGTAGGGCCTCTCTATCTCGAGCGGCTCGTCGAAAACTTTCCTGGTTGTAACGTCGAGGCCATGCTGCTGCCGGACGGCGAAGCCTGGAAGACGCTGGAGAGCGCGGCCACCATCCTCGACCGGCTGGTCGAAATCAAAGCGCGCCGCGATACGACACTGGTAGCTTTGGGCGGCGGCGTAGTGGGCGACATCGCGGGGTTCGCGGCGGCCTGCTACATGCGCGGCATCGCTTTCATCCAGGTGCCGACTACGCTGCTTGCGCAGGTAGACTCCTCCGTCGGCGGCAAGACCGGCGTCAATCACGCCGGGGGCAAGAACCTCATCGGGGCATTCCACCAGCCGCGGCTCGTTCTCATAGATACCGACACGCTGGCAAGCCTTCCGGAGCGGGAGTTTTGTGCAGGGCTTGCCGAAGTGATAAAGCATGGGGCGATCGCAGACGCCGGTTTCTTTGCCTGGCTCGAGCAGAATATTCGCGCTCTCCTGGCGAAAGATCCCGAAGCTCTCGCTCATGCAATCGGGCGATCGTGCGAGATCAAGGCATCCATTGTCTCCGAGGACGAAACCGAGCAGGGTCGAAGAGCGCTTTTGAACTTCGGTCACACGTTCGCGCACGCTATCGAGAATTCCCTTGGTTATGGCGAATGGCTGCACGGCGAGGCAGTCGCCGCCGGGATGGTAATGGCTGCCCAGCTGAGCGACATCGATCAAAACGACCGGGACCGGCTGCAGCTCCTGCTGAACGCGGCGGGGCTGCCGGTGACGCCGCCGCCGCTCGGCAGTGACCGCGTGCGCGCTGCGATGCAGCTCGACAAGAAAGCGCGAAGCGGGCAGCTGCGCTTCGTGTTGCTCGACCGGTTGGGAGAAGCGAGCCTCGTCAGCGAAATATCCGGAGTGCGCCTGGCCGACATCCTGAAGGGCATCGCGCCAACCACCACAGGCACGACGTGACCGATCGCGGGGAACAGGCGACCTTCGCCCCCTTCGCCGCAGACGAATCACGCGGCAAGGGCAGACGCTTCCCGGAAGCAGCGGCGCGCTATCGCGGTGAATACCAGCGCGACCGCGACCGGATCATCCATTCCACCGCCTTCCGCCGGCTCGTGTACAAGACCCAGGTCTTCGTCAATCATGAAGGGGACCTCTACCGCACGCGCCTTACTCATTCGCTGGAAGTCGCGCAGATAGCAAGAACCGTCGCCCGCGCCCTGCGCCTTAATGAAGTGCTGGTCGAGGCTATATGCCTGGCGCACGATCTCGGACATACCCCGTTCGGCCACGCCGGCCAGGATGCGCTGAACGACTGCATGCAGGACTACGGCGGCTTCGAGCATAACCTGCAATCCCTGCGGGTCGTCGACGAGCTGGAACACAAGTACGCGGACTTCCCGGGTCTCAATCTCACGTTCGAAACCCGGGAGGGAATACTCAAGCACTGCTCGGCCCGCAACGCCCGCGAACTCGGAGACCTCGGCCGGCGTTTCCTGGAACGCCAACAGCCTGGCCTCGAGGCGCAGATCGCGAACGTGGCCGACGCGATCGCTTATAACAACCACGATGTCGACGACGGTTATCGGGCGAATCTCCTCGACCTGGAACAACTGCGGGAACAGTCGCTGTTCGGTGAAAAGTACAGGAAGGTCATTGCGCGTTACCCTGGCCTCGACGATCGGCGCCTGATCTACGAGATCATCCGCCGCATGATCGACACGCTGGTCACCGACCTGATCGAGAACACGCGCTCCGAGCTCGACCGCCTGAAGCTTCAGTCAATCGAGGAAGTCAGGGCGCAACCGGCCCCTGTCGTTCGTTTCAGCGAACAGGTCTTCGAGCAGCACACGCGGCTGAAACAGTTCCTGAACCGAAATCTTTATCGGCACGAAAAGGTGCGTCTAATGACTGACAAGGCAAAGATCACCGTGCGCGAGCTGTTCGACGGCTACATGCGCGCGCCGGGGCAGATGGCGCCCGAGTTTGCGCAAAAGGCGCAGGCGTCCGGCGCCGACGAAGCCGTAAAAGCGCGTGTCGTGGCCGACTACGTTGCAGGAATGACCGACCGCTTCGCGATTGCCGAGCGCGACAGGCTGACCAGCCTGCTTTAGGGAGCCCGGACAGGGAGTTCCGGCCCGCCCTGGTGCCAGCTGTTAGAATTGCGCACCGGCACCCTTTCGCGATTGCCGAGTCACGTACCAGCGCAGGAGACCCATCAAGTGACCTACCAGACTCCGGCTCCGGGCGAGCGCCTGATATTCGCCATGGATGTGCCGGATTGCGATCACGCGCGGCGGGTCGCGGAAGAGCTTGGCGACTCGGTGAGCTTCTACAAGCTTGGCCTCGAGCTGATGATGAGCGGCGGGTATTTCGACCTCATTGACTGGATGCTGCAGCGGGACAAGAAAGTCTTTGCGGATCTCAAGTTCTTCGATATCCCCGCGACCGTTGGATCCGCGGTGCGGCAGTTGAAGGACAGGGGTGCAAGCTTCGTCACCGTGCACGGAAACCAGTCGATCATGGAAGCCGCGGCAGAGAACAAGGGAAGCGACCTCAAGGTGCTGGCCGTAACCGTCCTGACCAGCCTCGACCGCGGCGATCTCGATGACCTCGGCTTCGAGTGCAATGTCGAGGACCTGGTGCTGTCGCGGGCCAGGCGGGCTTTCGAGGCGGGATGCGATGGCGTCATCTCCTCCGGTCTTGAAGTTGCGAGGCTGCGCGAAGAGGTGGACCGCCGGCTCGTCGTCGTCACGCCCGGCATCCGGCCCGTCGACAACAAGCCGGAAGGCGACCAGAAGAGAGTGGTGTCCGTCGAGGGGGCGTTCGCCAGTGGCGCAGACTACATCGTCGTCGGCCGGCCGATCCGCGACGCGAAATCGCCGAGGGAGGCCGCCGAGGCTATCCAGGCGACAATCCAGTCGTTGTTCTAGAAAGAACATGCCGCAGACACCCGGGAACGACGTACTGATTCGCGCGCTGCTTAAGCAACCGGTGCCGTACACGCCGGTGTGGATCATGCGCCAGGCTGGCCGCTACCTGCCGGAATATCGCGAGGTACGCGAGAAGGCGGGCGATTTCATGAGCCTCTGCCGCAACCCGGAGCTGGCCTGCGAGGTAACGCTGCAGCCGCTAAAGCGCTTCGATCTCGACGCGGCGATCCTCTTCTCCGACATCCTCACCGTCCCCGATGCAATGGGCCTCGGCCTCTACTTCGTGACCGGCGAAGGCCCGAAATTCGAAAGGCCGGTAGCGCGCTCATCGGACATCCGCAAGCTCCGGGTCCCGGACGTGGGCAGGAAACTTCGCTACGTATTTGACGCGGCGTCGCTGGTACGACGCACGCTGGAAGGCAGGGTGCCGCTGATCGGCTTCGCCGGCAGTCCCTGGACGGTCGCGACGTACATGATCGAGGGCGGCTCGACGCGCGAGTTCAAGAAGGCGAAAGGCCTGATGGCCGAGGACCCGAAAGCGCTGCAGCAGTTGCTCGACGTTGTCGCAACGACCACCACGGAGTACCTGAACGCCCAGGTGGAATCCGGCGCGCAGGTCATCATGATCTTCGACACCTGGGGAGGCGTGCTGGAACGCGAGCAATACCGCCGCTTCTCCCTGCACTACATGCAGCAGATCCTCGACGGTCTCGAGCGCACCCACGACGGCGCCCAAATCCCGGTAATACTGTTCACCAAGGGAGCGGGCAAGCTCCTCGAAGACATGGCGCAGACAGGCTGCGACGCACTCGGCGTCGACTGGACCACCGACCTCGCGGAAGCCCGCCAGCTGACAGCAGACCGCGTCGCCCTGCAGGGCAACCTCGACCCCGCAACCATGCGCGAGTCGCCATCAACGATCGAAGAAGGTGTCCTGCGCGTACTCGAGAGCTATGGCGAGGGGCCCGGCCACGTCTTCAACCTGGGCCACGGCATTACTCCCGACATCGACCCCGATCGCGTCGCAGTCCTCGTCGACGCAGTACACCGCCTGAGCCCGCGCTTCCACGGCACGTAGCATTCGCGCGCCGCGTCTGACGTCGGAGGGCAGAGTTCTCTAAGGATTGCTACGTAGCCGTTCCCGACTACGTAGCATTATTCATGACGCACGATTACGTCCACCGGCCAAGGCTCCGCCCGCGCCAACCTTTCACGTCATGAATAATGCGGCCGATTAATTTACCGCATAGCCAAAAAATGCTTCTGAAGATGTAAAGCCCGCAACCAGCTCTTACTTCCCCCCTTCGTCCCGCAACGCCCGCCGCAACACCTTCCCGACGTTCGTCTTGGGCAACTCGTCCCGGAACTCAACCTCGTGTGGAATCTTGTACCCGGTCAGGTACTTCCTGCAGTGCTCGATGATCTGTTCTTCCGACAGGGCAGGGTCTTTCTTCACGACGAACAACTTGACGGCCTCGCCGGATTTCTCGTCGGGAATGCCAACCGCGGCCACTTCCATAACACCGTCAAGTTCCGCGACGACTCCCTCGATCTCGTTCGGGTACACGTTGAAACCGGAGACGTTGATCATGTCCTTCTTCCGGTCCTCGATGTAGATAAACCCCTGCTCGTCCATGTGCCCGATGTCGCCGGTGCGCAGCCAGCCGCCGGACAGCATGACTTTTTCCGTTTCCTCCGGCTTTTGCCAGTAGCCTTCCATGACCTGCGGTCCGCGTATGCAGATTTCGCCGCGCTCGCCTGGCGGTACGTCGTTACCGCTGTCGTCGCAGATGCGGACGTCCGTAGAGGGAAGGGGCACGCCGATGGAGCCCGTAAATTCGGTTACATCAAGAGGATTGACGATGGCGCCCGGTGATGTCTCGGTGAGGCCGTAGGCCTGCGTGATCGGCTTGCCGGTAACCTTCTTCCAGCGCTTTGCTACCGCTTCCTGTACCGCCATGCCGCCGCCGATCGTGAGCCTCAAGGAGCTGAAATCGAGCTCGGCGAAGCCCGGCGTGTTCAGCAGCGCCCCGAACAGTGTATTGACGCCGGTGAAATAGTTGAAACGGTGCTTCTCAAGCTCTTTGACGAACGCCGGGAAATCGCGGGGGTTGGTAATCAGGATGTTCTCGCCGCCCTGCGCCATCATGCCAAGGCCATTACTCTGCAGCGAAAAGATGTGATAGAGCGGCAAGGCCGTTATCGCGACGATGCGATCGAGGCTCGCGAAGGCGTCGTTCTGCCAGGCGTGGGATTGCGCGATGTTGTACACCATGTTGCGATGGCTGAGCATCGCACCCTTGGCGAGCCCGGTGGTGCCGCCGGTGTACTGCAGGAACGCGATGTCGGCGAAGCCGAGTTCGACAGGGAGGAGGATCTTGCCTTCGCCATTTTTCAGCGCGGCACCGAAAGTGATGGCGCCCTCCAGGTGGAACGGCGGTACTTGCTTCCTGACATGCTTCAGTACGAAGTTCACAAGCCAGCCTTTCGGCTTGTTCAGCAGGTCGCCGACGCCGGTCGTTATCACATGCTGTATGGAGGTATCTGATACGACTCCCTCCAGGATGTGCGCGAAATTTTCCAGGATGATGATGCAGCGAGCGCCCGAATCTGCCAGCTGGTGCTTCAGCTCGCGTCCGGTGTATAGCGGGTTGACGTTCACGACCACGAGGCCTGCGCGAAACGCGCCGCATAGAGCGACTGCATACTGCAGGACGTTCGGCAGCATGATCGCTATGCGTTCGCCCTTCACCAGGCCTAAATCCCTCTGCAGGAAGCAGGCAAACTGCATCGACAAGCGGTCGAGTTCGCGAAACGTGAGCGTGGTACCCATGTTGGTGAACGCGGGACGGTCAGCGTATTCCTGCAGCGCAGACTCGATCATGTCGCGCAGGGACCTGTGCTCGGGTGTCGGCAGGGTTTCCGGAATGCCTTCCGCGTAGGCAGCAAGCCAGGGTCTTTTCACAGTGGCGTTCTTCCTTATCGGTCGCGTCGACAATCGTTGCGGACCTGCTGTTACTTTGTGTTCTGTTCGGTCCTGACGTCCGCCTTCAGCGCTTGCTGGATGACCGGCCAGGCATTATCGAGGAGCACTGGCTGGGCTTTTTCGTTGGGATGGATCCCGTCATCCTGCATCAGGTCCTCATCCAGCGCGACCCCTTCCATGAAGAATTCGATCCAGGGCAAATCGCGTTCACTGGCCAGTTCGCGATATACGTTCTCGAAGGCGCTAGTATACCGTGGACCGTAGTTCGTCGGGATGCGTATTCCGAGGAGTACCACGGCGGCGTTTTTCTCCGCGGCTGCATCGACGATGCGTCCGAGATTCGTCTTGATGCGCTCCGGCGGGAATCCGCGCAGGCCGTCGTTGCCGCCCAATGCTATGACGACCACTTCGGGGTTGAACTCGGAGAGGGCCGAGGCGATCCTGGCAGCGCCGCCCTCGGTGGTCTCGCCGCTTATGCTGGCGTTCACTACGCGATGTTCGTACCCTTCCGCCTGCAGTCTCGACTGCAACAAAGCGGTCCAGGACTGGTCAACGTCAATTCCATAACCCGCACTGAGGCTGTCGCCCAGTACCAGGACGGTTGGAGATTCCTCACCGTTCACGGTACTGGCGCCCAGGATCAACAACAAGGTCAATAACTTTCGCATGTCGAATCGGTCAGGCAGTAAAGACGCGGTACTCACCGCGGAAAATGTCAGCAAGCAGGTTAGCAGCCCCGAAGGCGATCTGACCATTCTTTCGGATGTCAGTTTCGATATAGCTGCGGGCGAGACCGTGGCCGTGGTAGGCGCCTCCGGCGCGGGCAAGTCGACGCTCCTGGGGCTGCTCGCCGGGCTGGACCTGCCCAGCGAAGGGCACATCTGGCTCAACGGCTCCGACCTCACCGCGCTCGATGAAGACGGCCGCGCCGCAGTGCGTGCGGCTCACGTCGGCTTCGTGTTCCAGTCTTTCCACCTGGTGCCGTCGCTCAACGCCCTGGAGAACGTGATGCTGCCGCTCGAACTGGCGGGAGTTGATGAGCCGCGCAAGGCAGCTGTGAACATAATGCGGGAAGTGGGGCTGTCCGAGCGAGCGCGGCACTACCCGTCGCAGCTTTCCGGCGGCGAGAAGCAACGGGTCGCTATCGCGCGTGCCTTCGCAACCGAGCCCGCGGTGCTGTTCGCCGATGAACCGACCGGCAACCTGGACAGCCGCACCGGCGGGCTCGTGATGCAACTCATGTTCGACCTGAACCGTAATTCGTCGACGACCCTCATCCTGGTAACGCACGACAAGTCGATCGCCGAGCGATGCCAGCGGGAGATCGCTCTCGAGTCCGGGCGACTGGTCAGCGACACGCGAGCGGCGGCGTGAGAGCGATCGTTTACGCGGTCCGCAGCTTCGGCCGCGAATTGCGTTCCGGCGAAGTCGTGGTCCTGCTGGCAGCCGTCGCCCTGGCCGTTGCCGCGCTGACAGCGGTCGGCTTCCTGACAGACCGCATCAGCCGTGCCGTCGCCCGACAGGCAAACGAAGTGCTGGCAGCAGACCTGAGGCTCCGGTCGCCCGAGGAGATTCCGGCTGAATGGCGCGACGCCGCCGAACGCTTCGATTTACAGACGGCCGAGACGCAGACGTTCCCAAGCGTGGTGTTCGCCGGCGAGGCCAACGCCCTCGCTACCATCATGGCCGTGAGCGAAACCTATCCACTTCGCGGGACCGTGAGGATCGCAGACAACCTGTTCGGTGAACAACGCGAGACCGAAGAGACGCCGGCCAGCGGTAATGTCTGGGCGGACAGTGCGCTCATGGCGCGCCTTGGCGTCGACGTCGGTGATGAGGTCACCTTAGGCGAGCTTGCGGTCAGGATCGATGCGGTGCTGACCTATCGTCCGGACCAGTCGATCGGCTTTTCGTCGCTGGCGCCGTCCTTGCTGGTCAACATCGACGACATCCCCCGGAGCGGGCTCATCAGCGAAGGCAGCAGGGTTGGGTACGCGCTGCTCGTTGCCGGCGACGAATCGGCGGTCGATGCCTTCTACGAGGACGTCGAAGAACGGTTGCCCGAGGAGGTTCGCGTGCGTAACCGGGAGGACAGCAGCGAACGCGCAAGCAACGCCGCCGACCGGGCACAACGGTTTCTTTCACTGACCGCGGTTATAAGCCTGCTGTTGAGCGCGGTTGCCATCGCGATGTCAGCGCGCCGCTTCGCGCATCGTCGCATGGACACAGTCGCGCTGATGAAGAGCCTTGGCGCAAGCCAGCGCTTCGTCATCGCCGCCGCCGCAGTTCAGCTCGTAATGCTTGCGGTGGCGGGTGTCGCCATCGGCAGCCTGGTCGGCTTCACCGCCGAGGAAATTCTCACCCGCATGCTCGCCGGCATGATCCAGGGCGACCTGCCGGAGGTGGGTTGGGGACCGGTGGGGCTGGCCAGCGGCGCTGCCCTGATCCTGCTGGTCGGCTTCGCGTTACCGTCGTTGATCCAGTTGCGCAACACGCCGCCGCTTCGGGTGCTGCGTCACGATGCCATGCCGCCGCCACCGTCTCGCCTGTTGGTGGCGGGCACTTCCCTTATTGCGGTGACGCTGCTTCTTTACCAGGCAA
Source organism: Woeseiaceae bacterium (assembly GCA_035304285.1). Classification (GTDB taxonomy): domain Bacteria; phylum Pseudomonadota; class Gammaproteobacteria; order Steroidobacterales; family Woeseiaceae; genus IDS-8. The sequence goes on from DATGQI010000137.1 coordinate 11,756, forward strand.
TCCCCGACGTGCGCATGCTGGCGATTGTGCTCGGCGGCATGCTGGTGGTCGCGGGCGCGCTGTATCTCGCCGGGCGGCTGCTGGTTGCGCTGATGGGTCGTTCGCGCGGCGGGGTAGGCATCGCCTGGCGTTACGGGCTGGCAAACGTGGCCAGGCGCGGCCGCGACAGCGCAGTGCAGGTCGTGGCCTTCGGGCTCGGGCTCACGGTGCTGTTGCTGTTGTCGTTTGTCCGCACCGACCTGCTGGAAGGCTGGCAGCAAAGCCTCGATGAAGATGCGCCGAATCACTTCCTGATCAACATCCAGCCGCATGAACGCGATTCGATCGCGGAGATTTTCCAGAGCGAGAACATCGGCGTACCGCAGTTCGTTCCGCTGGTACGCGCGCGCATGACCGAGATCAACGGGGAATCGGTGAAGACCCGGACGTACCCGGAAGAAGACGGCGAATGGATGGCTAATCGCGAAGCCAACCTGACCTGGGCGGATGAGCTGAGCTCCAGCAACACAGTTCTCGAAGGACAATGGTGGGAGCCCGGTTACGACGGCGAGCCGCTCGTCTCGGTCGAGGAAGAGGCTGCAATGGAAATGGGTCTCGAGCTGGGCGACCGTTTGCGCTTTCTCGTCGCCGGGCAGGAAGTGGAAGCGAGAGTCGTAAGCTTCCGGGAAGTGAACTGGGATTCGTTCCAGCCGAATTTCTTTCTCGTGCTGTCGCCCGGGGCGCTGGCTGATTTCCCGACCACGTACGTGTCCAGTCTGCAGATCGACGATGAACAGCAGGACGTGCTGCTGCGGCTGGTGCGGGCGCATCCGAGCGTGTCCGTCATCGATCTCGGCGCCATCCTGGAACAGGTGCAGAGCATCATCTCGAAAGCCAGTCTTGCGGTTCAGGCCGTTTTTGTCTTCACGCTGGCCGCGGGCATTGCAGTGCTTTTCGCCGCCGTGCAGTCGACCATCGACGAACGGCGTTTCGAGAGCGCGATGCTGCGTGCGCTCGGGGTGCGGCGGCGGACTGTATTGTCCGGCGTCCTGACGGAGTTTGCCGCGCTGGGCTTTGCCGCCGGGCTGCTGGCTGCGATAGGTGCGTCGATACTCGCAGCCGTTATTTCCTACCAGCTGTTCGACTTGAGCTACAGCTTCAATCCCATGCTGTGGATCGGCGGGCTCGGAGGCGGCGTTTTGCTCGTCTGCCTGAGCGGCTATATCGCCGCGCGCGGAGCCATCAACGCGCCGCCCGCCGACGTGCTGCGCGGCGCCTGAGGCGCATATGAGCCAACTGCCCGAAACCCTCTCCTGCGGCGTCGTGATCGTTCGCAGGACCGACACCGGCTGGCTCACGCTGATGCTGCGCGCCTACCGCAACTGGGATTTTCCCAAGGGCCTGATGGAGCAGGGCGAGACACCGATCGAGGCGGCTGTGAGAGAGGTCGGTGAAGAGACCGGCATCACCCAGCTGTCCTTCGACTGGGGCGACAGGTTTACAGAAACCGGTCCCTACAACCGCGGCAAGGTCGCACGCTACTACCTCGCAAGGACCGAGGAGGAAAAAGTAACCTTAGGTATAGTTCCCGCCCTGGGCCGTGCCGAGCACCACCAGAGCCTCTGGGTCGACTTCGACAAGGCCCACGACTTGACCGCGCCGCGTGTCCGTGGCGTGGTCCAGTGGGCAAGACAGATCATCGGCGCCTGAAGTCCCTGCCGCGCATACTTTTCGCCCGGCTCAAACCACCCGATTCCGCCTCTCACCCTGGAGAAAGGAAGCGACGTTCATCGCAAGTTCGGCAATGGCGTTCTGTCGCGCCTCTACCGTCGCCCAGGCAATGTGCGGAGTCAGGATGAGATTGGCGCCGGAATAATCAAGCAAAGGATCTCCATGCACCGGCGGCTCCTCTCGAAGAACGTCGATCCCCGCGCCGGCCAGTGTTCCCTCGCGCAGCGCATCCACCAGTGCGCGGGAGTCGACGAGTCCGCCGCGTGCGGTGTTGATCAGGAATGCATTACGCTTCATCCGCCGCAACTCGGCTGCTCCGATCAAGTCCCGGGTCTCCGGAGTCAGCGGGCAATGCAGCGAGACGATATCGGATCGCTCGAGAAGCTCATTGAAGTCGGTGCGCCCGTCTTCTCCCGCAGGCGCTCCGCGACGCCTCGCGATCAGAGTGCTCATGCCGAACACCTGCGCCATGGCAGCGACGCCTCGCCCCAGCTCACCGTAACCGACGATGCCTAGCGTCATCGCCGACAGTTCCCTTACCGGGTAATCGAGAAGGCAGAACACGTCTGACTCCCGCCAGTCTCCTTCCTTCACCGCGCGATGGTATCGGTTCAGGTTGTGGGTAAGGTTGAGCAGCACTCCGAATACGTGCTCGACCACAGAGCGCGTGCAATAAGCACGAATGTTCGCAACTGCAATTCCGAGCCTCCGTGCGGCAACGAGATCGACATTATCCGTCCCCGTCGCCGTCAGTCCTATGAACTTGAGCTGCTTTGCCGACGCGAGCGTCGGCTCGTCCAGCCTCGCCTTGTTCGTCAGTACGAACTCTGCTGTACGAATTCGATTCGCCGTGAGGTCCGGCTCAGTCGAGTCGAAGAATTTTATGCCGGGCAGAACCTGCAACAGCGGCGTGGTATCGAGCTCATCCGGCCCCAGCGTCGAGAAATCGAGAAACACAGCGTTCATCGTGATACCAGTGTGCACAGAGGTTGTCGTACGATCAGCGAGGTTTTGCAGCAGCGCCAACAGCGCTAACGAAAACCTTCGTGGCTCCTGAACATTTCAGCCGGTGTTCTGCAGCCCCTGCGCGATGCCGTTCACGCTGGCGAGCAGCGCTTCGAACAGCGCGGCATCCTGGTAACCGGATTCGCGCCAGCGTTCGAGCAGCGTCACCTGCATGAGGCTCATCGGGTCGACGTACGGATTCCTCAGCATGATTGCGCGCTGCAGTGTCGGGTCATTTTCCAGCAGCGCCTGCTGGTCCGAAAAGCGCAAGATCAGGTCCTGCGTGAGGTTGAATCCCTTCTCGATTTGCGGGAAGAACTCATCGTGAAGGTCACCGGCAAGTTTCGAATAGGCGTCTGCGATACCTAAGTCCGCCTTCGCCAGGACCATCTCGACGTCGGCAGTCAGGGCCCGCATGAAATACCACTCGCGAAACATCTCCCGAAAAGCCTCATCGCCGAACTCGTCTATGGCAGCCGCGAAGCCGGTGCCAACGCCATACCACCCGGGCAGGATGTGGCGGCTCTGCGTCCACGCGAAGACCCAAGGGATAGCCCGCAGGTTGCTCACTCCCTCGCCGCCGCGCCGCGAAGCCGGACGGGAACCGATCTGCATGCGTTCAATGAGATCGATAGGCGTGGCCTTGCGAAAGTACTCGTAAAACCGCGGCGTCTCGAACACCAGTTTCCGGTAAGTGTCGCGGCTGACCTCCGCAATCACCTTCATCATAGCGTGCCATTCAGGCATATCCGTGCCGCGATGCTGCGGTATCGCCGTCGCAAGCGCCACCGAGCCGGCTGCTTGTTCGAGGTTGCGTAAAGCGATACCGCGCAGTCCGTATTTCTCGTTGATGATTTCCCCCTGCTCGGTGACGCGCAGGTAGCCGTTCACGGTGCCCGGTGGCGCGCCCAGCACGGCAGCATGCGTCCGCCCACCGCCGCGGCTTATGGTTCCGCCGCGCCCGTGGAACAGCTGCAGCACGACATCCTCTGCCGCGACAGCGCGCACGAGCTCGATCTGCGCTTCTTGCAGGGCCCACCGCGCAGCGGCGATCCCGGACTCCTTGTTACTGTCCGAGTAGCCGATCATCACCGTCTGTTTCTTGCCGCGTTGCTCGAGGTGTTGGCGGTAAATGTCGTGCGACAGAAGTGTGCGGAGGATCTCCGGCCCGCGTTTCAGGTCGTCCACCGTTTCGAGCAGTGGCGCGATATCCAGCGGCACCTCTCCGCGCCGGTTGTGCAGTTCACTCCATTCCGACAGCAGGATTACCGAAAGGATGTCGTCCACGCCCTGCGTCATGCTCACTATGAAAGGCCCGATCGCTGCGGGACCGTATTTGCGCCGGCAAAAGGCGATCGCCTGGAACACCGCGAGCGTCTTGCGCGCCTTCGTGCTTTGCTCGAGCACAGGCGGGTCCTTTTGCAGAATAGCCTCGGAGATCTTCTCGACCCGGTATTCGGGAGTACGCTCCAGCCACTTTTCATCGCCGATGCATTCGCCGACGACCTCCCGATGAACGAGCGCATCCTGCCGCACGTCCAGCGTCACAAGGTGGAAGCCAAAGGTCGCGATCCGCCGCAGCAGTCTCCGTACCGCGAACAACCCGGCGTGTTCTCCCTTGTTGGCAGACAGGCTGTTGGCTATCAGCTGGATGTCGGCATAGAACTCCTCCGGAGACTCATACGGATAGGCGTCGTCGTCATAGGTCGCCTGGAGGCGCTGTTGTACCAGCCTCAGGAACACGCGGTAGGGCATGTCCCTGTGCCGCGCGGGCACGGCGTGGTAGGCCTGCTGGAACGCCGGGGTGTATTCCTCGATCTTCCCGTAGATGGCATCGTCCACGTCGATGCGCGCCCTTGACTGGCTCAGCTTAGCCGAGAGCTTTCCGCATTCACGATAGTAGAGATCGAGGATCAAGCAGCGCTGCCGCGCCAGGGTCTCGCGAATGGTCTTTGCGTTTACGTTCGGGTTGCCATCCATGTCGCCACCGACCCACGAGGCAAAGTGCAGCAGGCCCGGCACCTTGAGGTCCCGCGCCTCCTCGCCATAGATGCGCAGCGCGGCGTTCTCCAGGTCTTCGTAAAAAGGCGGTATGGTTCGGTACAGAACGTCTGTGACGAAAAACAGGACGTGCTCCAGCTCATCGGCGACGGTCATCTGCTCGGAGGGGTGTTCGTTCGTCTGCCATCCCGTCGTTGCTTCCATCTTTATGTTCTGGATGGCGACGTTCTTCTCCTGCGACGTCATCGTCGGGTTCAGCATGTTCACCAGCTGCCTTACGATGTTCTGCTCCTTGCGGAGGATCGTGCGGCGCGTCGGTTCCGTCGGATGGGCGGTAAATACCGGCTCGATGCGGATCGAGTCGAGCAGCGACTGGAGGCGTGCCACGTCGACGCCCCCCGCCTTGAGCTTTACGAGTGTCTCTTCAAGGCCGCCCGGCTGGTACTTGCCTTCTTCCTGGAGGTACTCGCGGCGGCGACGGATCCTGTGCACCTTTTCCGCCGTGTTCACCATCTGGAAATAGGTAGAGAAAGAACGAATCACTTCCAGCGTAAACTTAAGATCAAGGTTGTCGAAAAGATCCTCGAGCTTCTCCCCAGGCTTTTCATTGCCCTCACGGCGACGTATGGATTGCAGGCGCGCGTTCTCGACGAAGTCGAACAGATTTTTGCCGCCCTGCTCCTTCAGCAGTTCACCGACGAGGCCGCCGAGCGTGCGCACGTCGTCGCGAAGTGGCTGGTCCTTGTCCTCGAACGTAATATCCTGCCTGCGCAGTGCTGTCGGCATAGCGGGTAACTCAGTCGCGGAAGTTTTCGTACTGCAGCGGCAGGTCGAGGTCGGCATCCTTCAGCAATGCGATCACGGCCTGCAGGTCGTCGCGCTTCTTTCCGCTGACCCTGAGCTTGTCTCCCTGTATCGCCGCCTGCACCTTTATCTTGCTGGCCTTGATCTTCTTCACCAGGCTTCTCGCCAGGTCGGAATCGATGCCCTGGCGCAGAATGATCTTTTGCCGTGCTTCGTTGCCTGAAATCTCAGGCTCCTCCTCTTTCATGCACGCGATGTCGATGCCTCTCTTCGCCAGTTTCTGGCGCAGGATGTCCAGCATCTGTTGCAGCTGGAAGTCGGTCTGGCTCGTCATGCTGATGACGTTCTCCTCGAGCACGAATTTCGAACCCGTACCCTTGAAGTCGAAGCGCGTATCCACTTCGCGGTTTGCCTGGTCGACGGCATTGCTGGCTTCGTGCGAGTCGAACTCGCTCACGACGTCAAATGATGGCATTCGTGCACCTCTTGCTTGCTGGTCCGCCTGCCCCGGAACTGCCTCCAGACGGTTTCACGTGCGACCGAATCGGCGTCCGGGCCCGCCATAGTAACGAACTCTGCGTGGCAACATCGCAAATCTCCGCATGCCACGGAGATAAGGCGGCGGCAACGGCCGGTCCCGCGGGACACAATCGGCCATCAGTCCAGGGAAGGGCGATCATGCTCGAAAATACGAAAGTCGAGGAAGCGCCGCTGCAGCGCGATGTCGCCTGCGGCAAGGGCAGCGGAGCAGAGGAGCTCGCCGAGGAGCTCGCCTGCGGCCTCGCAACCCTCAAGGTATACCCGCGCCTGCTGCGAAGCGGCAACGGCGCCACCGCCGGCGGCGCTGCCATACGGGTGTCGGTACAGCAGACGCTGCAGTCGGAACTGGCAGCCGAGCACCTCATGCGGCGCGTCACCCTGCTTACGCACGAGCAGGTTCCGCTGACGCTGGCGCTATGGGAACTCGGTGCGGAGGAGGAGTCGGTGCTTGCACTGGAAGATTTCTGCGGGATCCTGCGGGCGGCACTCACCGCGGAGGGGCTTGCCGCGGCACAAGTAGGCATCTCCATGCAGTCGCACCTCGTGCCGCTGAAGGCGTACCTCCTGATCTGCACGGCGATACTCGGCCACGGTCCCCGCTATATCGTCCTGGACAGCCTGCAGATGCGGCATCATGAGTGCGACGTGGTACAGGCGGAGGCAGAGAGCAACTGGTCATTCCTCTGGTCGGTGCGCAACGCATCCCCGACTGTCGTTCCTGCGTATGCCGCGAGCGTGACCACGCGCTGCCCGCTACTTGGGGATGAGACCGCGACCGCCGTCCTGCCGGAAGCGGGCCAGCAGGCGCCAGTCGAATCTGCCTGGCTGCCGATGCAGATAAGGCTGCCGGAGTTCAGTGATGGACGCGGCCGGTTGCACTGGGACTCTTTGGAGGACGCGTTGCAGCAGGCGGTGGATGCCGGCGACCAGATCCTGGAACACCTCTATTGGCACCTGCCGCAACAGCGCAACGATGCGTGGCAAAATCGCAGGCTCGCAATTTCGATCGACGGTATCGGCGACCTGGTGGTGGAGCGCGGAGCGGACCCTGGCGACCTTCGCTGCCTGCAGTGGATCGACGAGGCCGTCGCGCGCATCCACGCAATCCTGTGGGATCGATCCAGGACCCTTGCGCAACAAACCGAGCCGTTGCCGGCGCTGCTTTCAAACTGGCCGGCCGTGAGCTGGGACTGCGACATAAAGAAAAGCGACTGGGACGTGCGATGGCGGCGTGCTGTCGCGAACTCTGCGGTCCGGAACCGCAACATACTGGTGATGTCGCCTTACGCGGTGCTGCCGCAATGCTCGGCGGCGAGCTACGACTTCGTGGACCTGCTGCCGGTCCTGCATCACGCGGACGCATTCAGTTTCGCCAATCCGCGCGTAGATGGCTTTCGCAGTTGTACCGAGTTCGCCACGTTCCACCGCCGCGCATGGGCTGTCATGCAACGCAGAAATGCAGCCTCCCTCGTTGCGGCCGGGGTATGACCTGATATACGGTCACTGACCGAAACGTCCACCGGACACGGCGCCCGGGATGACGGCTTCTGACCGCGCTGCGGCGAACAGAAGAACCAGGTCCGCGAGGAAGCTTTGCAACCGATCACGCCCGACGCATACGGAGTCGCCGTTCTGCTGCTGACCGTGGTGGCGTTCGTGCTGTTCACGCGCGATCGCATTCCGCTTGAAACGTCGAGCCTGACGATCCTCATCATCCTGATCGCCGGCTTCCAGATCTTTCCCTATCCCGACGACACGATTGCACTCGACGCGCGCGACTTTTTCGCAGGTTTCGGCAACGAGGCGATGATCGCGATCGGTGCGCTTCTCATGGTGGGGAAGGCGCTCGAAACTACCGGCGCGATGCAACCGCTGGCCACGGTCATCGGTCGCACCTGGTCGAAGTGGCCGGCGGTGGCGCTCCTCGTCACGCTCGTGGTGAGTGCCGTGATGAGCGCATTCCTCAATAACACTCCCATCGTCATACTCCTCATGCCCATACTCGTTGGCGTTTCGCTCAAGACGAAATCAGCACTGTCGGGCCTGATGATGCCTTTGGGTTTCGCGACGATCATCGGCGGCATGTCCACCACCATCGGTGCATCGACGAACCTGCTCGTTGCGGGTATCGCTCGCGACATGGGATTCGTCGATCTCGGTATGTTCGATTTCGTCCTGCCGGCAGCGATAGTCGGCAGCATCGGAATCCTTTTCCTCTGGCTTATTGCGCCGCGGCTGCTGCCGGAACGGATCCCCCCTATGGCTGATGTTTCGCCGCGGGTGTTCAGCGGCCAGTTGCACATCAAGGACGCCGGATTCGCGGCCGGCAAAACGCTCTCGGAAATCCTTTCGAAGACGAACGGGCGGATGAGAGTCGATCGGGTGCAGCGCGGCGAGTCACTTTTCCTGGCGAAGCTGCCGTCACTCGTCCTGCAGCCCGGCGACCGCCTGTTCGTGAAGGACACGCCTGAAAACCTGAAACAGTACGAGACGATGCTGGGTGCGACGCTCTACAGCTCGGCGGACACGCAATATCCGGTCGACGCCGATCGTCCGCTGACGGCGGCAGGACAGCAGCTGGCCGAGGTTGTCGTCACACGCGGCTCACCGCTGCACTTGCGCAATCTCGCCTCGACGCGCTTCAGCAGCATATACGGGCTGTCGCCACTCGCCATTCACCGGGCGCGCGTGCCGAGTTCGCAAATAACCACCGATTTGAACCAGATCCGGCTACGCGCGGGCGACGTTCTGCTGGTCCAGGGAACGCGCGGCGCGATCGACAAGCTGAAGGCGGGCGGCAGCATGCTGGTGCTGGACGGCACGACGGATTTGCCGCACACCGAACGTGCGAACACTGCACTCGCCATCCTGGCATTCGTGATCCTTGCGGCGGCCATCGACCTTCTGCCGATCTCAGTCAGCGCCCTGATCGGCGTCGGCCTGATGCTGGCAACGGGCTGCCTGCGCTGGCGTGACGCGTTGAGTGCGCTCTCGACTCGGGTCATCCTCGTTATCGTGACGAGCCTGGCGCTGGCCAAGGCTCTCGTAGGTACGGGCATGGCGAGCCTGCTTGCACTGGGTTTCGTCAATGCCGCCGGGGATTTACCGGTTCCGGTAGTCTTGAGTGCCTTGCTGCTGATAATGATTCTTCTGACGAACGTTGTGCCGAACACGGCAGTTGCCATCATCGCTACACCGATTGCACTCGCGGTGGCGTTCCAGCTCGGGACCGACCCGGAACCCTTCGTCCTCGCGGTGCTCTTCGGCGCGAGCATGAGTTTCGCGACGCCGTTCGGCTACCAGACAAACCTCCTGATCCTGAGTGCCGGCGGCTATCGCTTCTCCGACTTCATCCGGGTCGGCATCCCGCTCTCGATCATAATGTGGCTCGGCTTTTCGATAACCCTGCCGCTTCTCTATGGGAACTGAGATGCTTGACCGGGCCCTAAAGTGCATGGATACTCCTTCGATATGACATCGCACTGCAACGACCTGAGCTGGCTTTGGCTTCCTGGAAAGGAGATGGCCTCTGCCTGACGTTTAGCCGCGATCAGAAAAACACGAAGCCCATCTCCGCCGAAAGTGGGGGTGGGTTTTTTTTCGCCACGACGAAACCTTTCTCAGGAAAATTACAACGAGCATGCAACCCCCGTTCGACATAGCTGCCGACCTCGACACCCCGGTTTCGGCATACTTGAAGCTGAAGGAACTGAAGCCGCGGTTCCTGTTGGAAAGTGTCGAGCGTGGCGAGCGGCTGGCCCGGTATTCTTTCCTGGGCTTCGGGGATGGCGTCGAGGTACGGCTGGAACGGGACGCGTTTCACGTAAACGACGCCAGCCATCCATTTCCGGCAAACAAGGATGAATACCTCGGTCGTTTGCGATCGGCCCTCGAACTGGCTCCGCAACCAAGGCCGCCCGTGCCGGGACTGCCCTTTGCCGGCGGACTGGTGGGCGTCTCCGGTTATGACGTGGTGCGCCTGTTCGAGAAACTGCCAAACGCGCCGGCGGCACAGCGCGGCGTCCCGCTGGCCGCCTTCACCGCAACCAGTTCAACGCTCGTATTCGATCACCTGACGCGGCGCGTCGCCCTGCTGCACGACGGCGCCGAGAGCGAACGCCAGTCATTGCGACGTGAGGTGATCGCCCTGCTGCGCGGGCCGGTACCGCCAAACGGCGACAGTATCTCCATCAGCGCGCCCGAACCGTGCATGAGCGAGAGCGACTTCGTGAAGCGGGTCGCCCGGTGCAAGGAACACATCGCGGCGGGCGATATCTACCAGATCGTTTTGTCTGTTCTCTTCAAGGGACGAGGTAACGTCCCTCCGTTCGAGGTGTACCGCGCGCTCAGGTTGCTGAATCCCTCCCCCTACATGTTCTTTTTCGAGTTCGGCGACCTGAAGATCGCCGGCTCCTCGCCGGAAGCGTTGGTGAAGCTGCATGGCAGGCGCGCCTCGCTCCGGCCGATCGCGGGAACGCTGCCGCGCGGAAAGACGCCGCAGGAGGACGTGCATAACGGGGAAGCACTCCTTGCCGATCCCAAGGAAGCCGCGGAACACGTAATGCTGGTCGACCTCGCAAGGAACGATCTCGGCCGCGTCGCATCGCCCGGCACTGTGCGGGTAGAACCGTACCGGGCGATCGAACGCTACAGTCACGTGATGCACATCGTCAGCGGAGTAGAGGGAGAACTGGCGCCGCAGTTCGATGCTTTCGATCTGTTCGCTGCCAGTTTCCCGGCAGGCACGCTGGTCGGCGCACCGAAAGTGCGCGCCATGGAAATAATCGACGACCTCGAAGAGTCCGGCCGCGGCCTTTACGCCGGCACTGCCGGCTACTATGGCACCGGCGGCGACATGGACCAGGCGATTACCATCAGGACACTGGTGTTTAACGGCGACGAGTACACGTTCCAGGCGGGCGCGGGGATAGTCGCGGACAGCGTTCCGGAAAAGGAGTACCAGGAAGTGCTGGCGAAAGGGGCGATCCTGAAGAGCGCGCTCGAGATGGCGGGAGAAGGCCTGTGACAGAGCGGAACGTACGCATACTGCTGATCGACAATTACGACTCGTTCACCTACAACCTCGTGCAGGCGTTCGCAGCCATGGGCGCGGAAGTGCTGGTGTATCGCAACGATGCCATCAACGTTGAAGAAGCGATGCAGCTCGGCTTCAGCCACCTCGTCGTCTCACCGGGCCCCGGACGTCCGGAGGATGCGGGAGTGTCGCTGCAGATGATCGATGCATTCGCCGGCCGGGTCCCGGTCCTCGGCGTGTGCCTGGGGCACCAGTGCCTCGTAAGTTATTTCGGGGGCGACATCGTACGCGCCGAGCGACTGATGCATGGCAAGACATCGCTCGTGACTCATGATGACCGCAGCATTTTCCACGGCCTGTCGAAGCCATTCGAAGCCGGCAGGTATCATTCGCTTTGCGTGGAACGGGGATCGCTTCCGGCAGAGCTGGAACTGAGCGCGGAGACTACCGAGGGCGAGATCATGGCCGTGCGCCATCGGTCGCTGCCGCTCGAGGGGGTGCAGTTTCATCCCGAGAGCGTCCTGACGCCGGAAGGTAACGCACTCATGGCCAACTTCATGCGGATGGGGAATGCATGAGCGGTGCGAACGCAAAGTTGCTCGACAGGCTTCTCGATGGGCGCTCGCTCGAGGAAGCCGAAGCATACGATTTCATGCACGCACTGGCGGGCGGTGACATACATCCCGCGCTCGCTGGCGCCTTGCTTGCGGCGCTACGCGCCAAGGGAGAGACCGCGGACGAGATCCGCGGCTTCGCCACCGCGATGAGAGAGCTTGCGCTGCACCCACTGGTGCCGCCCGGAGCCGCAATCGTCGATACCGTCGGCACGGGCGGCGACGGTTCCGGCAGCTTCAACCTGTCGACCGGCGCCGGCCTGCTCGCCGCGGCATGTGGCGCAAGAGTCGTAAAACACGGCAACCGCTCCGTTTCGAGCCGGTGCGGCAGCGCGGACCTGCTGGAGCGGCTCGGCATGCCGTTGCCGCTCGAGGAAGAGGCCGCGATGACGTGCCTCGACTCGCTCAACTTCACCTTCCTGTTTGCGCCTGCCTACCACCCGGCAATGAAAATGGTCGCGCCAGTGCGGGGAGCCATGGGTGTTCGAACCGTCTTCAATCTTCTTGGCCCGCTGACGAATCCGGCGGCACCGCCTTACCAGCTCATCGGGGCATTCAGCCAGGATGCTGCGAAGCTGATGGCAGAGACGTTGGCGGGAATGGAAATCGAGCGAGCCTTCGTCGTGCATGGCGAACCGGGCTGGGACGAAGCATCGCCGGTAGGGGAGTTCGTGCTCTACGACGTGCGTCCAGGCTCCGTCATCGCGACCGTCCGCGATCCCGAAAGTTACGGATTGCAACGCTGCCAGGCAGGGGACCTCGCAGGTGGCGATGCAGAGCACAACGTGCGGGAACTGCGGCGCGTCTTCTGCTGCGAAGACCGGGGTGCGCACCGCGGGGCGCTGCTGATGGGTACCTCGCTGGTGCTCGAAGTTACGGGACTGGCCAGAGACGAGATGGAAGGCGCGGCGATGGCTGCGGATGCGCTCGATAGCGGCAAGGCTGAAGCGTTTCTCGAACGCTTCCAGGCGCAGTTTGTCGCGGCATGAGCGACTTCCTGCGAACCATGGCGGATGGCAGCGCCCAGCGCGCGGCATCGATCCGTCATGCGTTCTCTGCAAGCGATTTTGACCTTCCGGTATGCCCACTCACCCTCCAGGGCTTCGACCTGATCGCCGAGATAAAGCTGCGCTCGCCGTCTGAGGGAGAGCTGTCGCGCGAGCACGCAAACCGTGCCGAACGTGCGTTGCAATACCTGCAGGGTGGTGCGGCCGCGATATCCGTGCTCACCGAGCCGTCACGATTCGGCGGTGACATATCTCACCTGCGCGAGGTTGTCGCCGCGGTCGAAGGCAAGCGAATGCCGGTCATGCGCAAGGATTTCCTGGTGGATGCGCGGCAGGTACTGGAAGCACGTGCCGCCGGCGCAAGCGGGGTCTTGCTGATAACGGCCATGCTTGAGGACAGGCAGCTTCAGAACATGCTCGACTGCGCTTTCGAGCATTCCCTGTTCGTGTTGCTCGAGGCCTTCGATGCCGAAGACGTTGCGCGAACGCACAAACTGCTGGAGTTGTCGCAATACGCGGACAAGGCCGCTCAAAGGCAGCTGCTGGTCGGTGTCAACAGCCGGAACCTGCGCACGCTTGAAGTCGACCCGGGCAGGCTGGCGAAGTTGTCGCACTCGTTGCCGGCGGGCGTGGTCGCGGTTGCGGAAAGCGGGCTTGAGGGTGCCGAAGACGCGGCATCGGTATCCACGCTGGGTTATGGTGTCGCCCTCGTGGGGACCGCGCTCATGCGGGGGCCGAACCCGGCCACGCTGATCGGTGAAATGCTGGCGGCGGGAAGGGCGGCGGGATCAGTTCAGAGGAATTCAGAAACGGCATGAAACGACTCGTCAAAATATGTGGCCTGACCCACGTTAGTAGCGTCGAGGCGGCCGTGGCTGCCGGCGCAGACGCGCTCGGGTTCGTGTTCGCGGAGTCTTCGCGGAAAGTCACGCCGCGCCACGCTGCATTCATCGGCAGCAGGGTGCCGCGCAACGTGTTGCGGGTGGCGGTAATGAAGCACCCTACGACCGAGTTGTGGAACGAAGTCGAAACGATCTTCTGTCCCGACGTCATACAAACTGACGCCGCGGATTTCGACTACCTGGAAGTCTCCCCGGAAATCGTCCGCTGGCCGGTGATTCGGGAGGGTGAGATGCCGACTGAAGAGGACCTCACGGGGGTTTACCTCTACGAAGGTCCGGCAAGCGGTAGTGCAGAAAAAGTCGATTGGGAGATCGCCGCCGGGGTCGCGAAGAAAGGCAGCATGATCCTCGCCGGCGGCCTCGACAGCGACAACGTAGCAGCGGCGATTGAGGCGGTCGCGCCATACGGCGTGGATGTTTCTAGCGGCGTCGAGTCGGCTCCGGGTATCAAGGATGCCGATCTCATACGGGCTTTCGTTGACGCTGTCCGCGCTATGGACAACCTCGGGAGCGACCCCGCCACCTTGCGCGGCATTGTGGAGAACGCGACGAAGGATCCCGGCACGTGAACGGCGCTATGACCTCCGCTGAGGCGGAGAACCTGCTGCAGGCCGAGCTTGCGGGCCGCTTGCCTGATGACCGCGGACGCTTCGGGCCCTTCGGCGGCCGGTACGTGCCGGAGACACTGGTGCCTGCGTTCGAACGCCTCGAACAGGGCGTTCGTGAGTTCCTGCACAGCCCCGGGTTCGAGGAAGAGTACAGGAACGAACTGCGTTCATGGGTCGGGCGGCCAACCGCGCTCACGTTGGCGCCGAGGCTCGGCAAGGCCTGGGGTACCGAGGTCTGGCTCAAGCGCGAAGATTTAGCGCACACGGGTGCTCACAAGATCAACAACGCCATCGGCCAGGCACTGCTTGCGAAGCGCCTGGGCGCCAAAAGGGTTATCGCCGAGACCGGCGCCGGGCAGCATGGTGTCGCATCCGCGGCCGCCTGTGCCAGGGTGGGCCTTCCTTGCCGCGTGTACATGGGCTCGGTCGACATGGAGCGGCAGGCGCCGAATGTTGATCGTATGCGGCGGCTCGGCGCGGAAGTTTTCCCGGTGGAGACCGGCGATCGCACGCTTCGCGCGGCCATAGACGAGGCGCTGCGGGAGTGGGTGTCGGACCCGGAGGGCATCTATTACCTTCTCGGTTCCGCGGTGGGTGCGCACCCGTATCCGTACCTGGTCCGCGAACTTCAGTCCGTCATCGGCAAGGAAGCGCGGCAGCAGATGATCGAGCTGGCGGGCGGATTGCCGGATGCAGCCTTTGCCTGTGTCGGTGGCGGCTCGAACGCGATCGGTATGTTTCACCCGCTGCTTGCAGATCGCGACGTCGAACTGGTTGGCGTGGAAGCCGGCGGCACCGGCAACGGGCTCGGGCAAAATGCGGCCACCCTCGCAACAGGTACGCCGGGAGTGCTGCAGGGTTCGTATTCGCTCATCCTGCAGGACAGCGACGGCCAGGTGCAGGAAACCCACTCTGTCTCGGCCGGGCTCGATTACTCGGGCGTAGGACCCGAACACGCCTTCCTGCAGGCAGTGGGTCGGGTCAGCTATGTCACTGCCGACGACGAAGAGGCGCTGGCCGCGCTCGAGGAACTGTGTGCCGCCGAGGGAATCCTGACCGCGCTCGAAACCGCGCATGCATACGCTGCGGCCAGGCGCTGGTCGAAGGGGAACCAGGGCAAGCGCATCCTTATCTGCAACTCCGGCAGGGGCGACAAGGACATGCCTACGCTGATCCGTCACCCGCTAAAGGCGGCCGCTTATGCTGCCGCATGAGAAAGTAACGGCAGCGATCGTCAGCGCAGGACAGGATGGCCGCACCGCGCTGGTGCCGTTTCTCACCGCGGGCTACCCCGACCCGCGCACTTTCGTGTCTACGTTGCGAAGCATTGCAGCAGTCGCGGACGTCGTCGAGATAGGTGTGCCGTTTTCAGATCCGATGGCGGACGGAGTGACGATACAGCGCTCCAGTTTCGCCGCGATAAAGAGTGGTGTGACACTCGAGTGGATCTTCAGCGAACTCGAAACCGCGAAGGTTGCGGCCCCGCTGGTGATGATGTCGTATTTCAATCCGCTCCTGGCATTCGGTTTCGAGGCGTTGGCGGACCGCGCCGCCGCGACTGGCGTATGTGCATTCATCGTGCCGGACCTTCCGTTCGAAGAAAGCGCCGAATTGCGTGAAGCGCTGGAAGGGAAAGGCCTGGGGCTCATTCAGCTGGTGACGCCGGCGACGCCGCTGCCGCGTGTAAGAACACTGGCGGATGCGTCCAAAGGATTCGTATATGCGGTCACTATCACCGGCATTACGGGTGGCGCCAAAGGCCTGCCGGAGGATCTCGCGAAGTACCTCGACTCCGTGACGGAAGCTTCTGCCCTGCCCGTATGCGCGGGCTTCGGTATTCGCACGGCAGAGGACGTCCGCGACGTCGGCGAGCATGCCGCCGGGGCAATAGTGGGTTCTGCGCTTGTCGAAGTGCTGGAGCGGGGCGAAGATGCAGCAACATACCTGCAAGCTCTCGCGAAGGCATGAAGAAAGTCACCTCG
>DATGQI010000138.1:0-28311 GCA_035304285.1 Woeseiaceae bacterium
AGAATCGGCGGCAACGGCCTGCCCCAGCAGTTCGTCCGGCAAGCTCAAGTGAAAGTCGATGCCCTCCACCCGTTCCAGTCCTGCGGCCGCGGCTACCCTGAACCCAAGCTGCTCGGTTTCGTTGGCGGACAGCGGCCGATCTCCCGCTCGCCACTCTGCGTAATTGCCATTCACCCCTGGGCCTGCTGAGGCTTCGACGGCGACCACGGTCGGTCGAAACTCGGCGAGCGATTCAACGACTCGCTGCACTTCCGCTTGCCGCGGCGGCGCCAATACGTCGTCCGCCTCCAGGTTGAAGCGGTCGAGGCCAGGATTCGACATGTGATAAGTACCGATCAACAGCACCGGAATACGGCCGTCCTCCGAGTCGCAATTGAGGGGCGGCAATGTCCCCTCCTGCGCAGAAAGCTCGAACGACAAACAGCACAACAGGAGGACGCCAGTGGAACGACGGATCGCTCCGGTGTCCGGTTTGGTCGATGGCATCAGGATCTCCGCAACAGGACTGGCTCTCTCGAGTGGTTCAGTTCGCGCGACCGATAGTGTATGTGGTTCTTTGGAATAATCGGGTCATTTTTTACAACAAGCAACCTGTTGGAGCGGCGAATCGGCACCGCTCAGCGCCTCTCGAACTCGGGTGCGTCACTTTCTGCGTCCCTCCAGGCAGGCCCTCACAAGCTGTGCGATCTTCAGCGAATCCCGATGGACTCCGCAAACCAGCCCGGAGGCACGCGCGTTCTGCCATTCGCGGCCTACATAATAAAGGCCGGGGATCGGGGAGATGCCGCGTTCCTCGATGAATCCATGAGGCGTCGCAGCACCGTCAATATCCAGCCAGTCCGTCTCGTCCTGATAACCCAGCGCCCAGACCACAGCGTCACATTGGAGACGGCTGCCGTCAGCGAAGAGGAGCCGCCCGGCATCGGCGCCCACGCAACGAGGCGCCAGGCGAATGTTCGCGTGACGCAAAGCAAACAGGCACAGGTGCAGGCCGGGGGTTGCATCGAATTTACGCACGATGCGGCCAAGCGGAGATGCCTTGTCTGCCGTGATGAGTCCTGACTGCCAGCCCCACCACGTAAAATCCTTGCCGAGGATGCGTTGCGGGCCATAGTAGCGGCGAGCGCCCGTAGCCAGTGTCACCCGCCGGTTCGGCGCAAGCTCGAGCGCAATCTGCCGGCCCGTGGCTCCGTCACCGACTACGATCACGTTCTTCTCGGGAACGGCCACCGGACTGTGATAGCTCAGGGCGTCGAGCTGCCGGACATCCCCCGATAAGGACTGTGCGAAATCGGGAACGCGCGGGCGCTGAAATCCTCCCGTCGCAACGATGACGGATCGAGCTTCGACTTTCGCGCCTGCATCCGTGAGGCCCTGAAAACCATAAGGTCCGGTGGTCAGCCGCTGAATTCCCTGGTTGGTGACCAAGGGCGCATGGAGGCGTTCCGCGTAGCGCTCGAGATAGTCACCCATCTCGTTCCTGCCCGGGTAGCCGGCTGGATCGCCGGCTTGCGGCAGGCCCGGCAAGGAGCTCATCTCTCGTGACGAGAACAGGGTCAGCGAGTCAAAGCGGCGACGCCAGGAGTCGCCGATCCGCGCGTGACGCTCGTACAGGCAGAACTGCACACCGGCCGCTTGGAGCGCTCGCGCCACCGCCAGTCCTGCTTGCCCCGCACCGATGATGAGGACGTCGACTCGGGCGAGCCCCCGTGTAACGTCCAATCTCCTCTCTGACATCGATCCTGGTTCGATCCTGGTGCTGCCCCTGGCGCTGTGTCGCCTCCAGCTTGATCAAAACGAGGCAGTTGGCGTGCCAGCTAAGGTCTGGCGAGCGGGAATCGGTACCGCTCAGCGCCTCTCAAATTTGAGGTGCGTCACTTCAGGCGTCCCTACCGTACGCACCAGCTCAAATCCCTGCAAACCGGCTCCGACATTTTCAGATAACCGGGGCCCCGCTGCCAAGGAGCGCCGGCACGACGTTGAGTTGCATCTCATCCTGCTCATCAGCCTTGCTGCCGCTCAATCTCCGCGCGCAGCCGCGCATCCCGCTCGCGCACTTCCGGCGTGACATGCTCGCCGAAGTCCTCCAAGTCGTAGAACGGGCGAATCTCGAGCACGGCCTCCTCGCCCGGCATCGGGTGCGGGCAGCGGCGCGCCCACTCGAGTGCTTCTTCCATCGACTCGACCTGCCAGATCCAGTAGCCCGCGATCAGTTCTTTCGTTTCCACAAACGGACCGTCGGTGACGAATGTTTTGCCGCCCGAGAACGTCACCCGCTTGCCCTTGCTGCTCGGCTGGAGACCATCGCCGTCGACCATGATGCCGGCTTTCACCAGTTCCTCGTTGAACTTGCCCATCTCGTTGAGCAGGTTCTCCTCCGGCATCACCCCGGCCTCGGAATTCTTCGTTGCCTTCACTATCACCATGACTCGCATGTTCGTACTCCTTCGCAGGTTGAGAATCCGCGGCCACAGTGGCCGTCAGCCTGTTTCGGAGATTAGACGAACGGGAGCCACGAAATTCGACAGGGCCGGGATTGCCTTGACCTGGATCAGGGGCTCCGGGCATTGATTGCGGTTCAATGGCAGGAGGAAATCTCCCTTTACTTTGAGGATCGCAAGAATGACAGAACAGAAATCCCGCCGCCGCTTCCTGAAGCTGGCTGTCGCTGCCTCGACGCTCCCCCTGCTCGAGAAAATAGCCAGGGAACCGGCGTATGCCGACTTGCCCCTGCTGACGGTCGATAATCCGCAAGCAACGGGCCTCAGCTACGTCGAGGACGCGACTACCTCCGGGCATGCGCTGTACAAGGCGGGCAACAACTGCAGCAATTGCCAGCTGTTCACGGCCGAAACGGGCGCCTGCAGCCTTTTCCCGGGCTTCGCCGTGGCGCCGGAAGGCTGGTGCGCCGCCTGGATGAAAAGGGCCTAGCGAGGACAGAGGGAGCCTCTGCACAAGTCGTATTCAGGGCAACTGCAGGAGGCCGCCATAGCTGAGCGAGTGCGGCGCACGTTAGCGCACTCGCTTGGCAATGGCGAGGCTGCGGTTGCCTGGCCTCACTTCGCGGCGGGCAGGAACGCGTCCGAGACACAGGAATCCTCGCTCAGCCCGTGTGCGAGAAACGTGGGAACCGCGGTGTCTACCATCTGCACGGACCCGCATATATAGACCTCGTAGCCGCTCAAGTCGGGAGCGTCCGCGAGCATAGCTTCGTGCACCAGTCCCCTGCGTCCTGGCCAGTCGTTCCCGGAGCCGGACAGCACTGGCGTCACGGTAAAGTTCGCGTACTCGCGCTGCCAGCGCTCCACCAGGTCTATCATGTACAGGTCGCGTCGTTCGCGTACACCCCAGTACAAATGCAGTGGCCGCTGGATGCCACGGTGAAAGGCATCCTCGAGGATGCTCTTGACCGGTGCGAAGCCCGTCGCGCCGGCGACGAACAGAATGGGCTTATCGCCTTCGCGCAAGGTGAAATGACCGAACGGCCCCTCGAACGTCAGCGTGTCGCCCACCCGCATGTCCGTGAATACCCGGGTAGTAAAAATTCCGCCGGGAATATGCCGAACGTGCAGTTCGATGAACTCGTTGTCGTGGGGCGCATTCGCGAATGAGAAAGCGCGTCTTCGTCCATCCTCCAGCACGATATTGATGTACTGCCCTGCCGTGAAATCGATGCGGGCGCCCTCGACAAGCGAGAGCTTGAGCAGGATCACATCCTCGGCCAGGTACTCGAGGTGCTCGATCCGGCCCGTGTAAGTGCGTACCGGCCTAGCGCCGGCCGACTCCATGCCCTCAACCTGGATATCCAGGTCGCTCAAGGCGACGGCGCAGCACATCAGGGCCTTGCCTTCATCGCGCATTTGCCGGGTCAACACCGCCGGCTGGAAGGCGCCGTGATCGACGGTGCCGTGCAGCACGGTGCATACACATGCGCCGCAACCGCCGTTGCGGCATTCGTATGGCAGTGCCACCCCGGCTCGAAGGCCGGCTTCCAGCAGCGTCTCCCCGGTGCGGGCCGTGACGTTCCCGGTGCCCGGCCGTAGCGACACTTCGAAGTCGCGCGCCTTCTCGAGCCGGCGCCTCAGTGGCAACCACGGAAGCACGACGAGAAGCAACGTGGCCAGGCCGACCAGTGCCCACACCTTGCCCGGTGACCACTCGTACAGCAGCGGGTAACCGCCGAGGTAGAACCAGTCGAGGTCGAGCGACGGCGTCACCATGCTCAGGTCCGCCGGCCCGCCCTGGCTTACGACGGGCCGGACCAGCGCCATCACCAGCATGGTGACCAGCAAGGAAATGGCGATTGGCCGCGGCGGCTGCATGCTTGCCTTGGGCACCCGCTGCACGTGCACCCACATCATCAGGAGCAGCATCAGCGGCACGCCGATGTGGATGAATACGAGCAGCGAGAAAAACCGGTCGTTGAGATTGGACGGGTAGATGACATTGCGGATCAGCGTTCCGCCGAAACCGGGCAACCAGTCCATCCATTCGAACGTGGCATCCAGGACGAACTGCGCCATCCTGTCCCAGGGCAGCATGAAGCCGTTCGCCCCGGATATGTAAACCAGCCAGATCAGGACCACGCCTGTGATCCATGAGAACGAGCGAAAGCCGCGCAGGCGATCGAAAGCAAAACAACGCAGCATATGCACCAGCATCACGACGACCATCGCATCGGAGGCATAGCGGTGCGCACTGCGCAGGATGCCGCCGGCGAACCACTGTTGGTGCGTCAGCGATTCGACCGAAGCGTACGCTCCAACCACGCTGGTATCGAAGAATACGTACAGGTAGAGGCCGCTTCCGGCCACGATCCAGAAAAGAAAGAATGCTATCGGGCCCAGGTGGTAGAGAGGATTCAGCCGGTCGCCGAAAGCCTGGTTGAAGAGCGCTTCGGCATGCATGAAGGACCAGCGCAGGATTCCCTGCAGTCGCTGGATCATGGTTTCAAGCCGGGCTTTGTGCCGTGCGCGGCGAGGGAGCAGGATGACGCAGCGAACCGGCGACCACGATGACGAACAGCAGGCCACCGACGATCGCGACGAGACCACCCAGGCCCATGAGCCCCATTCCGATGATTTCGCCCGGGTCGCTCAGCACCTGCTCGGCACCGGCGACCTTGCGCTTGACGCCATAACCCCCGGACAGGACCAGGCCGGCGATGTGCATGAGCTGGCCCGCACCGTAGACGGCAGGCTGCAGTACTGCGAGGCGCCGGGCCGGCGCGCGATAGCCGAATTGCGGCAGCAGGTGATATACGAGTCCCATCAGCGCCAGGGTGACCCCCACGATGCTCCCGTGGTAATGCGCGGGAATCATGACGTTATTGCCGTTGATGAACACCCCGATCAACCCGCCGGAGGCAAACAGCAGTATCGATGATATGAGTGCTGCGCGCAGCGGACCGGTGCCTTTTCTTGTGCGCGAGGTAGCAAGCCCGATCACGACAGCGAGAGCGATCGGCAGTATGGCAACGCCGCCGCCCAGGCGCATTGCCCAGGTATGCAGGTCCCGATGCTCGACCGAGGCGATGTCATGGGCGAGATACGCGAAGGGCGTTACGAAAACAGCCGCCAGCGCCAGCGCAAACATCAGCAGCGTTACCCGCGGGCTCAACGGCGTGCGGGCACCGCTCGCGCTGGCCAGCCACAGCCACGCCACGAGCATCAGCAGCGTCCACGTGAACTGCAGTGCATGCCCGCCACCCCAGAACAGTATTTCGTACCAGGCTTTCCCGGTGAGTCCGTCCGGCATGAGGGCCAATGACCAGCCGAAGGCCAGCAGCGCGATGGCGGTTGCGACCACGCTCGCGTTGAGCCCGAACTTCAGCGCACCGCTCCCGTCGAAAGTCACACCGAGCTTCGGTGCGGTGAAGAGGCTTCGCAGTACCAGCATGACTACGCCTGCGGCGAACACCAGGAGTCCGGCAATGAACCGGGAGTCATCGAGGACCGGGATGTAGTTCGCCATGATGGCCTCGCCGGTGCCGAAGAACGGGGCAAACGACATGATCGCCGCACCGATGGCGCATAGTCCCAGCGCAATCCATGCGGTGAGCACGCCACGCTCCGAACCGTTGATGCTCCAGAGCATCCCGGCCAGCGCAACAAACCACACCAGCACCGACAGGTCGACGTGCACCACCAGCGCCACCCGGAAGAAATCCGCGGCCGGGAACCACTCGTTCACTAAAGGAGTCCGCGATAACACGAGCAGTATGGAAAACAAGCCCGCGCCGACGAGCGCGAGCATGCCGAGCCACAGCCACGCGCGCGCCAGCCTTCGCTGCGCACCCGCGGGGACAGCCAGCAGGTAATCCGTTGCCGATGAGGCGGTACGCCGCACATCGATCGCCAGATCCAGCGGAGATTCGGCAACGTGGCTCATTGCAATGTGATCCCGCCCTGTTCGGCGTCAAAATCGATGACCATGATCTCCGCTGGTCCGAGGTCGACAATCTCGCTGCGTTCGAAGTCGAAGCCCTCGGTGCGGACACTGTCCCTCAGGCGGACCGAAAGACGGTGAACGCCTGCCGGCACCGGGATGCGTCGATAGACGGATGCCGCCCCGTCACCAGACAGCCCGGAAGGAGAAGCAGTCTCGCGATAGGCGAGGTTGCCGTCGAGATCGACTTCAACGGTGACAGGGGAACGCTCGCGTGGGCACCTCACCGGCGCCCGCATGTTCGGTGAAAGCTTTGCGAGTTCTTCGGCGCTCACCTCCTCGCACTCATGCATGCGCTCCGCGTGATGGGTGAAGCTGAGCTTGATCAGGGCATGATCGTCCGGCAGGTGATGGTAGGTCGGCCAGGAAGAGAACACGGCGATGACTGCGGCAAACATCCCATACAGCAGGGCCTGCCCTGTCCATGCGGCGAACCTGCCCATCACCCTGCACCCGTCGTACGGCGCGATAGCACGCGCTGCCGCGCTTCCGCCAGCAGGAACCAGAGCATCGCCAGGAAGAACGTAACCCCGCCGGCAATCATCAGGTACAGCGTGTAGTCGGCCCGATAGCTTCCGGTTTCAGGGTCGTACACGGAACAGAGAATGCGCACGCGTTGGATGAGGTCCATGAGCCCGACGTTGCCCTCGACCATGCGCGTTCCGGTGAGCAATTGTTTCAGCGGCTCACCGAGCTTGTCGGAGGTAAAGCTGTCGCCGTAGAGCTGCTGGTAGATCGTACCGTTCGCATCGAGCACGGTGACCTGCAGCGTGTGGTCGAAGCCGGCCGGTGTGGCAACGTAGGTAAAGCCGAAGTCGCGGCTGAGCGCCGCGACGTCGGCGGCGTCCGGACTCAGGAACTCCCAGTTGGGATCCGAGATGCGTTGCTGCATCGCATAGTTGCGAAGCGCCTCCGGTGAGTCCTCCGGCTGGTTGAAGCCGATCGTGACTACATTGAATTGCCTGTCGCCAAAGCGCGCGTGCATGGAGCGCACAGCCTTGTGCAGCGCACGTGTGCTCATTGGGCAGATATGAAAGCATCCGGTGTAGATGAAGCTCACCAGGAGCGGCTTGCCGCGATAGCTCGACAGGCGCACCGGATGTCCATCGCGATTCTTTAACGTGTAGTCGCCGGGTGCCAGGCCCACGACCGCCTGGCTTGTGCGGAGTGCGGTCTCGCCGTCGAGCCCCTGCGTCGCGATCCTGGAGGAGCCCGCGGCGGCCAGGGGTGCATCTTCATGAGTGCCAAGCCCGTTGGCGCTGCATGCGATGCCGGGCATCGCCAGCAGAAGTGCCAGCACCCACGCATGAACCTTTGCTTCTCCAGCCATCGCTTCTCACCAGAACATCGAATCGATGGAGGCAGCAATGAGCAGCACGCTAAGTTGAACCAGCGACGCCAGGAATGCTTGCCTCGCTGTGTCTTGTCCCGGTGCCCGTGCCAGTGCGCGCGTTTTCACAAGGAAGTAACAACCGCCCGCGACGGCGCCGATCGCGTAGATCGGCCCGGCGCCGTAGAAGACCGGCAGGACCGACACCGCGACCAGCGCCGCGGTGTTGTAGAACACTATTCGCGCCGCACGCGCGGGCCCGACCAATACGGGCAGCATCGGAATACGTGCGTTTACGTAGTCGTCCTGGTGCGCAATCGCGAGACTCCAGAAGTGCGGTGGCGTCCACAGGAACAGGACTACCGCAAGTAAGGCCGGCTGCGCGCCAATTGCCGGGTCCGCCGCGGCCGCGCCCGCGAGTACGGCGAAACTGCCCGCCAGTCCGCCAATCACGATGTTGAGCCAGGTACGACGCTTCAGCCAAACGGTGTAGACGATCGCGTAGAAGAATGCGCCGAGGAAGACATACAGCGCGCTAACCGGATTCAGGACAAACGCTGCGAGAGCGACGGAGCCGGCCAGCATTGCGCCCATCAGCAGCAGCCACGAAGGCTTTGGCACCAGTGTCCCGGTGACGAAGGCGCGATGAGACGTGCGAGCCATCATGGCGTCGCTGTCGGACTCGTAATACTGGTTGAAAGCACCCGCACTCGCGGAGGCCATCAGCACGGTAAAGGCGACCGTGACTACCTCCAGGAAGCCCGGCACCGGCGCTGGTGACACCGCGAGACCGACCAGCGCCGTAACCATGATCAGGATGCCGATGCGTAGTTTGAAAAGGCCGATTACATCGCGGATGCCTGGTCTCGCGGCTCGGTCGTTGATAGCCAGTGCCGTCGCCATGGCGGTCTCCTGATCGTGAATTACATGGCAGCCGGTGAAACCGCCGCTGCGGCGTCAGCTGAGCCCCCAAAGTGTCGAGAGATACTTCCAGTTGATGAAGTAATAGAGAATGAAGGCGCCAAGGAAGACCATCGCCAGCGTGAACGTACCCGGCGCGGCGAACCCCATCGATCCGTAGCCTTGCACGGCCGCGGCCGGTGCGGTCGGCGGAATCGGAGTCACCTGCTTGCGCTCTGTGCCGGTATCGAGTCGCTTGCCCCAGAGCAGCGAACCAACCGTGACGTAGATGTAGATCGCGCCGCCCGCAATCGCCGCGAGGCCGCCGATCCCGACGAGGCCCATCATAAGGTAAGCAGCGCCCGGCCACTCGTACGCCATGGGCATGCCGCTGAAGGACATATCCCAGTGACGGCGCGGGACCCCCAGGGTGCCTGCCCCCATCATGATCAGGCAGAAGAAGTACATCGAGAAGCCGAACAGGTACGGCTGCCACTTCGCGAGTCGCGGCGCGATCATCTCGCGCTTGAACAGCACGGGGATCAGGTAATAGGTCAGCGCCATGAAGGTCAGTGTCGTGCCGATAACCACGGTGGCGTGGAAATGGCCCGGCACGTAGATCGTGTTGTGAATGATCATGTTGAGCTGTTCGGTGCCCATCATCACGCCGGAGATGCCACCCAGGAAACCGAACCCGATGATCGAGATGAATACACCCGAGAAAACCGGATTGCCCCAAGGCGCCTTGCGCAGCCATTCGAACAAGCTCCTGGTGAATCCCTTCTGCCGCTGCGCGACCTCCATCGCCCCTGGGATGGTCAGGCCGTGGATCATCGAAGCCAGCACCGCGAAGTACATGAAATAACTGGTGTTGACCACCTTCCATTCTGTGCTCATACCCGGATCGGCCAGCAGATGGTGTGCGCTTGCCAGCTGCAGGAACAGGATGTAGAGCAGGAACGCGCCGCGGCTGACGCGCTCCGACATCGGCCGGGCGCCGAAGACCACGGCCGCCACGAGGTACCATATCGTTATGTGTGCGGCGACGTTGACCTGCTGCGAAGAGTGGCCGAATGCCCACCAGATCGTCCGATATATCAGCGGATCGACGTGCTCAACCAGGCCTATCGACATCAGGTACGTGGGGATCAGGATGATGGCGCCCGAGACGATGGTAAATACGGCGATAATCGCGGCGACGATTGCACCGAAGACCACGAGCGGCACAGACCCCTGGTAGGTTTTCTCGCGTTTTGCGACCACCAGTGTCCCGAAGAAGACGAAGCAGCCGATCAGCGCGCCGACGGCAAAAAGGATGAGCCCGAGGTAGAACGAGGGGGCTGCCATCATGGGCACGTACGATGTCATCATGACGCTCGAGCCGCCCTGGTAGACGGCGATGTTGTTCGTCACGGCGCCGATGAGCATCAGCGCAAAAGCAACCCACGCGACCCTGGGGGTCGCAATGCGGCATCGCAGCAGTGTCGAGCTGCAGAAATACAGCACGGCGATCTCGAAAAAGATGATCCAGTAGATGAGCATGTCGAGACCGTGCGCAGTGAGTACCTGGTAGAAGGTCGCCGCTTCGAGCCAGTGGACCGCCGGCCAGCGCGTCAGCACGATACCGATAGCGAGAATCCCGCCGATCAGCAGGAAGACTACGGCCGCAACGGCGTTGGCCAGGATCAGTTTTTCCGCTCGCGATTCGAACTGCAGCCCTGAGCGCGGACAGGTCCGATAGGTCGTTGCTACAGACATGCAGGTCTCCCCGTTATTCCCGTACGTAGATTCGACCAACCATCAGGTGGTGGCCGATACCGCAGAATTCGTTGCATACCACCGAAAAGTCACCGCTTTGGTTGGGTGTGACGGTGATGACATGCTCGTAGCCCGGCACCATCTGGATATTGATGTTGCTCGGCTGCAGGGAGAAACCGTGGTTGTAATCCATGGACGTCAGATGCAGCCGGTACGTCTGGTCTTTCTCGAATTCGATGATTGGCCAGAAACTCCAAAGTCGTGCAATCAGGTAGACGTCGCTGCCCGGTGGCGGCGCCACGACCGGAGTCGCCTGGGCATCCATTCGCACGGTGTACTGGTCGACCATCGCCTGCGTTTTCGCCATGAACTGGGCGGGAGTTGTCTTGTAGGTTTCGGTCGACAGGTTCTGGTTGCCGTAGATATGCCAGAACACCATCATGAAAAAGAGGATCATGCACCACACGAATGCGATGACGATCCAGGTTCCTTCGACGCGATCCAGCGGGTGCTTCCACCACAACCGTTCCGCCGGTGGCAGGATTGCACTCATGCAGGTTGACCCCCTGGCTCCGGGCGAGGCTGAACGTCGGCGGTCATGGCGCCAGCGGTATCGTCAATATGTCGATGACGCCCCACAGGACGTAGACAATCATCGGGATCAGTACGCCCAGGAACAGGAGCAGGAACGGGTTGTCCAGCAACTGCTGAACCAACGGGATCTTCAGGCTCTCATCGTCTTGATCTTCGGCATTCATGCGACCTCCTCCGACTCCTCACGAACTGGAAGCTCGTGCCATGCCTGTCATTTAAGGCCCGTGGCAGGCTCATTACCCTGATCCAGGTCAAGCACACTTGAAGTTTCGCGCCGGTGCGTGACGGCGCGGCCAGGAGTCGTGCGACAAGGGGTGGCAGAGAGGGTGCTGCAGATCACTGCAGGAGCCGCCATGCGGCCGAGCTCGGCAGACGTCGGCGAACCTGCCCGCATTGCGGGCCCCTGCAGCGACGGCTCAGTCGCGCAAGATGGTCCTGGCGAGGGACTCCAGCGCCGGACGATCGACGAGTTCTATGTCGCGGCGGTCGACACGAATCAGCCCGTCGTCCTGCAGGCGCCTGAGCCCGCGGCTGACGCTTTCCGCCGCAAGGCGCAGGTAGTTCGCGATATCCGTGCGGGTCATGGTGAGACGAAACCGGTTCGGCGAAAAGCCGCGTGCAGCGTAGCGGCGCGAGAGCGACACCAGGAAAGCGGCCATGCGTTCATCTGCCGAGTAGTTGCCGGCGAGCAGGGCCGCCTTGTTGATATCCTGGCTCAACAGGCGAAACAGTTGTTGCTGCAGGCCCGGCATGCGTGTCGCCAGCATGGCCATCGATGAGAACGAGAATCTGCACAGGACCACCGACTCCAGGGCGATGGCGTTGGAAGGATAGCGCGCCTCCGAGATCCCGCTCAGGCCGATGACTTCGCCGGGCAGGAAGAAGCCCTGTACCTGTTCGCGTCCTTCTATATCGTTTACAAACGTCTTGACCGTGCCGCTACGCACCGCTGCGATAGCTTCAAAACGATCGCCCTCGCGGAAGATGTACTCACCCTCATGGTAAGGCTCTGTATGTTCCACCAGCACGTGCAGTTCGCGCAGCTGGCCCTTGTCGTAGCCATGCTTGAGGCATGCGGCGGAGAATGCACAGGTGCTGCAGAAATTGAAATCATCGCCGTCGTCGGCGATAGGTTGCGGGCGATGGGAGGTACCGGCGTCCATCAGGCCAGGCCCCCGACGCGACGGCAGGCCTGCGCAGTCAGATTACGCGGGAATAGCGTGTCCTGGCGCCTGTTTGCGACGATGTAAGATACCGGTCGAAGCACATAGCGATGATACGCAGCAACAGTCTGCCGTGGGAAGTGGCGGCGATCACATCGCGGTCAATACGCACCAGGCCGTTTGCCACCAGCGGCTGTAGCCCCTCGAGGGTATCCGCGAAGTAAGCCGGAAAGTCGACCCGGTGGCGGTACTCGAAGCCGGCGATATCCACCTCGCCCCGGCACATCAGTTCCTGGATTGCGTCTGCGCGCAGCACATCGTCACCATCCAGTTCGATGCCGCGCCATACCGGTAATCTCCCCTGGTCCACGGCGGCCTCCCAGGCCGCAAGGTCGGGCGGGTTCTGGCTGTAGCTGTCACCCACGTGGCTCATCGCGCTTACGCCCAGCCCAATGAGGTCGCTGTCTGCATGAGTCGTGTAGCCCATGAAGTTGCGTTGTAGCCGTCCCGCTTCCCGGGCACGCACCAGGTCATCCCCGGGTAACGCGAATTGGTCCATGCCGATATACCTGTAACCCGCTGCCGACAACCGTTCTATTGCGAGGCACAGCAGCCCGATCCGTGTCTCGGCATCGGGAAGTTCAATTGCCCTGCTACGGCGTTGTGCCTCGAGCACTTCCGGCAGGTGCGCGTAGCCATAAGTGGCCACGCGGTCGGGCCGTGCTTCGAGGATGGCTTCCAGGGTATGCCCAAAACCTGCGAGCGTCTGCCGGGGCAAGCCGTAGACGAGATCGACATTTACCGAGCGAAAGCCGCTGTCGCGGCAATCCGCGATGACCTGCATCGTCTGATCGACACTTTGTTCATCATTTACCGCGCACCGCACCTCGGGGTCGAAATTCCGGATCGCGAGGCTGGCACGATTGAAGCCAAGGGCCGCGCAGGCGGCCACGTCGCCCGGGCGTATCACACGCGGATCAAGGTCGATCGAGAAATCCCGGGTGCTGCTCGTACTGAAATGGAATTGCCGGCCGAGGCTGCTGATGAGTTCGTTCACTTCTGCTGCACCGGGAAAATTCGGCGCGCCTCCGCCGAGGTGCAGCTGGATTACATCGCGGTCACGGTCGAACAGCTTTGCGACGGTTTCGATTTCCCGCACCAGCCGTTCCACGTACGCACCGCTGCTGAAACAGTCGGGAACGTGCAGGTAAAGCGACAGTTGCCTCGGGATCGGTTCAGCATTGCTGCCGAGGGCATACCTGCGGAATTCTGCCTCGCCGAAGCTATCGGTAAAATGCGGCGTGGTCGGATAGGACGCGTAGCACGGGCCGGGACGGTCATAGCGCCGTAGCAGCTCGGGATCCAGGGAGATCTCATCCATCGCTTGCAGTGTGCGGTCCCCGGACCGGCCGCGCGTTGACCTGGATCAGGTTGGCGGCACCAGACCAGCAGGCGGCAGCCGAGGATCCGGGCGCGAATTTCCTCTGCCAGGTGCTGAACCGGTTTTCTGCAGTTCACGCACGAGCGGCGGACCCGGCTTCCGAAGCGGGAGTTCCAGGCCGGGCCAGTTTTCAGCCCGTGGCTTCTCCGTGCAGATCAACCGCCGTCCGCTGATGATGTTCACAGCTCACGCTCGGGTTGAACGGCTTAAACATCCCATTCGGGTTGTCCCGGTACAGCCAGACGTGGCGGTCGTAATGCGGCTCGAACATGTGCGCCTCATCGACGGGCGTCGCGGGGTCATCGACCATGTGCTCGTAGGGAATCCCCTGGAAGGAAGGCGGTTCCGCGTGACCCGCTGCCTGCCACGCGGCAGCGAAGACGAGGTTCTCCACACCCACCAGCTCGACAGTGCCATCCGCCTGCGGCTCGTAAAGCAGTACCGATGGCACCAGGAAATCGGTATGGGTTCCCGTCCCGTTTACCCGCGGATCAGGCGGGCCGGTGATGCCCAGCAGGTCCGGCCGGAAGTAGTGAATGCCCATCGCGCCCTGCTCCGCGGGCAGACCCATCATATCGGCGGTTTCGCAGAGATTGGCCGGGTCCCTGATGTAGCCCTCGGCCAGCGCCACCTCCACGTCCCGGAACCGTTCCGTGGCAAGCCGCACCGCGGCCAGGTCGGGTTCGACAGCAGCCGCAGGCGCCGCCACTGCCGGCTCCGCAATGGTTTCGGAGCCCGTTCGCAGTGCGAAAACGATTGCCCCGATCACGACAATTGTCCCTATGAGGACACCCATCTTCGACATGATCCTCCCCCTCTTCTTGTTGTTCATTGGATTGCGCTCGGACACCCGGGGCGCCGCCACAGGAATATACTCCCGATTTAGCCGGCAGGGCAGACGTCCCCTTTATACTTTCGCGACCCGGACCGCTACGTGATCGAACTCGCCGCCAGGCCCTTAAGATCACGACATCAGGATGAATCCGGGACACAATGAAGCGCGCGCCAGGCTCGACGCCTGGCAGACGGCGAAGCGCCAATGAGCAGACAGGAGCGGCCATCATGCCGGACGCACCAGGGGGTACGACGTCACGACTGCTGGGCTTGGGCGAGCTCTTTCCGGAGTTCTCCCTGCAGGCCTGCGTCTCGGCCGAACCGGGATCGGAGTTTCGCTGCGTCAATGCGCAGGAGCTTGCGGGAAGCTGGAGCGTGGTATTTTTCTGGCCTCGCGATTTCACCTTCGTCTGCCCGACCGAGCTGGTGGAGTTCAACCGGGCGGTGCGGGAATTTCGCGCGCTGGCTGCGAACGTGTTCGGGGTGAGCGGAGACAGCCATCAAACGCATCTCGCATGGCGCAGGGAAGACCCCGAACTGCGCAATCTAAAGTTCCCGATGCTCGCGGACGATCGCAAGGAAGTCGCGAATGCGCTGGGGATCCTGGATCCGGTAGAGAAAGTACCGCTTCGCGCCACCTACGTCGTCGACCAGGAGAGGAAGATCCGGTGGCTGTGCGTGAACGACCTGAACGTGGGCCGAAGCACCGGGGAGGTGCTGCGGGTTCTTGCCGCGCTGCAGTGCGGCGAGTTGTGCCCGGCAAATTGGCGGCCTGGCCAGGCGACTCTCGAGCGGCCTGCTGACACAGGTAAGGCCCCGGCGTTGGAGACGAAAAAGCCGGCATCCGTGTCCTGAGCGGCCGGGACTGCACAACGCACCACGGCAGCGCTCAATAGATGTGCAGTCTCTCCAGCAGGGCGAAGTTATCGCCGACGCACTCGAACACGTCCTTGTTATGCTTGATCATCTTGCTGCGCATGTATACACGAAGCCACTGCTTGTAGATGTACTGCTCATAGCATTCCAGCATCTCCATCGGCGAAAGGCCGGGCCGCGCCAGCAGTCCCGCCAGGAACATGGCGCTCTCGAAGCCGAGCGAGATCGACTGGAAGTATGGTGAGCCCATGGCGGAATCGCCGGCAAGGAACACCGGCGAGCGCGCCAGCGGATGATCACTGGTTGTCTCCCGCCAAAGTTGCCGGCTGGTTGCGTTGCGAGCCCGGTACAGGTTCAGCGGGATGCGCACAACGTCGAGGTCGCCGACTATCGTGCCGTTGGTTTCTGTCTGCACCTTCGAGATGAAGCGGTCCATCGAGCGGGCGACTTCGGGAAAATTGTCGCGAAGCCACGCGCCGTCGCAGCGTGGCGGGATCCGCTCGTAGTCCTCCGCCGGGATGTTGACGATACCGGTAATGTGAGTGACGTGACCGTCATAGTACGTGCGGTTAACCGCCGGGATGAACTTGTAGTACGCATTCTCGATGTTCTTGTAGTACTTGCAGTACTCGTTGCATTCGTAGGCCTGGCTATACAGGAAGGTGACGACTACGGCGTACTCGAGTCGCAGCTTGAAAGTATTCGCAGCTTCGCTTGCCTCGCCCGGCAGCAGCTGATCGCGGAGCAGGGAATTGGCGCCCGTGCAGTCGACCAGGACATCTTCCGGCTGGAGCATCGCCGCCAGGTTGTCGGCCGTCACGACGGCTGCTATGCGCTGCACCGGATGCGCCCGGCGCGCAGCTATGAGATCGCTCAATGAACGCTCGATGTGATTGAGCGGGCAGAAACCCAGTGTCCACTCACGGAGCAGTTCCGCCAGGTCAGGCGAAATGGATTGCCGGAAAGCGAGCCCTTCCTCGAGCTCCGCGGGTTCGAAAATCGCCCCGACGCTCTCCCCGTCGATGTAGTCGGCACAGTAACTCTCGATCGAATCGGCCACCAGGTACGGCGCGAGCTGGACCATCCTCGTGCGGGTGTACTCACGCCGCTTTTCATAGAGGTGGACGGAAAAACACTCGTTCGTTTGCAGCAGGGCCGCGACCAGGAGACCCACCGGACCAGCGCCGACAACGTGGACCCCGACTTTGGGTGGCAGGCTCCCGGGGTGTAGAGAAGCGGATGGGCGGGCCATTTGCTTCCTCGGCCGAGCAGCTAAGTGCAACAGCGTAGAACTGAAAGAAGTCAGGCTCGGGGCGGCGCGGACCTGCGCCCGCGCTTACCGGTCGGACAGACCTTTTGCCGGGGAACGTAGCCGAAGCAGCCCAGGGGCGTCAAGAATGAAGGCCCAGGGAACCTTGACCCCGATTCGCGCTTTGGATCAACTTGATTATTCGGTACGATTCCCGGGCTCGGCTTGATGCGACGATGTCGAGATGTTTCGGCAGACCCAATTTAGGGGAACAAGCTTGTACAGGAGAGCGCCCTTGGCTCAGACCTCCATACGAAGTCTGATGCGTGCCTGATGGGACAGCCGCCAGCGTGAATAACGAATCGGCGACCGGTGGCGAGGGCGGATCGCCCCGAGTTGGTGTTACTCGCCGGGCCTGGCTGGTCGCCGGCACTCTCGTTGTCACCACCGCATTCTGGGTGGCCGGCCGCTTCGACGAATTGGGCAGTCCCGAACTCTGGCCATGGCGGGGACCTTCGCAAGTCGTCATGTTGTGGTCGGCGGCGCTCGCTTCTCTGGCAATCCTTTCGGTCGTGCGGGCGCAGGCCCTGGAGCCCCTGTTCGGCGGCCTGGACATGGCGGTGCGCCTGCACCGGAAGCTCGGCCTGGGAGCGCTGCTGCTGCTCGCCGTCCATGTCGCCCTGCTGGCGGCCGATGCCGTAGCGCACGGCGAGTCTTTGGGAGCGGTCCTGGTACCGTTCTCGTCCGGCGACGAGAGGTCCATCGACATTCTTGCCTTCTACGTGCTGATCGTGCTGGGACTTCTTGCCTATGACCGTCGCCTCCGGCACGAGCGCTGGCTGGTGATACATCGTGTGATCGGCCTGTTGTTCCTGTTCGGCACACTGCACGCAGCGATGCAACCTGGCACGATCCGGCTCTACGAGCCGCTACGTACCTGGATCGTCTTGCTCTTGCTGGTCGGTCTGGTCGCCTGGGTCTATCGCGTTCTGCTCTTCCGGCGATTCGGACCGCGCTACCGGTACCGGGTCGAGTCCGTGGTGCCTCGCGGTGGAGGAATCGTCGACCTGGTCATGCGCCCGCTGGAGAGGCGAATGATGTACGAGCCCGGGACATTCGTCTTCCTCCGCGTTCCGAGCTTCAAGGGAAAAGAGCGGGAGCTGCATCCATTCTCCATCTCGTCGTCACCCCTGCAACACCACTTGCGGGTGTCCATCCGCCAGCTCGGCGATTTCACGCGCCAGGTCTCTTACCTTTCCCTGGGCGAGGATAATCCCGACTACTGGAAAGCCCGGCGTCCCGGCAAATTCCACGCCTCCTCCTCCCTTCGACGTGCCGAGATCGATGTCTTCGGTCCCTTCGGCGGGTTCACGCCATTCCGCTTCGAGCAGTACCAGCGCATGGTGTGGATCGGAGCGGGCATCGGCATTACCCCTTTCCTTAGCATGCTCGCCTTCGAGCGGAGCACCCTGGACTTTCGCCAGGTCTGGCTCTATTACGTGGCGCGCAGCGTGGAGGATGCCGTGTACGATCAGGAGATCCGCGCATGCCGCTCGCGGCCAAGCTGCTCCATCGAGTACGTGCTTTGGCTGGCCCGTGAACAGGGACGTCTCACGGCGGCCCGGATTGCCGCGGATATGGAGCACGATGACTACGCCGTTATGCTGTGCGGCAACATGCCGTTCGTCGACGCGTTCGTTTCCCAGTTTCGCGAGCTCGGCCTGCCGCGCGAGAGGATCATCACCGAGGAACTTCAGTTTCGCCCGAGCCCTGTCACACAGGCAGTGCCTCGACTATCAGCCGCAGCTGATCGACAGCCTGCTTCCACTTCGCCCGGAACTACCTCTCATCTGTGACCGCCGTCTCGGCCGTAGCGGCGAGCATTCCGAGCTTGCGGCGTTCCTCCTCGGCAGTGCGCATCACGGCGTTCTCCAGCTCGATGAAGCGGGGATCGCCGCGGTAAGCATCCAGCGGCGCGGTATAGAAACCGGGGACGGCGACGTAACCTGAAGCAACGGCTTTCTGGAGAGAGGCAATAACCCGGTCCGCATCGCCGATAAGCGCGGCATACTCACTCACGTTGATCCAGTAGAAAAAGTTGTCGGCGCCGTAGCGCTCCTGCTCTGCAAGCGCCTCAGCGGCCCGTGACAGGAACCTGTCCGCCTCGGCGTTCCTGTCGACCTGCCGCAGGGCGAAAGCGAGATTGGTGAAATGCGGAGCTCCGTAGAGCTGTTGTTCCAGGATCTGTGCCGTTATCCAGTCTTCGTGCTCTTTGGCGCTGCTCTCGACCAGTTGCAGAAAGTCGGCCGCCCGTTGTTGCAGCAAGAGCCAGTCCCCGATGGCGCGCAAATCAACCACATCGAGTTCCCGTTCCTGGAGCGATTGGTATATAGAGGCCGCTTCCTCATGACGATCGGCAAGCTCCAGAGCGACAAGTTTCTCAGAAACATAAGCTACTTCCGCGGCCCCGTCGTAGTCCCCGGCGAAGAGCAATGCATAGCCGTACAGTGAGCTTGTAACGGATGAACTCGGGTTGAATTCATAGGCGTAACCCAGTTCCTCGATGGCTGTTGCGAGCCGTCCCTCCATCAGGGCAATTGAACCGCGGGCGAGACGGACATTCGGTGAATTTCCGGTAATTCGCTCGACGCGCGACACCAGCGTGGACGCCTTATCGAGTTCACGCGTCGACATATACCCGAAGATCAGGTTGTTGAAGGCCGGTTTGTACAGTGGATCGCGCTCGACTACTGCTTCGAGCAAACTCACGCTTTCGGTGTGCAGGTCGGACCCGGCCAGCAGGGACGACAGCCAGTTTCCCGCGTCGGCCTGGCTGGGGTTGAGCTCCAGGGCGCGCCGGAGGACCGCCGTCGCTTCATCCAGGGTCGAGTCGGACTGGGAGTACCAGAGGCCCAGCGTCGCATGCGCCTCCGGGAGGTCTGGATCCAGCGCCAGCGCCTTGTCGATCAGCGGCCGGCTCGCGGCTTTGGCTTCCGCCTCCGGAATATCGCCGTAGGTGCCGGGCGCATCGGAGAGAAGCAGGAGGACCAGCGCCTTCTGCGCATAAGCCGGCGCGTAGTCCGGATCGATGGCAATTGCCTTGTCGAGCACCTCCGCTGCCTGCTCCATTAAAGACTTGTCGCGCGTGTGTATCCACTGGCGCGCCCTCAGGTAGTTGTCGTAGGCCTCGGCAACTGCGGGTTGCGCGGGTTCAATCGAATCGTTCCCCAGGATAGTAGAGCGCAGCGCCACGCTGATCTCGTGCGCTATCTCGTCCTGCACCTTGAATATGTCGTCGAGCTTCCGGTCGTAGTTCCTGGAAAACAGGTGAAAGCCGTCTTCAACCTTTACGAGCTGTGCAGTAACGCGAATATTGTCGCCGGACTTGCGCACTGAACCTTCCAGGATGTGCGCAACCTCGAGTATTTCACCTATCTCGCGAAGGTCCTTGTTCTGGGCTTTGAACGCAAACGACGAGGTCCGGCCGGCAACCTTCAGGCCGGGAATCTGTGCAAGGACATTCAGCAGTTCTTCGGAGATACCTTCGGCGAAATATTCCTGGTCGCCCTGCGGCGAGAGATCGTCGAACGCAAGAACCGCGATAGACCTGTCGGCAACCTCAGGGACTGTAGCTTCCACGGGAGCTGGCGCCGTTTTCGGGAACATCCGCTCAGCGCCCACAACAAGCAGGACGAGGACGAGGAGCCCGATGGTCATGCGGTCGAGCCTGCGGGCGGTGTAATGAACAACCGATTGTTCCCTGTCGACGTTCTTCTCGAGCTTGAGCCCGTCCGGGGTCAGCTCGAAGGCCCACGAGAACAGTAGAACGAGCGGGAAGCCCAGCGCCATCGCGAGCATGAAGGCCTGCATTACCCAGGAAGGCGCGGATATGTTGTCGAGAACGAGATCGGCGACCTGCAACAGGAGCCATGCCGCGACCGCGTACGCGATCGCTACCCGAATGACGTTGCGCCGCTTCAGCTCGTCGAACAGCTTGCCCAAGTACAGGACTCCCCAAAGTCATCGCGATTGTATACGAGTCGCCCTCTTCCTTCCCTGAAATGCGTACCGGCGGAGGCTCCAGGTTTGGGAACTGGCCGGAAAGCTGAGGGATGATTGCGATGATCAGGAATGGCCAGGAATTCTGCTCAGTCGCGCGCGGGCGCGATGCCGAGCCGTAGCGCGGCGGTGGCGGCCTCAGTGCGGGTGCGTACTTCGAGTTTCGCCAGGATCGCCGAAACGTGGTGGCCTACGGTCTTGACCGAGACATGGAGCCTGCGCGCGAGGTCTGCGTTGCTGTGCCCGTCGACGAGGAGTTCCAGAACCTCTATCTCACGGTTCGTCAGCCCGGCCGGGTTCTGCCGGGTCGTTGAACGGGGCCCTCGCGGGATGCCATGGACGCCCTGTTCGCGCAGGCGGCGACGAACCATGGCGGCGAGGGGGCCGGCACCCAAGACCTCCAGGATATCCAGCGCCCGCCGGAGGGCCGGCTCGGGCCCGAGCGACAGTGCCAGCGCCTCCTCGAAAGGCATGCCGATGTCCTTCCAGGCTTGCGCCGCCGACTGCCACTCGCCGTCGATCATCAGGCGGTACGGTTTGGCAATGTGGTCGGGTGTGCGTTCGACGGCTGCGAATCGGGATCGCCAGAACAGTAGTTCACCCTCGATCCAGGAATCGTGATGACCCTTGGCAAGCTCCAGGGCCGTCGACAGGTTTTGCAGGCCGCCATCGATATCGCGCCGGTACCAGGCCAGCTCCGCGCGCGCAGCGGCGACCCGGCCGATGCGCTGCAATTCGCCGGTGCGGCTGGCGAGCTCTGCGGCCTCGTCCAGTAACGGTTCGGCAGCCGGATCGCCCCGCCTCACGCGGACCAGGGCCAGCGCCACGAGAGCGGGGATACGCTGCACGGGGCTTATGTCCGGATTCCGAAGCAGCGAGGACGCGACGTCCGCTGCTTCATTCCAGCGACCTCTTTCTAATTCGAAGCGCGCGAGATACGCGCGCAGGTAAGCAAGGTTGGTAAAGTTTTCGTGATCCTCGCAGTAGGCTATGCCCTCCTCGAGATACTTCCTTGACCGCGGGAAATCATGCCGCCATATCGAGCAGGTGGAGAGGTTGGCGTACGCTCTACCGGCGTGCTCGTGAAGGCGGTACGTTCTGGCGATCTCCAGGCTGCGCTCAACCATCGCGTAGCCCGCATCATCGCCGCTGGTAATCAGCGACGTGCCGACGTTGTTGAGAGCGTGCGACTCTGTCTCGGGATCACCAAACCTGCGGGCCAGTTCTATCGCGCAGTGCCCGTATGAAGTCGCCGAGTCGACGCGTCCCTCCAGCATGTCGAGCTGCGAACGCGCACTGTAAGCCATTCCCAGTTCACGCTGCTCCGGCTGGCGCTCGAGAAGATCGATCGCCTCGGCGACGTATTGATCTGCGGCGGCCTTGTTGCCGAGTTTCCAGTGCTGGCGCGACAGGACCAGCAGTGTCCGCGATTCGGCCAAAGTGTTCCCGAGCGACCGCCAAAGCGCGAGAGACGCTTCGGCCGACGACACCGACAGTTCGATCTGGTTCGTGACGTAGCACTCCCAAGCGTGACGGTCGAGCAAATCGGCACGTTGCTCGGGCGGCAGGCGATCACCATGACGCAGGGCACTGGCGTAATGTTCCGCCGCCTCGCGATGTGCGCCGAGTGCTGCCGCCTCACGTCCGGCACGCGGCGCATACTCGAGAATCTCCGGAATCTCTCCCGAGCGTTCGGCATGGTGCACGAGGCGGGACAAATCGGCGCTGCGTGCCTGCAGCGCGTGCAGGATCCGCCGATGCATCTGTCTTGCCTGCGCCGGCTGCAGGCTGCTTTCTACCGCCAGCCGCGCCAGCTCGTGGCGGAACGCAATTGCGTCATCGACATGCCGGAGCAGCCCTGTTTCGACGGCGTCCATCGCACCTTCGGTCTTCGCGAGCATCGACTCGAGCAGCCAGAGCTCGGTCTTGCCCGGCAACAGGGATACGAGTTCCGCCACAGCTCGCGCAGGTTCGCTGCAGCGAGCCACCCGCGCCAGGACGGCATCGCGGACAGTCTCCGGCACTGCCTCCCCACTTGCCGCCAGGAGCTCGCGCACGAAAAAAGGATTACCGCCACTGATGCTGTATATATCGGTGGCGTCTCTTCCGCTGTCATGTGCGAGCTGGGCGACGGCGTTTTCCGAAAGCGGCGCCAGCGCCAGTCTCGCGACGTGGTTTCCGGTCAGGTCGCCAAGGGTCCGCCGCAGCGGATGCGCAGCGGATATTTCATCGTCACGGAACGTGGCGAGAAACAAGCAAAGTGTCCGCTGGATGCGCCGGACGATGAAGGCAACGAAATCCAGGGTTGCCTCATCCGCCCAATGGATGTCTTCCAGTACGATGATGGTGACCGGGCGCTTACAAAGCTCGCCGAAGAGGCCGGCAAAGAGCCGCTCTCGCGAGGGCTCGCCCCGCAGCCCTTCAAGTGCGGGCAACCGTGCAGCAACCTCGTACACCGGTCCCAGCACGCGCGGCGTCCTTAGCGCATCGCAATTTCCCCAGAGCACACGCACGTTTTTGCCGTGACCCGCCACGAAGGCCTCGACCAGCGAGCTCTTGCCGACGCCGGCTTCGCCACCGACCAGGAGAGCCTTGCCGCAGCCATCCGCAACCGCCCGCAGGTTCCTTGCAAGTTGAGTCAGCTGTGTCTGGCGTTCCAGCAGTTCCATGAGCGAAGCGAGGACCAATCTGGGTCTTGGCAGGGCAAAAATAGGGAGATCACCCCATTCGCCGGGTGCGTGGTTTCCGTAGTGTAACTCCCACGTCACAACCAGAGGGAACCAGCAATGCCACGTTACCTGGTCATGAGGGACTTCCCCGAGGCCCTGGAAATCCCCGTCAACGACGCAGGCGCGAAGGTCTGCGAAAGCGTCGTCGATGCGAACCTCAACGAGAGCGTCACCTGGCTGCACTCTTATGTAAGCCCGGACAAGAAGCAGAGCTGGTGCATCTACGATGCGCCTACGCCCGAGGCGGTACGTCGCGCCGCGACGCGAAACCGGCTGCCTGTCACTCAGATCAGGGAAGTGCGGGTGCTGGATCCCTACTTCTATACAGGAGAACCAGAATGAAACAGCGAATTTTACGTTCGGGACAACTCACCGCGCTCGCAGTAGCTGCCGTTCTCGTGACGGGCGCTTTGACATCCAAGGACGTTTCCGCAGGCGGTGATTACAAGCAGCACAAGAAGTCTTACCCGACCGGGCTCGTCAAAACTGTACTTAAGGAAACGCGGGGACTCAGGGACATCAACGAGGCGAGGGCGCAGGGATACGGCTTGTTCTTAGGCTGTGTCAGCAGCCCTCACGAGGGTTCAATGGGTGTGCACTACGTAAACGGCGGGCTCGTCGGCGATGGCGCACTGGATGCAGCAAACCCCGAAGCGCTGGTTTACGAGCCCCGGCGGGGCAAGCTCAGGCTCGTCGCCGTGGAATATGTGGTCATCGCCGACGCCTGGCACTCGGGCAACGAAGAACCGCCGGTGTTGGACGGGCAAGTCTTCAACTACGTAGGAAGCCCCAATCGCTACGGGCTACCGGCGTTCTACGAGCTGCACGTGTGGGCCTGGAAGGATAATCCACACGGGATGTTCTCGGACCACAACCCCAGGGTGTCTTGCGAGGATTATTCTGCGGACGAGTAAACCCGGATGCTGTTCAGTTCCCGGAGCCGTGGTGGCATTGGGGTAGCGTTTTCTCATAGAAGTTTCAGCGATTCGCTGGCATACAGACCTGCAACGTACATATCTCGCCAATGTGCTGTCGCTATACGCGCCAGGCTGCGCCATGCTCGTCGACGCCGTGCAGCGAATTGAAGCCGGCGAATCGCCAGGGCACGTCGCTCAACCGCGGGAAGGCCGATACTACTCCTCGTCGGAAGCCGCCGACCTCGCGCGTTTCCAACATGCCGGCCTCCGCCTGTTTGACGGAAACGAGCTCCATGCTTTCGTCAAAGGAAATACCCCAGCCAGTCTCCGGCAACCTGGCGCTACCGCAGCGGAACGTAGCTACCGCTAATGACTCGGTCTCGCCTGAGCCATAAGGAGATTCTGCCCACCCAGCGCTTCCCCAGGACACGAGGACTCGGCTCGACCAGCGCTCTCCTACCGAAGCACCGCGTCCGATACGATTCGCCCGTCGAC
The DNA here is from genome assembly GCA_035304285.1 of Woeseiaceae bacterium. Classification (GTDB taxonomy): domain Bacteria; phylum Pseudomonadota; class Gammaproteobacteria; order Steroidobacterales; family Woeseiaceae; genus IDS-8. The sequence goes on from DATGQI010000138.1 coordinate 24,793, forward strand.
CAGTTCGATCTGCCGATCGCAGGTCTCGGCCAGGCGCGTATCGTGCGTCACCAGCAGCACGGCGCAGCCGAGGTCGGCATTGAAATGCCTGAAGAGTTCGAACACGCCGGCCGAGCTGTGCGTGTCGAGGTTTCCGGTAGGTTCGTCCGCGAGCAGCAACGCGGGCCGCGTGACAAGCGCGCGCGCAACGGCCACGCGCTGCTGCTGACCGCCAGAGAGCTCGCCTGGCTTCTTCCCGGCGAAATCGGCGAGTCCCACCGCATCCAGCAGGCTGCGCGCCGAGTCGATTGCTTCGCTATCCGGCCGGCCGTGTCTCACCATCCACGGCATCAGTACGTTCTCGAGCGCCGTGAAGGCTTCGATCAGGTAATGGAACTGGAACACGAAGCCGATAGCGACGGCCCGCATCGCCGTGCGGTCCGCGTCGTCGAGCGTGCTGGTCGCCCGGCCGAGAAGGTACAGCTCGCCACCCGTCGGTGTATCGAGGAGCCCGATCAGGTTCAGGAGCGTGCTTTTCCCGGACCCCGAGGGGCCGACCAGCGCAGCGAAATCGTCCCGGCCGAGCTTGAGGTTTACCCCGTGCAGCACCTCGGTCTCCGTCGGGCGGCCCACGTTGTAAGACTTGCGCAGGTCCACGAGATCGAGGACGACCTGCCGGTCCGGCTCAGACATGACGAATGGCCGTCATGGGATCGAGCCGTGCCGCGCGTTTCGCGGGCACCGCAGCCGAGAGCACACCCGTCAGGGTCGCCAGCGCGACGGCCGCCACGACGAGTCCGGGCGAGACCGGCACCTCGAAAAGGCCCGGGCCGAAGGCGTTGAACGTCCAAACGAGTCCGTAGCCGAGAAAGCTTCCAGCCACCGACCCCACGAGCCCGAACACGCCGCCCTGGAGCAGGAAGACGCGCAGCACCTTGGGCCTCGTCGTGCCCATCGCGCGCAGGATGCCGATCTCGCGCGTGTGCTGCACGACGCTCACGGACAGCACGCTCGCAATGCCGAAGGCCACCGACACGGCGACGAAGAAACTGATCATCCCGGTGGAAAGGCTCTGGGCGCTGAGCGCGTTCAGGAGCTCGGCGTTCGTCTGCATCCAGCTCTCCGCCTTCAGGCTCATGCGCCGCGCGATGCGCCGGGCAACCTCGCCCGCAGCGAAGATCTCTTCAACCTTGAGATCGATCACAGTAACGCCGCCGGGGAGACCGAGCAGTGACTGCGCTTGCTTCAGCCCAAGGTAGGCGTAGCGTTCGTCGAGCTCGCGCACTCCGAGCTCGAAGATGCCGACTACGTTGAGGACCGCTTCACCGCCCCGGCCGGCGTCGAAACGCACCTTGTCACCCACGCTGACGCCGAGGTTCGCGGCGAGTACGCGACCGATGACCGCGTCCCCGGCGCCTGCGCGGAACTCCCCCGCGATGATGTCGTCGTCTACGGCGACGATCCGCCGGTAGCGAGCGACGTCGATGCCGAGCACGGCCACCGACTCGCGCGCCTCGCCTCGCCGCGCGAACGCCGGCCCCGAGACAACCGGTGACACGGCAACGACGCCGGGAAAGTCATCGAGCGCGGCCAGCACCTCCTGCCAGTTGTTTATGGAGCGCAGGCGCTGCGCCCGCGGGTCCTCGAGCACGAGTTGCACCACGCCGCTCGCGGCAGGCGCGACCAGATTCACTTCCTCCGGTGCCTCCACGCGCACGTGTGCCTGCGTGCCGAGCGTGCGAGCGACCGCGTTCGACTGCAAGCCACTGATCAGGGCGGTAATGAAAACGATGACGGCTACGCCGACACCGATCCCGATGAGTATCAGCGTGCTCTGGATGCGACCCTGGCGCAGCAGGCGTATCGCTATAGTCCATTCGATCCACATCGCTACCCCTCAGCCGTCGGGACCCACCATGCCGCCGAAAGCCGGGCGGTCGGAACCGCCTGGTGACGTCGCCTCTTCCTCAACCCGCACGCGATCGCCCTCGGCCACATCCTCGGCAGACTGAAGCAGCAGCACCCTGTCTCCCACCTCGAGCCCCGATACCACTTCGGTCAGCGTGAGCCCGCGGAGCCCGAGGCGCACCAAGATGCGCTGCGCGCGTCCATCCCTGACCGCCAGCACGTGACCGCGATCCGCGACACGGTCGAGGAGTGCGTCGTTGGGCACTACGAGCGCACGCTCCCGGCGCCCGGTTTCGACGCTCACCGACACGGTCATGTCCTGGCGAAGGAAATCCGGCACCGGCTCCACTCGGAGCCGGACATCCACGGTGCCGCGCTGCGGGTCTATGCGCGGTGCGATGAGTGTGATCTCGCCGGGGAATGGGCGGTCCGGGAATGCGTCGGCGATGCCGGTCGCTCGCTGACCGGTGTGCAACAGCGCGAGGTTCTCCTCATCGAAGGGAACGAGCAGTTCCGTGTCGCCGCTGTGTGCGATCGTGAACAGCACCGTGCCGGGCTGCACGAGATCGCCCGGCTCGGCGTTGCGGGTGAGCACCGTACCCGCCGCCTCGGAGCGGACGACGGTTTTGGCCAGCACCGCGCGCGCCGCCGCGAGGCGTTCCCGCAGGACGCTCTCCTCGGGACCCCCGGCCGCGATGGCCATGGCGCGAAGGCGTGCCGTCTCCATGGCCGCCCGTGCGACCGTCGCGGTTTCCTCCGCCTGCTCGAGCGCCTCGCGAGCGATCAACTCGCGCTCGAAGAGGTCGCGCCGGCGCGCCGTCTCGCGCTCAGCCTGGGCGAGTCGCGCCTCCGCCTCGCGCAGGGACTCCTCCGCCTGCGGGCGGGTCGAGCGAACGAGATTGTCGAACTCCGCCTCGGCCTCGCGCACTTGCGCCGCCAGATCGTGCGCGCGCAGCACGGCAAGCACGTCGCCGGGCGCAACGCTGTCCCCCTCCTCCACGCGACGCTCGAGCACGACGCCCGTGATTTCACTGCCGACCTGTGATCGCGACACGCTGACAACGCGCCCGGTCGCCACCACGGTCTGCACGAGTGGTCGCGCTTCAATGCGATAGCCGGGCAGCCGCGGACCGAGCCACATCGGCACCAGGAGGCCGGCCACCACCACCGCTCCAATCGCGAGGATGATCAGGCGAGGAGAAAGCTTCCGCGGCATACGTAGACTCACGTGGTAGACGATGCACAACCATCACTCGGACCGGGGCAGGACGCAACAGCGGAAAACACCGAGCTTACAGTCGCCCGTAGTGGCTAAACATGCTTTCCCAGTTTCTCACAAGCGCGACGGAGGACGTTAAGGACGGCGTCATAGAACGCCGCAGCGCGATCAAGATCAGGTCCATGTGGAGCCGCGGGAGGAAGAACTGCACGATCGGCCCCATAAGCAATGCGAAGGCGACCGTACCGACTCCGAAGGTGCCGCCCGGCATTCATGCTTCGGCGCGTGCCTAACCGCGAAGAGCCGCAGCGATACCTTCGCGATACGGCGTCGGGACGCTCCCGTAGTGCGTTTCGATTTTCGTGCTGTCGAAGCGGTAGTCGTGCTCGAACTGGGACTCCATGCTCGCCGGT
>DATGQI010000139.1:0-27161 GCA_035304285.1 Woeseiaceae bacterium
TACTCTCCGGCATTGGCAATTAAGGCGGGGGAACCGCTCTACAGGACAAGGTCTTGGCCTTGAGGAGCACGCGGATTCACCCCGGGGTCCGCCGATACCATACCGCGTCTCGAAAGACCCAAACTCAACATACAAGGAGCCCGTCCCACGGGCGACATGTCCGTTATTCCTGCGCTGCCGATCGTCGCGTGTAAGACGGGCTCCTGCAGCGCTTGATTCCCGCCTTTGCGTGGGTTTAGCCGAGGTCGCCAAATCGAGCCTGCAGGATCACGAGCGCTGCGATAGCGGCTGTTTCCGTTCGAAGCACCCGCGGTCCCAGCGCGTAGGGGGCGAAACCCGCTTCCGTCGCATGCTCGAGCTCTGCTTGCGCCAGCCCACCCTCCGGGCCAATCAGCAGTTGCCACTGCTTGTTCGTGCAGTTGAGGCTCGCCAGGGTCTGCTCCACCCCGGGCCGCAACACCGCCCGCTGAAGGTCGCTTGCGCCGGCGCTTGCGAGCCAGCTTGCGAATGGCTGCGGCTCGTCTATTAACGGGACGATATTGCGGCCGCATTGCTCGCAGGCGCTTTGCGCCACCTTCTCCCAGTGCTCACGCCGCCTTTCGCTTTTGTCGCCCTGCAGGCGAACGACGGAGCGCTCGGTCAGGACCGGCGTGATTCGCTGCACGCCGAGTTCGGTGGCTTTCTGCACGACGAGATCCATCCGCTCGCCGCGTGATACGCCCTGTACCAGGTTTATCCGCAATGGCGATTCGACATCACGCTCGCGATGCGCACCGATGTTTAAAACGATAGCGCGCCGGGAGACTTCAGTGATCACCGCCGTGAATTCACCACCCGTACCGTTGAACAGAACCAGCTCGTCTCCGACTCGCATGCGCAGCACACGTCCGGCGTAACGAAACCTTTCATCATCGAGTTCCAGTTCAGAGCCGGGCGTCAGCTGATCAGGGACGTACAGGCGGTGTGCGGGCAGAACGGCCAAGGAGGCTCCTTGTTTATATGGTCGCTTCGGTTGCCTATTAGGCATGGATTGAATTTGGCGGTCAAAAGCCGCTGCGCTGCCAGGAGAATGGCGGCGAGAGGAGCGCTTGCCGCCGGCGAGGATCACGATGGCGCCGTTGACACGGCGCCCCGTTCGCAAAGACTATTCCTCCTGCTTGCCGCTACGGCGCATGGACCGACAGGACGCTAAGATTGTCCGCGAACGAGAGAAACAGTTATACCGTGAGTCCCGGGATCGGGATTATCCGGCCGGCGACGCAATGCCCCTCGCCGAACCAGGACGATCGGCCGGAGGGGGCTGCGCCCGAACTCATCGTCATCCACGGCATCAGCCTTCCTCCCGGTGGCTTCGGCGGGCCTTACATCGAGCATCTCTTTACCAACTGTCTCGACGCTTCCCTGCATCCGTATTTCAGGGAAATCGCGGATCTTCACGTGTCCGCGCACCTGCTCTTGAGGCGGGACGGTTCGCTGTTGCAGTTCGTGCCGTTTGGCCGGCGCGCGTGGCACGCCGGACCATCCAGTTTCCGTGGCCGCTCCTGCTGCAACGACTTTTCGATCGGTATCGAGCTCGAGGGAGAGGATGAGGTCCCTTACGCGGACGCGCAGTACGTCGAGCTGGCGCTCGTAATCAGGGCGCTGCTAGAGGCATACCCGACCCTCGATACGAGGCTGATCGCCGGGCATTGCGATATAGCACCCGACCGCAAGTCCGATCCCGGCCCTGCGTTCGACTGGCTGCGCCTGTATGATCAATTTAATGCGTAACCCGGACTATTCATGAAGTTAATCGCGCTGCTCATCGGGCTCATCGTCGAGCGCCTGGCCACGCAGTTGTTTCATTTGCGCGAGCTGCGGTGGCTGGACCGGGTGATCGACTTTGGCTTTCGGCAGGTCGACCGCTATGCAAACTGGCCACCGCTTCTCCTCGTCGTCCTGCTCGCGTTTGTCCTGGTGCTCCCGGTGCTGTTGCTGCGGCTGAGCCTTGGGGATGCGCTTTTTGGCTTTCCGTACCTGATTTTTGCCGTCGTCGTGCTTTTCTTCTCGCTCGGTCCGCGGGACATTGCAGAGGAGGTGGACGAGCACTGCGCAGCCCTGAGGTCGGATGACCCGGAGCGCATCCGCGCCACGGCGAAAACGCTGCTCGAGAAAGATATCCCGCTTGACCCCACGGAGCGCAGCCAGGAAGTCGAGCAGGCTGTATGCATCCAGGGAAATAATCGCCTGTTTGCGGTGATTTTCTGGTTCGTGCTGCTTGGGCCGCTGGGCGCATGGACCTACCGCGTCACCGACCTGATCCGGCGTCGGGCCGTATTCAGGGCAGGGCGCGACGACAGCGGCACCGGCGCTGCCTCGCTGGTGGTCGGAGCCGCCGAAGACCTGCATGGATGGCTCGCGTGGGTGCCGGCACGGCTTACCGCAATGGGCTACGCTTTGGCGGGCAACTTCGACGGCGCTCTCACCGCCTGGCGAACGCCGACACCGCGCGGGGCGGAAGAACTGCATGTCCGCAGCGAAAACCTGCTTGCCCGCGTCGGCGCCGGGGCCATGGCACTTCCCCCTGTCGTCGAGGAGGACATTACCGAGCGCAGTGTCCGCGGAGCGGCTGCGGCCAAGCGCCTGGTGCTTCGATCACTGCTGATCTGGGCCGCCGTGGTCGCCGCAATGACGCTTTACGGCTGGTCTGTGTGAGTGGCCGGCTAGCTCTCACTTCTCTCCTGGTGCTGGCTCTTCCGCTAGCGGCCTGCGAAGGTTCGCAGGATTCCGCGACGCCTGCGAGCGAAATGCACGAAGCACATGCAGAAGATCTGCGCATCGTTTCGCTGGCGCCGCATATCGCGGAACTCGTGTTTGCAGTCGGCGCCGGCGAACTGCTGGTCGGAGTTACCGCCTATACGAACTATCCGGACGCCGCGGCGAAGTTGCCCAACGTCGGTGACGCGTTTGCCGTGGACCAGGAACAACTGGCAGTCCTGAAACCCGACCTGCTGCTCGCGTGGAAGAGCGGCACCGCCGCGCATGTCGTGGATGAACTTCGAATGCAGGGTTATCGAGTGGAAGTCATCGAGACCACCTCGCTGAACGACATAGTGGCCGCGCTGTACCACATCGGACGGTTGACCGGCCGCGAGTCGCAGGCGCAACAGCAGGCCGGGAGCTTCGAGCGAGGACTCGACGAACTCGCGGAGCGCTACCGAAATGCCCCGCCTATCTCTGTGTTCTACCAGGTCTCGGACCGCCCGCTGTACACGATCAACGGCGAGCACTACGTCAGTGAGCTGATATCGATCTGCGGGGGCCGCAATATTTTTTCCGACCTGAACAGCCTGGCGCCGATGGTCGACGTGGAGGCCGTGCTGGCCCGGAACCCGGAGGCGATGCTTGCAAGCGACGACAGTCAGGACGAGGGTTTCGCCGTGTGGCACCGCTGGTCCGAACTTGCCGCCAACCGTTACGGCAACTTTTTCTTTCTTCCCGCGGATGAGATAGGCCGGGCAACCCCAAGGTTGCTGCAGGCGGGAAAATCACTGTGCGAAGCACTTGATGAGGCGCGGAAGAATCGCGGCTCCGCCTAACCGCAATTGCCGGTTCACGCAAATCGCGCTCAACTGCCGATCCGGCTCCTGTCCCAGATCGTTTCCGTTCCCGACTCTTCGCGCGCCAGCCGTCTCGCCACGACGAACAACAGGTCCGACAAGCGGTTGAGGTAACGCAAGACCTCCGGCCGCAGCTCCTCCTGCTTCGCCAGCGTGTTCACCCGCCGTTCTGCGCGGCGCACGATGGTACGCGCGAGGTGACAGGCGGCTGCCGCGGGGCTGCCGCCTGGCAGGATGAACTCCTTGAGCGGTGGCAGGTCCGCATTCAACGCGTCCAGCTCATTCTCCAACCGTTCGACGAAGTGCATCTCCACAGCCTTGTGTCCGGGAATGCACAACTCGCCGCCCAGCTCGAACAAATCGTGCTGGACTTCGGTAAGGCAGTTGCGGATCAGTCCGGGTACGGCGGGGAACGACAGCACGATGCCGATCGCGCTGTTTGCTTCGTCAACGGTACCAAACGCTTCCACGCGCAGGCTGTCCTTCCCGGTCCGGCTCCCGTCACCGAGTCCGGTGGTACCGTCATCGCCGGTTCGCGTGTAGATCTTGCTGAGTCTGTTACCCATTAGCGACTCTCATTATCAGGCACATCATTATCTCCAGTCGTAGCGGAGGTCCACGAAGGCGCTTCGCTCCTGCATCCTGTATCCCGCCGCCGTCTCGTACTGCGTGTCAAGCAGGTTCTCGAGGCGCGCGTTCAGGCGCCAGTCGTCGCCAAGCGCAAATTGCGCCGTCAGGTCCGCGAGGACATAGCCGCCAAGCGGCGCATCACCGACGTCCACGCGATCGCCGCTCGCCAGCACCGAAAGCCCCACCCGGTGATCGCCGATATTCCTCGTCACGTTGACAGTCAGGCTTTCCTCGGCGCGTCGAAACAGCCTCGAGCCGTCCGCTCCGTTGTCTGCCGACTGCTTCACCAGCGTGGTGCGGGCGGACCAGTTGCTGCCATCGTACTGCCACGCCAGTTGCGCGCCGCGGATCTGCGCCTTCGCGATATTACTCAACTCGAAGCTTGCAAGGTCGAACTCTATGAGGTCGTCGATATCGTTACGATACAGCCCGAGTTCCAGCGAATGGCGCGCCGATGGCTGGAATCGCAGCCCAAGTTGCGCTTCGTCCGCGATTTCGGGATCGAGATCCGCCTTGCCGCCAAAGCCGAAGCGATCGGTCGCGTCCGGGGCACGGAAGGCATGTCCCAACCCTGCGTTAAGTGTCCAGTGCTCATTGATTGCGAAGGAATATTCTGCATTCCAGGAGGTGTGGTTGCTGAAGCTGTCGTGATCGGTGAGCCGGACCGCAAGAAACACCCCGTGACGGTCCACGTTCCACTGGTCTTCGAGGAAGACAGCCTTGACCGTCGTGTCTTCATCGAAGCCTGCGCCAAAGGCGAAGGCTTCAGCGTTCTCTTCCACCAGGTAAATGCCCCCGGTGAGGCGATGGTTTCGGCGTTCCAGGCTGAGTTGCCAGTCTACCGCGTTGCGTGTCGATTTCACGAATTCCCCGGACTGGTTCTGCTCTATCTCATCGACGATGTGACTGAGCACCAGTTTGCTGTCGACGTTCTCGTTGAAGTCCGTGTGCACCTCGGCTGCCGTACTTTCGTTCCTGAAGTCCTGGTCGAGGGGGGCCAGGAAGAAATCGAAGTACTCAGTGGTGCCGGCGGCCCGCCAGTGACGCATGCTGAAATAGCTTGCTCCCAGCCGCTTGCCGGCATAGACGTTCGTGGAAAAGTTGCGGAATCCGCGGTCTAAGTCACTGGCGGTACTGGAGGGAAAACCTTCGGTATCCTGCCAGTTGAGCGCAATGCCGGCGTCGGCATCCTCCGAGCGTTTGCCGGCGGCGACGGAGCCGGAGCGCGTCTCGAAGCTGCCGCCGCCAACCGCACCTTCGACAAACGCGCGGTCGGTGCGCCGCGTGATGATGTTGATGACCCCGCCGATCGCGTCGGTACCGAACAGCGCCGAACGCGCGCCCTTCACGATCTCGACACGTTCGATAACCTCCGGTGCGATGTTCTGGATTGCGGCAGCGCCGACGGTGCCGGGATTGATGCGCACGCCGTCGATCAGGACCAGCGTGTGGTTACTTTCCGTTCCACGCAGGAACACCGAAGTCGCCTGCCCGGGTCCGCCGTGCCGGCCAATATCGAGTCCGGCCTCGAAGCGCAGCAGCTCCGCCAGGTCCGACGCCATCGATTGTTCGATATCCTGCCGGGTAATCACGTGTACGGGAACGATCGCCTCGGTAACCGGTATAGGCGAGCGGGTTGCCGTGACGATTATGTTGTCCTCCGGCTCCGGGCGTTCAGCGCCGGCCGCGGTGACGGAAACAAAAACAAGAAGAGCGAATACCGCCCGAATCGCAGGTGTGTGCATGCTGTCCCCTCTGCGTGCCGCCCGCACGCCTAAACGCGTTAAAGAACATGCGACGACGGAGGGACAAAGGGATGCAGGTAATGAGCTTGAGAAAAGCACGCCCGCATCACGCCCGCCGCGTCATTCACGTGTGCATCGGGCCGGTCTCCGGGCTTACGAGTGGAAGTTGCGCCATCGGCACTCATTCCGCTCCGTAGCGCCTTCCCGCGATGAGAACGATCGTTCTCTTGTCGCAGTGGCTCTGCCACTTCTTGCGTGGCAGGGGCTACGGTTTAACTCGATCACCGTTGCGGGGGCAGCGCCGGAATCAGCTTTCCAGGATTACCTTGAAAGGCGTCACCGGCTTCCCGTTCACCCGAAAAAATGCCTTTTCGGGTTCACCAGATGTCGCGAGAACAATAAGGACGGGGTGCGAGGCTGTCAAGCAGGCCGCTTGTGCGTGCTTCCATCTGCGGCCATAGTAGCTTCTCCGGGAAGATACACTTGAGCCAATGCAGACACCGAAACAGCACTCCGCGGAACTCGAAGTTGCATTGCAGGCGGCAAGAGCCGCAGGCGAAATAAGCCGGCAGTATTATCGCGGCAACTTCACGGTCACCACGAAAGCCGACCACACTCCCGTCACCCAAGCCGACGTCGAATGCGAAGAGGCCATACGCAGAATTATCCTCGGGCGATTCCCTGAGCACGGTTTCTACGGCGAGGAGACAGGACGGACACGCGCGAACGCCGAATACCTGTGGCTGGTCGACCCCATTGACGGCACCAAGAGCTTCGTGAGGCAGTCCCCGTTTTTCTCGACCCAGATCGCCCTGATGCGAAACGACGAGCTGGTGCTTGGCGTATCCAACGGCGTGATGTTCGATGAAATCGCCTGGGCGGAAAAAGGCGGGGGCGCGTGGCTCAACGGGCAAAGGCTGCACGTGAGCGAAATCGACGACATCGGCCGCGCCGCGTTGTCGACCGGCAATCTCAAGTCCCTCGCTTCAGGCGGCGGCTGGGCCCGCTTTGGCAGCCTGGTCTCCGCCGTCGACCGCATTCGCGGCTATGGAGATTTTTACCACTATCACCTGCTGGCAGCGGGCAAGGTCGACGCCGTGATCGAGTCAGACGTGAATATTCTCGACATCGCGGCATTGTCTGTCATCGTATCCGAGGCCGGCGGGAAATTTACGGACCTCCGGGGCAATCCGCCGCAACTCGGCACGACTTCGGTACTCGCTGCAAACCGACTCCTGCACGCCGAAATGCTTCGGCGGCTCGAAAAGTGACTGCATTTACATTAACCTTCGCCCGCCGTCAGTGCATTTGCTCCCCAAGGTACGCGCCGACTGCACCGGGCAGGTCCCCTCCCGTCCTGATCTGGCTTCGTAAAACTACCCTTAACCAAAGGAAAGCTTCCCGTGAATGAAGACAGCAGTCTCGCGCTGTTCTGCGATTTCGAAAACATCGCACTGGGTGTCCGCGATACGAATTATGTGAGGTTCGAAATCCAGCCAGTTCTCGAGCGCCTCTTGCTCAAGGGCAGCATCGTCGCCAAGAAGGCCTACTGCGACTGGGATCGCTACAAGGAGTTCAAGGCGGCAATGCATGAAGCCGCTTTCGAGCTGATCGAGATCCCACACGTCAGCATGTCGGGCAAGAACTCGGCAGACATCCGCATGGTCGTCGATGCTTTGGATCTTTGTTACACGAAGGAGCATATCGATACCTTCGTCATCATTTCCGGCGACTCCGACTTCTCGCCATTGGTCAGCAAGCTGCGGGAGAACGCGAAGACGGTGATCGGCGTCGGCGTCAAGAACTCGACTTCGGATCTCCTGATCAGCAATTGTGACGAATTCATCTTCTACGACGAGCTGATGGTCGGGCGAGAGGCCTCGAGAAAGCGGCAGCGGAGCAAACCGCGCACAAAGAAGGCACGTCGGTCGAGCGCCGACGAGAAGAAGAGTGCAACGCCTAAGGTACAGGACGACCCGGCCCAGGAGGCAATCAACCTGGTACTGGAGACGGTCGACGCTTTGTACACGGAACGGGGCGACAGCACCAAGCTCTGGGGCTCGATGATAAAGCAGACGCTGAAGCGCCGCCGGCCCGGGTTCACCGAGTCGTCATACGGCTTCCAGTCGTTCAGCGATCTCCTGGAGGAAGCGCAGGCGCGCAAGCTCGTGCAGCTGGAACTGGACGAGAAGTCTGGCGGTTACATCATTCGAAAAGTCGCCGACGACGCTTGAGCGCGGCGACGAATCAGCGCGAGTCCGCGCTGGTCGCCATGAATATGTTCCTCTCTCGCCAGCGCACCGCTTCCATTGGGGTGCCGTAAAGCTCGGTCAGGCGTTGCTCGTCCAGCACCTGTGACGTCTCTCCGCTGCTCCAGCGGCCGTCGCCGTACAGCAGCACGCATCGGGTAGCGAACCGCACCGCGAGATTGACGTCGTGCAGGTTGGCAATGATAGCCGCGCCGTTTCGCGCCTCGGCGGCGAATACCTCCAGTACGTCCAGCTGGTGTTGCGGGTCGAGGTGATTCGTCGGCTCGTCGAGGAGATAAACTGCAGGACTTTGTGTCAGGACCTGTGCGATCGCGACACGCCGCCGCTCGCCGCCGGAGAGCGTCGCGATATCCCTCTCCGCAAAACCCTCGAGGTCCACGAGTTGCAAGGATCGCGACGCAATTTCGCGATCCTTCGCCGATTCCAGTTCGAGCGGTCCGATGTGCGGATGACGCCCGATCAGCACCGTCTCCATCACGGTCGCGGGAAACACATCGTCCACGTACTGGGGCAGAAGCGCCACTCGCCTTGCTACCTCCTGCCTTCTCAGCGTCTCGAGCGGCTGCCCGCCCAACTCTACGTAACCGCTATCCGCTGCAAGAAGACCCGCGAGCGTGTGCATGCTGCGAGTCTTTCCGGCGCCATTCTGGCCGAGCACCGCGACGAACTCGCCGCCCGCTACCGCCAAGTCCAGCTTCTCCACCAGCGTGCGTCCCGGCACCCGGATGGTAAGGTCATGGCAGGCGATGGCAGAAGTGACAGGCGAGAACATTCACGGAGGGTAGCGCGAACCGCGCGAAAAAGGGGACAGATTTATTTTTCCCCCTTTTACCTTGCAGTGCGCAAAGTAAAAAATAAATCTGTCCCCTTTTGGCCGTTAATCTGTGAGGCGAATTTCCTTCGCGGTTTCCGGACCTATGACCACGTAGCGGAGGCTCATCGGCATCATCGCGTCATCCTGGGACCTGGCGATGCGACCTCCCATGATTTCCGCGTAGCGCTGCGGGAACAGGGGGGCGCGCTCCGGCTCCGCATAACCCGCCGGGAAGACGGGCTGGCCGCTTGCAGGTTCGTACTTGTCGGTTGCACCCAGGGTGTGCAGGAATTCGTGCGCGATGATCACGTTGTTGCTCTGCGTCTGGTGACGATCGGCGAACGCGTTAACGACGCCGACCATGCCTTTTTGCATTCCGACCGAGTTTTCGAGCATCACGCCCTCGCGCGGGGAGTAGTAACGGGCGAAGATCCTGACGTCCGGCGCCGGGTCGTCCTGGTCTCTTGTGACTTTGCGCGCCCACCAGCGCATCTTCAGGCTCCACAGCATGATCCCGGGCAGCGACGGGGCCTCGCCGAGAACTGGCGGCTGCGCAGTAATCGGCTGCCCCAGTTCCACCCTGACCGGCCGGTCGAGGTTCCGCCCGTACTTCCTGATCTCCCTCGCCACGAAGGTCTCGATGCTCTCGAAGTCTTCAAGCGCAAGATTGGCGATGTAGCGCTCTACTTCATCGTTACGGTCGCCGTTGATCGGGTAGATCTTCAACCACAGGCTGTTGTTCCAGTCTGTACTACGCGACTGCGTCAGCCACGTGCTGACGGAAACGAAGAATAGAACCAGCAACAGAATCGTGATGCGAATGGCCTTGAACATGTGTCAATGCGCATCTGTGAGCGGAGCGCGCCGCGCCTTGCTTGCCTGCTCGAATGCGTATGCGATTTCGATCAGCCCGCGTTCGCTGTAGGCGGGGCCGATAAAGGAAACGCCGATCGGCAGGTGATGTATGAACCCCGCCGGTACTGTAATGCTCGCATAGCCTGATACGGCGGCGAGCGATGAACTGCCGACGCTGAAGTGGTCGCTGTTGATGTAATCCGTCAACCATGCGGGACCGTTCGTCGGGGCGAGCAGAGCGTCGAGTTCGTGTGTCGCCAGCGCGTTGTCGATCCCATCCCTTGCGATACGCCGGCTGAGTTCCAGGGCCTCGAGGTAAACGGCATCCGTCAGCGGCCCCTTGCTTTGCGCAACCTCCATGATCTCCTGCCCAAAAAAGGGCATCACCGTATCGGCATGATCGGCGTTGAAGGCAATGATCTCCTCGAGAGACTTCCGGAGCGCGCTGGACGTCGAGAGGTAGTTGTTCAGGTCCTCCTTGAACTCGTACAACAGGACCTCGTATTCCGCATCACCCATTCCATCCGTCTTGATTTCAACCGGATCGACGATTTCCGCGCCGTTGGCCGCGAGCAGGACGATAGCCTGTTCGAGTACCGCGTCGACCCTGGCGTCTCGCCCGGCTCCCGAATAGCTCCTTAGAACCCCGATTCGTCGCCCTGCCAGTGCATCCCCCGCGAGATCCGCAGCGTAGTCGGGAACGGCCGCAGCGCGACCCTGCGCCGCGGGATCGGAAGGGTCTTTCGCTGCCAGCGCCGTCAGCAACAATGCCGCGTCCCGTACTGTTCGCGCCATCGGCCCGGCGGTATCCTGGCTGTGTGCGATCGGGATGATGCCGTCCCTGCTGACGAGCCCTACCGTCGGCTTGATGCCGACGATGCCGTTGATCGATGCCGGGCAGACGATTGAGCCGTCGGTTTCGGTGCCCACCGCAAGAACCGCGAGGTTTGCGGAAACCGCCACGGCGGAGCCACTCGATGAGCCGCAGGGATTGCGAGCAGGTTCATAGGGATTTTTCGTCTGGCCGCCGAGGCTGCTCCATCCACTCGATGAATGCGTGGAGCGAAAGTTCGCCCACTCGCTGAGGTTCGTTTTGCCGAGGATGACGGCACCCTGTTCCCGCAATTGCCCGACGAGAAACGCATCGTCCTCAGCGCGATAGTCAGCCAGCGCAAGCGAACCGGCACTGGTCGCCATGCTGTCGCCGGTGTCGATGTTGGCTTTGAGGACCACCGGTATCCCGTGCAGGGGACCACGCGGCCCCGTCCGGCGGCGTTCCCGGTCCAGGGCGTCGGCGATAGCGAGTGCGTCGGGATTTACCTCGATGATCGAATTGAGTTGTGGCCCGGTGCGGTCCAGCGAATCTATGCGCGCGAGGTAATAGCGGACGAGTTCGACAGAGGTGAGGTCGCCCTCGTGCATCGCTTTCTGCAGAGCGGCAACGTCGTATTCGTGCAGGTCCGGGCCGGTAAGGGAGGCGCATGCTCCCAGGAAAAGCATGCAGACAAGGACGGTAATACGTCTCAACGCTTTGTAACTCCCGCAGAACAAGCTGCGGGGAGCCTAAATGGCAATCCGCATATCTGCAAGCGAAACTGGCGCCTCGCTATTCAAGCTTGCGAAAACGCAGGATAAACCTGTCGGTCTTCCCCCTGAGTTCTGGATCGAAAACGATCTTGCTGTAGTCGTCGTTCATGTTTCGCAACTCGTCGCCCTTTTCTTCGAGCACGAATCCGGCGCCGGTTACGTCCGCGATCACGACGGACGGGTCGATGCGATGCAACGTGCCCCCGGTTTCCCGCGCCGCGCCCGCTTCCGCATAGTGATCGACGATCCCGAGCACGCCGCCCGGTTTGGTTGCCTGGAAAATCTCCGCGAGCAGACGTGGCCCATCAATTTTCGGCCAGCCTTCCTTGGGATTCGAGTAGTACACGTCGTGGTAGGCGAGGATCATGAGAACTGCGTCGAAATCCCCCTCCGGAAGATCCAGCTCGTTGTTCTCCGCCATCAGCACCTCGACGTTTGGCAGCCTGTCGCCTGAGTAACGCTGCTCGATCTCGTCGCCGGCATAGCGAACGTAGGCGCGGTTGTTATGCGCCACAACCGAGCCTTCGGGACCTACGACTCGCGAAAGCAGTTCGCTGTAGTAGCCACCGCCGGAGAAAAGATCCAGCACACGCATGCCGGGCTGTATCTCGAAGAACGCCAGGACCTTGGCGGGCTTGCTGCGTTCATCACGCTCGGAATCCTGGTCGAGGCGCTTCTCGCTGGCTATCGCCGCCGAATAAACTGACGCGTCCATCGCTTTGGAAATCATCATGTCTTCCGAGTCGACGCCGTTGTCAGGTGGAGGCTCGCAGCCGGCAACCAGTGCGAGGACCAACAGCAGCAGCAGGAGTAGCGGCCTTTCCAGGTTCATAAGTCGTTCATTCTGCTCGGGATGAGGATTTTGAGACTCCCCCGGGTGCGCAAAGTGCCTGATCGAGGGCCCGAATCCTGGTTCCCTAAAAGATGCAGGCAATAAAAAACCCCGCGGCTGATGAGGCGGCGGGGCTAATTTTCTTTTTTTATTATTAAGACGTAACTTGAGTTCGGGTAGCCAGATACAGACATGTCATTATTATTATTGGATCTGGATCTTTTTGTTTTTGTAATTATTATTCTTCTGGCGTCTAAATCCTGTTTGTATCGATTTTCGGCTACCTTTTACCCAGTTACACTTCGCTTGGGCAAACTTACAAAAGCAAGAGCTATGCCACTAGTGGCTTACTGCTTTGTTTTCAGAAGCTTGGCTCGAAGCGTGGTCAGTCTGATTTAACTTTACACGGGCAGTTGTAAATTTTCCCGACGGCCAGCGTGATCCTCGTGAGGAATGCGTGACCTGGGAAAAACCAATGTTCTCAGAGGCTTATACTAATCTTCCGACCGCCTGCGGCTGCTGCCCCGCGGCGGAAGTAGTTTCTCACGTACGGTGTTTCGTCGCCAATCACAGACAGTCCGGCATGTGGTGCCGCTTTGTCAAATTATTCGACGCTGCGTGACGAGGCAGCTTCCTCCAGCAGCCGCACCAGGCTGAAGAAGCGTCCATTGCGGACCACCGCGACGATATTCAGCGCATCGAGAATTCGACCGCTCGGGTCACCGGCGACCAGCACCAGGTCTGCCATTGCACCAGGCTCGATCCTTCCGAGTTCCCTGTACCCCAGCGCATCTGCAGCATTGGCGCCTACCGCGCGCAGCAGGAGGTCGCCGCTCAAGCCGGCGTTGGCCAAAGCCTGCAACTCTGCGTGCAGCGCGAGCCCCGGCGGCAGGGCGTTCGGTTTGCTGCCGACGACGATGGATGAAGCCCCTGCAAGGTTCGGCGGCTGGGCCAGGCGGCGGGGAGGCACCCCCCTCCCCATCCCTAAACGGTCGAAGGCCCTGGCCTGCCGCGACTGGAGCAGTTGCGGCAGCGCCGGGGTGCCGGCATCGGCGAGGCCGGAGACGAACGTCTGCGGATTGGAGCCGACGGTCAGGAGGACGTCCTGGTAGCGGTTGCCCAGCGGAGATGCCGGCATGGTGCCTGCGCCGAGGAGCATGTCTGCCCCGACGGCCACGCCGACGCGCCAGCTCTCCGCGAGCAATGGCAGGCCAGGCAGTTTGGCTGCAGCGGGGTCATAGCCTTCGGACGCGGCAATCCCCGATGCCGGAATAATTTGCAGTGCCAGCGGGGAAGCGGCGCCTTCATCTCCACCCGATCCGCCCGCTCCCAGCGGAGCGGCCTGCAACAGCCGCGGACCGGGGGTGTCTTCCGTTTCCCAGCGAAGCGGGTCCAGTTCCGGCGGCGCTTCGGCGACGACCGTCGTCACGCCGTAGCTCAGCATCACCAGGCCGAGCAAGTGTTGATCCACGTCGGGAAGCACGGCGTAGCTGTCGATGAAGCCGGGAAGGATCGTGGCGTCGCCAAGGTCGAGCACGGTCACACCCTCCCAGTCACGCTTCGGCTCAACCGCGGCGACCCGCCCGTCCTGTATGAGGACATCCATGTTTTGCCGATAGCCCGGCTGGACGCCGTCGAACAGGCGGGCGGCGCGAATAACGAGGCGCTCACCGGACGGAGCCACAACCGGCAGCCGCTTCGCCTCCACCGCAGTGGCTGGCAGTGGAGCAGGCCGCCTCACTTCCGCCCTGAAGCGAACCTTGTTCGACTTCCAGTCGTTGAAACCACGACTCCAGATGACGCCGTCGGCGGTATAGAAGAAGCGCATGCGATCGGCCCAGCTGACGGGTGAGAGGAACAGGTCCTTGTCATCCACCAGCGTCCTTATGAGGGGCGGGTCGGAAAGAATCACCATTTTCAGGCTGTACTTGTCATCGCTCCGTTGGAGAAAGGTCAACAGGCTGCCGTCCGGGCGCCATGACGGCGCCGCCAGCGGCTCGTCCGAAATAAACAGGTCCTGTTCCCGCTGCCCGTGCCGCCTCAAGACCAGCCGCCACTGGTCGTCGCGATACCTTATGTACGCGAGGTCGCGGCCGTTCATCGACCATACCGGCTCCGTTTCATCGCCCTCGGCGTGGCTCAATCGCCAGCTCAACCCCGTTTCGAGGTGCATTTCCCAGAGATCCATGCCTGAGTCTTCTCGAGCGGACGAGAACACGATGCGCTCGCCGGAGGGATGCCACGAAGGATGCTGGTCGAAGTCGGTGCCGTCGCTCAGGGTGGAGGCGGTAGATGTTGCCGTATCGAACAGCCACATTCGGCTGCCGAGCGCGGAGATCGTCTGGTAAAGGATCCGGTCGCCCTGCGGCGACCATTGCGGCCGGACCGCGGGCTGCAGGCCGTTGCTTATCTTCTCGGCGGCGCCCCCGCCAGGAGGAATGATCCAGATACTGCCGAGCAGGTCCATTGCGATGCGCCCGTGAGAAGGGGCGACATCCGCCGCCAGGTTCGTGCCTTCCGTCAGCGTCACCTGTCCTTGCGCGACCGCGGCGGCACAAAGCAGTGGGAGCAGGAGAAAGCGAGTGAGTCTTCGCCGGCAGGACCTCCGCCCGGGCCTTGCCGGGACACCCGCCCCGGCAGTCACACCGGAACTGTCAGGCACGGTCAACCTGCAACCCCCGGAGTTCGTTGCCATCGGCATCGAAGCTGATCTGCATCGGCTGGCAGCAAACCTCACAGTCCTCGATGTACGACTGGCTGCCGGCGGAAAGGTCCAGCACCACGTCCATGGACTCTGCGCAGTAGGGGCAGGCGATCCTGCGTTCGATGATTGCGGCTTCCATCTTCCGTCAGCGTCGGTCAGGGTTGCAGCCGGGTCCCTTTCCACGGCATGACCGAGAATGAGTGCGCATCCGCCCGTACAAGGTCGCGCCGCCACACGGCACGGTCATGGATCCTGTCCTTGCCCTCGACCCAGAGCTCGATGCGGCTGACCCAGATACGAAAACCTCCCCAATGAGGCGGACGTGAAATAGGCGGCACGGCCTCGTCCAGCCCCTGCGCCTGCCCGCCAGGGTGGCTGTCGAGAGGAACGCCGAGCTGCGCCGCTCGCCTGGCGATCTGTTCGACCAGCGCAGCGCGCGACGCAATCTCCCTGCTCTGGTCGCTTCCCCACGCGCCGAGCTGGCTGCCACGGTCGCGCGTTGCGAAATAGTCATCGCTTTCATCGGCGGGCGAATGGAGGGCCGGTCCCTCGATCCGGATCTGCAGGCCGAGCGAATCCCAGAAGAAGTTCGCCGCAACATTTGGATTCGCTGCCAGCTCGACGCCCTTGCGTGAGTTGTAGTTGGTGTAGAACACGACGTATCCGGGATCGGGTACGAACAGCTTGCAGAGGACCACCCGTGCAGACGGTTGCCCGTCGGGGCCGGCCGTCGAGAGAGTCATGGCATTGGGGTTGCGGACCCCGGCATTCGCCGTTGCTTCCCTAAGCCACGAGTCGGCCAAGGGCATCGGGTCCTGCGGCAATTCGACGGGCAGGCGGTCCGCAAAGCGCAGCTTGTTCAACGATTACTCCGGGATACCGATACGGTTTCGCACGCACTTGGCGGCGGCAGGTCGGGAGGGTAGCAGACGGGGTGCACTAGCGCTCAGGATGAGACGAATGTCGCGCCTTCACGCCGCGGATCCGCGCCCGTTCTGAAGCCGCTGTTCCGGTCGAAAAGCGCCGCGCCGACTCCGCCGAAATACATGCCGATCTCCGGAAAGAGCGCGACCTCGAGGTCTGTATCCGGAGTGAAAACCAGTCCCGGCTCGAGCGCAACCCGGCCACCCCCGGATGCGAGATCGACGTGCATCCGCGGGTGAGCGATTGCGTCCTCGATGCCCAGGCCAAGAACCAGGAAGTTGACCAGGAACTGGTGCAGTGCCGTGGTAATGCGGTCGGCACCCGGTGTGCCGATGGAGAGGATACCGTCGGTAGAGCGCGCGACGGTAGGCGCCATGTTGGACGACAATCGTGCCCCGACAGGCAGCGCGCCGGGCTCGCGGCGATTCAGTTCCAGTTCGCCCAGGCAATTGTTGAGCCAGAGTCCGGTGCCGGCCGGCATCTCGCCCGAGCCGTAGCCGGAAGATGCGGTGATGCTGCAGCCAAGTCCGGAATCGTCAACGGCCGATGTATGCACGGTCGATGCGGATACGGTAGTCCCGGTCAGCCCGCCGCCTCGCGCCAGTTCAAGGAGGTACGCGGCATCCGCGGAAACATTGTCGCTGAGATCGAGTCGCTCCCGGCGCCACGCCAGCGCCGCTCTTTGCACGTGCATGAGGTACTCGAGCGAGGCCGCGTCCCAGCGCGCCATTTCGCGATCGCGGAAGGCGAGCAACATCGCGGCGAGTACTGCCCCGCCGACGGCCGGCGGCGGGTTCGTGGCGATACACCAGTCGTTCATCTCGACGCAAAGGCAGTCGCGGACAATGGCCTCGTAGTGGCGCAGGTCGTCCAGCGTAAGTGCGCCACCACACTGCTGTACGTGTTCGGCAATCTTCCCCGCGATCTCGCCCTCGTAGAAAATCCGGGTGCCCTCCCTTGCGATGGCCTCGAGCGAATCTGCAAGATGAGGTACGCGAACTGTGCTGCCGACAGCGCGCAAGCGGCCAGCGGCATCATGCAACGCGGCGTGCCCGTCCTGGCTGCGCCCGAACACCGGCGTGCCGGAATAGCAAAGATAGTGGTGACAGGCAGAGGGTAGCGGGAAGCCATCGCGCGCGGCGCGAATAGCAGGCTCGAGCAGCTTTGCCCAGGGCACGGCGCCGTACCGTCGCCATGCAAGCTCCAGCGCCGCGAGCGACCCCGGCACGGCCACCGAACCCGCCCCGACCACGGTATCGACGCCGCCGCCATAACCGAGCCGCACAGGAGTAGGCGCAATCGTGGTGCCTGGCGCGAGCGACCGCCCCGGCACCGCCACGTTGCCGTCGATCGTGATCGGCTGGGAGCCTTCCTCCCACACCGTCACGTACGCTCCGCCGGCAAGGGCGCACACACCGGGTTGCGTGTTCATGGTCACCAGGGAAGCCGCGAGCGCGCAGTCCACCGCGTTACCGCCCAGCTCCGCCACCTCGGAAGCCGCATCGGCGGCAAGCTGAGACGAAGTCGCAATCGCGACACGCGTCATATCACAGGCCTCTCACCTGCCACCGATAGCGCAGAAGGACGCCGCGTCGAAGTGTTCACGAACGCGACGTTCCGATCCGAGGTAGCGGGGAGGTTCTTCGTTACGGACCGGCTTGTTGTTACAGACCTCGGAGGCATCGCCGGCGGGGAGACCCTTGGCGGAAATAAAGCGGACCGAAGGGAGCCATTCCGTCAAGGGTCTCCCCGCCGGCGATGCCTAAACGCATAACGAAGGGTCCGGCCCTGAAAAGCACACGCCTTTAGAAGTGCACCACCGACCGTATGCTCTTCCCCTCGTGCATCAGGTCGAACGCCTTGTTGATCTCCTCGAGCGGCATCGTATGCGTGATGAACTCGTCGACCTTGATTTCACCTTCCATGTACTGGTCGACCATGCCGGGCAACTGCGACCGGCCCTTGGTGCCGCCGAACGCCGTGCCTTTCCAGACGCGCCCGGTAACCAGCTGAAACGGCCGGGTGCAGATTTCCTGGCCAGCTCCCGCGACGCCCACGATGACCGATGTGCCCCAGCCTTTGTGGCAACACTCGAGTGCGGCGCGCATGAGATTGACGTTGCCGATGCATTCGAAGGAGTAGTCGACGCCGCCGTCGGTCATGTCGACGATCACTTCCTGGATCGAGGCGCTGTGATCCTTCGGATTGACGGTGTCCGTGGCACCCATCTGTTTCGCGAGTTCGAACTTGGAGGGGTTGATGTCGATAGCAATGATGCGGCTGGCTTTGGCCATCTGGGCGCCCTGTATAGCGCTCAGGCCCACGCCGCCCAGGCCGAAGACGGCGACGGTCGAGCCGGGTTCTACCTTGGCCGTGTTGATTACCGCACCGATGCCGGTGGTGATGCCGCAGCCGAGGAGGCAAATCTTCTCCAACGGTGCTTCGCGGTTGACTTTCGCGACGGCAATCTCCGGTAACACGGTGTACTCGCTGAACGTCGAGGTGCCCATGTAGTGAAAAACCGGCTTTCCGTTCTTCGAGAACCGGGAGGTGCCATCAGGCATCAGGCCCTTCCCCTGGGTAGCGCGAATAGCCTGGCACAGGTTGGTCTTTCCCGAGGTGCAGAATTTGCACACGCCGCACTCGGGCGTGTAGAGGGGAATGACGTGGTCGCCGACCTTGACGCTTGTGACGCCTTCCCCGATTTCTTCCACAATCGCGCCGCCTTCATGGCCCAGCACGGCAGGGAAAATACCTTCCGGGTCCTCGCCCGACAGGGTGAAGGCGTCGGTGTGGCAGACACCGGTGGCGACGTTACGCACCAATACCTCGCCCTTTTTCGGGCCTTCGATATCGATGGTCTCGATCTGGAGAGGTTTGCCTGCTTCCCAGGCGACAGCGGCACGTGTTTTCATGTGAAGCATCCCGGATTGTAGTTGTGCGATCGTGGTTGTCGCTATGACGTGCGACAGAGGATGCCTGAAAGTTTCGCACGATTACTGCCCTGGTGGTAGGGGCCGCGCGCGACAGTTTCAGGCGAAAGCGTGCAGCGGCTTGCCGATCATCGCCACTGTCCTGTAAAACGGCCGCACAACAAGTACGCATCTCACCGAGCACGTAATGAGCCTTGATGAACTGAGAGACGAGCTGACGTCACTGGATGGGCGCCTGCTCGAACTGGTTGCCGAGCGCCAGCGCATCGTCGGCAAAATCGGCCGGAAGAAGCTCGTGACCGGGCGTGCGACGCGAGATTTCGAACGCGAAAAAGTCGTACTGGAGACGGCCCGCGAACAGGCGAAGTCCCTGTCGCTGGACCCGAAGCTGGCGGAGGGCATCCTTCGGTCGCTGATACACGCGTCGTTGACGAGCCAGGAGAGGGAGCGGGTCGCGGCCGAAGGCAAAGGTAACGGACGCAGCGTCCTGGTCATCGGCGGTGCGGGCAAGATGGGGGGATGGTTCGTCGACTTCTTCGCGTCGCAGGGCTACACGACGAGTATTGCCGACAGCCGCGCGACAACCGGCGCCGGCAGTTTCCATGACTGGCGGGACGCCGGGGTCGAACACGATGTGATTGTCGTTGCGACGCCTCTTGCCGTATCAGGGCAGATTCTCACCCAGTTGGCCGCACAGCGGCCGCCGGGGCTCGTGTTCGATATTGGGTCGCTGAAGACGCCGCTCCGCGCCGGCCTCGAAGCGCTGGCCGATGCCGGCTGCAGCGTTACCTCCCTGCACCCGATGTACGGTCCGGACACCGAGCTCTTGTCCGGGCGCCACCTTATCTTCGTCGACGTCGGGAAACCGGAAGCGACGGCCCGGGCCAAGGAACTGTTCGCCTCTACCATGGTGCAGCAGCTCGAGATGGGCCTCGATGATCACGATCGCCTTATTGCCTACGTTCTGGGCCTTTCGCACGCACTCAACATCGCGTTCTTTACCGCGCTCGCGGAAAGTGGCGAAGCAGGGCCAAAGCTGGCGAGGCTGTCGTCCACTACCTTCGATGCGCAACTGCTGGTATCTGCCGCAGTCGCCCAGGACAACCCGCACCTCTATTTCGAGATCCAGAACCTGAACAAGTTCGGGATGGATGCGCTCGATGCGCTGTGCGAGTCCGTCACCCGGATCCGCAGCCTGGTGGCGGAGGGCGATGAATCCGGATTTGTGCGGCTGATGGAAAAAGGGCGCGAATATCTCGCTACCCGACGCTGAAGGGTAGCCTTGTTTACACGCCGGTTGCCCGCCGCATCACGCACCTTCGGCACTCTTCGCTGAAACGCCACCTGCTCGCGCGACGCGGGGATTTCTTTTTGGTAAAAGGCCGACTTGAGCGATCTCAAGTGCGTCGCTTGGGCGAAAGAGCGTGGGCAATGAGCGTGGGCAATAGAAGAGAAGCGATGAGCGGCTTACCTGCAATGGAGTCCTATGACGAGCTGTCGGCAGAGCTCACTCGCACGCGTCGCAAGCTCAGCCAGCTGACTAAGGAAGTCGCCAGGAATACCCGCATTCTGCAGGTTTCGCAGCGCCGCGAACTCGACCTGCTGCAGGCCGCGGATCTCACGGCGCTTTTCCGGCAGATGCTCGACGGCCTCAAGGAAAGTTATGGGTTGGAGACGGTGACGGTGGTCCTCTGTGATCCCGACCACGACGTGAGGCACTTGCTGATGGCGGCAGGAACCGCGGAGGAAGACTTGCCGGGACTACAATTCGTCGATTCACTGTCCGGGCTCGCGCCGCAGTACGTCGCCTTACGCAAGCCCTGGCTCGGTCCGTACCGGCGTTCGGACCACCAGTTGCTGTTCCCGAACACCTCGGGCGTGGCTGAGCCGGCCAGCATCGCGATGTTGCCACTGACGCACAAGGCGACGCTACTCGGCAGCATAAACTTCGGCAGCATGGACGGCGGGCGCTTTACCCCGGCGCATGCAACCGACTTCTTCTCGCATCTCGGCAGCATTGCGTCATTCGCGCTGGAGAACGTCGTGAACCGGGCCCGGCTCCTGCGCAGCGGCTTCACCGACGTGCTTACCGGGTGGCACAACCGGCGTTACCTGCAGGTGAGGCTTACCGAGGAGATGGCGCGGGCGCGCCGCGACCAGGAGAACCTCGTGTGCCTGATGCTGGACCTCGACCACTTCAAACAGGTGAACGATACCTACGGTCACGGCGCGGGCGACGAGGTGCTTCGAGAGCTGTCGCATCGCATCGAGGCCCAGGTACGCGGCAGCGATGTCGCAGCCCGCTACGGCGGTGAGGAATTCGTCATCCTGTTGCCGCACACCGGCGTCGAGGCGGGCAAGCTGCTCGCCGAGCGCATCCGGAACGCGGTGTCGACAAGCCCGGTGGTATTCGGTGACGGCAAGGAACTGACCATCACCGCCTCGATCGGCATCGCGTCCGCCGCCCCGCAGGAAGGGGACTTCGACCTGAAGACCCTGGGCGAGAGCCTCATCGCCCGGGCCGATGTGGCCCTCTACAGCGCCAAGTCGGCAGGCCGCAACCGCATCGTGGTGAGCGATACCTGATTCCCCGCGCGTGTGGCCACAAGCGCCGTCGATATGTGATAATGAGAACCATTATCATTAACTCGAGTTCCCCCATAAACGGGGAGGGGCACTGGAACATGCGAAAGACGCTACGCCTGCGGCTGCAGGGGCTGCTGATTGTCATCTTGTCATCGATCCTTGGCGCCTGCGGAGGCGGTGAACCGTCGGAGAGCGGCCGGGCGAGCGAGGCTTCGCAGGCAGGAGGGACGCCAGAGCCGGTAGTCGTATACTCCGCGCGGGCCGAGCAGCTGATCAAACCAATTTTCGACGCCTACACCGCCGAGACCGGAGTGCCCGTCCGTTACACCACGGATAGCGAGCAGCCGCTGATCCAGAAACTCCTGGCCGAGGGCGAGACGTCACCCGCGGATCTGCTCATGACGGTAGACGCCGGCAACCTCTGGTATGCCGCCGAGCGGGACACGCTGCGCCCGACCTACTCGGATGTTCTCGAAGCAAACATCCCGGAGCACCTGAGGGACCCGGAGAACCGGTGGTTCGCCCTGTCGGTGCGTGCCCGCACGATTGTTTATGACACGAGGGACGTCAACCCGTCCGAGCTTTCAGATTACCGCGGACTCGCTGATGAGAAGTGGCGGGGAAGGCTTTGCCTGCGCACCTCCGAGAAGGTCTACAACCAGTCGCTTGTCGCGATGCTCATCGCCGATCACGGTGAGGAACAGACGGAGAGAACCGTCCGCGGGTGGGTCGATAACCTCGCGACTGACGTATTTTCGAACGACACCAGCCTCATCGAGGCAATCGCGGCGGGGCAGTGCGATGTCGGGATCGTCAACACGTATTACTTCGGTCGGCTGCAGAAAGAGAATCCCGACATCCCGGTTGCGATCTTCTGGCCGCCCGCGGAAACCGGAGGCGTACACGTCAACATCTCCGGTGCGGGCGTGACGCGGCATGCCAAGAACCCGGAAGGTGCTGTCGCCTTGCTTGAATGGATGTCTGCCGAAACCGCTCAGAAGCTGTTGGGCGGCGAGAATATGGAGTACCCGGCAAATCCGGACGTCGAGCCACACCCACTCGTTGCGGCCTGGGGAACGTTTGGCGCGAACCCGATGAATGTTGCGAAGGCCGGGGAATACCAGGCGGATGCCGTTCGGTTGATGGACCGGGCCGGCTATCGCTGATTTTCAACGAGAATCCTGAGGCGCCATGCGCGTCACGGCCGCGGCTCCAGCCCGACGTCTGAGCAGTGCGGAGGCGCTCTGGCCCCGCGTAGTGGTCTGGCTTGTCGCGTTCATTGCGGCACTGCCGGTGCTGGTGGCCCTGCTGTCTTTTTTCTCCGCTTCCGAGGGTGTCTGGCCGCACCTGGCGCGTTACGTTCTGCCGGAGGCATTCTTCAATACCGTGTGGCTGGTCGCAGGCGTAGCGCTCTGTACCTCTGTCCTCGGTGTATCCCTGGCGTGGTTCGTCGCATCCTGCGAGTTTCCGGGACGCCGCATTTTCGACTGGGCAATGCTCTTGCCAATGGCGATGCCGGGTTATGTCCTTGGCTTCGCGTTCGCCGCCCTGTTCGAATTCACGGGGCCGGTGCAAGGCGCATGGCGCGGCCTGTTCGGCGAATCCACTGCGTTTCCCGGTATGGGGCCGGCCGGCGCCTCGATCCTTACCCTGAGCCTGGTGCTCTACCCCTACGTTTACCTGATTGTTCGTGAAGCTTTCGCTTCGCAAGGCATCCGCGGCATGGAGGTCGCCCGCGGTTTCGGCTACCGGCCGTTGCGGGCGTTCTTCCTCGTTTCACTGCCGATGGCACGGCCCTGGCTGGTGGCGGGCGTAAGCCTCGCCGTCATGGAGTGCCTGGCGGACTTCGGCACCGTAAAACTCTTCAACTACACGACCTTTACTACGGCGATCTACCGCGCCTGGTACGGGCTGTTCTCGCTGCAGTCGGCCCTCCAGTTGTCGCTGGTGCTGGTGAGTCTCGTGCTGATCGCCCTGGTGCTGGAGCGGCGCTTTCGTGGCAGGTCGCGGTACACGCCCTCCGGAGGCGGCCGGCAGCGGCGCATCCGCCTGTCTGCCGGCAGGGCAGCGGCGGTGACTCTTTATTGCACAGCGGTCCTCGCGGTGGCGTTCGGCCTGCCGGTTTCTCTGATCGTGTTCTGGAGCCTGGAAAATTTCGCAGCAGAGTTTGACGTTCGCTACTGGCAGCTCGCCGTGAATACGCTTGTGCTTGCATCGGGCGCCGCCGTCATGATCACTGCCGTCGCCATCCTGCTTGGCGTTACGGTGCGGCGGGCGCCGACCCTGTTGAACATCGGTCTCGCCAGGATTGCGACTCTCGGCTATGCGATCCCCGGCACGGTGCTCGCCGTCGGCTTTTTCGTTCCTGTTGCATGGTTCAGCCGGATGCTCAACCAGTACTTCGGCAGCGAAACCGGAACGGTGGTCGCTCTGCAAAGCGGCCTTTCGGTCATTTTTCTCGCCTACCTCGCCCGTTACCTCGCGGTGGCACACGGACCCGTGGACAGTGCGCTGCTCCGGATTCGTCCCGGCATAGAGGAAGCCGCGCGTGGCATGGGCGTTTCAGGCTTCAAGTTGCTTGCCCGCGTGCACCTGCCTATCCTGCGTCCGGCAATCCTGACCGCCATGTTGCTGGTATTCGTCGACATCATGAAAGAGCTTCCGATCACGCTGATGACCCGCCCGTTCGGTTGGGACACCCTGGCCGTGAAGGTCTTCCAGCTGACGACGGAGGGCGAGTGGCATCGCGCCGCGCTGCCTGCGCTCGCAATCGTGGTCGTAGGCCTGATGCCGGTAATGCTGCTGAGCCGGCAACGCCGCTGATGCTGACGCTTAAGAATGTCGCCTGCAGTTACGGCGCAGAACCGGTGCTGCGGGATGTATCGTTCTACCTGGAGCGTGGACACATAGGTTGCATTCTCGGCCCGAGCGGCTGCGGCAAGACAACGCTCCTTCGTTGCATCGCCGGTTTCGAAAGAGTCACGAACGGTGAAATAGTCGCAGCCGGTGTCACTTTGAGCACCGCTTCCCGCCACCTCCCGGCCGAGCAACGCCGGATCGGGATGGTGTTCCAGGACTATGCCTTGCTGCCGCACCTGACGGCGCTGGAGAACGTCGAGTTCGGCCTGCGTGGAATGTCCTCGGCCGAACGCAAAGCCCGCGCGATGCAGTTCCTGCAACAGGTAGGACTTCAGGATTTCGCGCAGCGCTTTCCGCACGAATTGTCTGGCGGACAGCAGCAACGGGTGGCGATCGCCCGTGCCATGGCGCCGCAGCCGGACCTGCTGCTCATGGACGAGCCGTTCTCCAACCTGGACGCCGGACTGCGGCAGTCGCTCGGGCAGGAGACTCGTGAACTGCTGAAATCGCTCGGCGCCACCGCGTTGATCGCGACCCACGATCATCATGATGCGTTCTCCATGGCCGACGATGCCGGCGTTCTGCACCAGGGACGCCTGCTGCAGTGGGACACGGCTTACCGCCTCTATCATCGTCCGGCAGACCGGTTCGTCGCCGACTTTGTCGGCAGGGGCGTGTGGCTGCCGGGCCGGGTCACGTCCGAGAACTCGGTCGAAATCGAGACGGGCCGTGCAACCGGCAGCATGACCGCAGAGTTTCCGGTCGGTTCGGAAGTGGACCTGCTGTTGCGCCCGGACGACGTCATCCACGACGACGACAGTCCCCTCACGGCGGAAGTCGTGCACAAGCAGTTCAAGGGATCCGAGTTTCTCTACGAGCTCCGATTGCCAAGCGGCGCCCGCCTGCTGTCATCGGTGCCAAGCCATCACAACCATGCCGTCGGTGAATCCATCGGCATTCGTCTCGAGACGACGCACATGGTGGTGTTCAGCCGACGCGGCGGCTTCGACTCATTAGTATAAGAAACAGCGGCACACCTATCGCCGCGGTCAGCGCGCCGACCGGCAACTGGCGTGGTGCGAGGATCGTTCGAGCGAGCGTGTCGGCGATGACGAGCAGGCTGCCTCCCGCCAGCGCGGATGCGGGAAGGACCACACGATGATCGCTGCCGGCGATGATTCGAACCAGGTGCGGCACGACCAGGCCGATAAAACCGATAACTCCGACCGTGGTGACGGAGATCGCTACGGCAAGCGAGGTGACGGCGAAAATCGAGAGGCGAAAGCCTGCCACAGGCAAGCCGACGATGGCCGCCTGCAGCTCGCCCCGGGCAAGGACGTTGAGATGGCGCGAAGCGAGCGTTCCGGCGACGGTAATGAGCGCGAGCAGCCACAGGCTCCTTCCGGGCGAGTAGGCAAAGCTCAAGTCCCCCATCAGCCAGAACAACATTCCGCGCAGGTTCTGGTCGGGAGTAAGAGCCAGCAGGAGCGTTGTTGCGGCACTGAAACCGGCCGCCAGCACGACGCCGGTCAGCAGCAGGCGGGCCGGCGCCCACGAACCGCTGCCCTGCGCGATGGAGAACACCAGCAGCGTCGCCGCCATGGCGCCGGCAAAGGCCGCGGTATCGACAAGCGTGCTGCCAAGGCCCAGCATCATGGCCGCCAGTGCCGCGACGGCCGCTCCTCCGGAGCTGCCCAGAATGTAAGGCTCCGCCAGAGGATTGCGCAAAAGGACCTGCATCAGCACGCCGGCGACCGCGAGAAGACCGCCGACGCCGAAGGCAGTGAGCGCGCGCGGCATCCGGAGTTGCCACACCAGGTTGTCGATGTTTTCCGGGGCCTTGCCGATGAGCGCGTTCCACGCCGCCCCCAAACCAACCTCGGCGCTTCCCGAGGCCAGCGCGGCAGCCAGCGCGGCCACGGAAAGCGCCGCCAGGCCCCCGAAAAGCAACCCCGATCGTCGTCTGAGAATCACCCGTCCTCCGCCCGGTCCGCCGGGTCCGGCACCAATGCCCGGCCGCTGCTCCTCTTTGCCTGCCTGCCGGAATATCGGACAATTCGGCTGGTCTTATGAGTGATATGACTGATCACATTGATTCGGAAGGCTTTCGGGCGAACGTCGGCATAATACTCGCAAATGCAGACGGCAAGCTCCTGTTGGCCGGCCGCATCGGCAACAAGGGCTGGCAGTTCCCGCAGGGCGGTGTGCTCGTGGGCGAGAGCATCGAGGCCGCGATGTTCCGGGAACTGCACGAGGAGGTCGGCCTTTGTCCCGAGGACGTTGAAATACTGGGGCAGACGCGGGACTGGTTGCGCTACAGGCTCCCCGACCGGTATGTCCGGCGCGGCAGCAAGCCGCTTTGCATCGGGCAGAAGCAGCGTTGGTTCATGCTGAAGCTGGTCGGTCCGGAGGACCGGGTGCGCTTCGATCGTTGCGACAACCCCGAGTTCGATCGCTGGCGCTGGGTCGACTTCTGGAAGCCCGTGAACGAGGTGATCTACTTCAAGCGCCGCGTCTATGCGAGCGCGCTGCACGAACTGGGGCCGCACGTCTTCCCCAAGGGGCTGCCGCCGCGGCCGCGCTGGTGGCCCAATCGCTGGCGGGTGGTGTTCGACAAGGATCTGGAAAAAGCCAGAACCCGGCAGTCCGCCTGAGCGTCACCATCCTCCAGAGGCTCAGGCTCCTAGCCCGGACTATTCATGAATCGCCGCGATGATTGGGCAGAGACTTGTTCGTACAAGGAATTTTCCGACTGAGCGGAATAACAGTGTGTATTTCCGAGGGAGGAAAATTTCTTGTGCGGACAAGGATCAAGCAAGGGCG
>DATGQI010000140.1:0-9095 GCA_035304285.1 Woeseiaceae bacterium
CGATATGGAGTCTTTTTCCGAGGACACCTGAACTCACGCGAGGGGGATAGACATGGACACTGCACGCATTCACCGTTTCCAACACCTGAGCGACTACATCAGCCGGCGTTGCTTGCCTGGCAAAGGACTTCTGGTCGCAGCGCTTGCCGCCGCCATCCCCGCCCCCGCTGCATGGGCACAGGACTCGGTGGTCGAGGAAGTGGTGGTCACCGGCTATCGCGGGAGCCTGTTGAACTCGACCAACGCGAAGCGAAACTCTGTCGGGTTCAGTGACGAGATCTTTTCGGACGATATCGGCAAATTGCCGAGCCAGAACCTTGCAGAGTCACTGAACCGCATCCCGGGCGTGAAGATCAACCGCGACGTTACCGGAGAGGGCCAGCAGATCTCGGTACGCGGCCTCGGGCCGAGCTTCACGAAAATCGTCCTGAACGGCAACAACATCGCAGTCGCGGCAGATGGCAACCTCACCGGTACAAACTCCAATCGCGAAGTCGACCTCGACATCTTTCCGGCAGAGCTCTTCAGCAGCCTGGCCGTTGCCAAGACGCCGACCGCATCGCAACTCGAGGGCGGCACATCGGGTTACGTCGATTTGCGCACCATGCGACCGTTCGACAACGAGCCGGGACAGCACTTCCGCTTCTCGGCCGAAGGCGCATACACGGACATCAACGAGAAGGTCAGCCCGATACTGTCGGCGGTCTACTCGAACACATTCAACGACAATTTCGGAGTGCTCTTCGGCGTCGTCGGTTCGAGGAAGAATTACCGGGTCGATGGTTACGAAACCATCGGCTTCTCCGATGGCTGCGTCGCCGACTTTACCGATCCCCCGGTCAACGCCAATTCCAACTGCGACACGAGTGGTCCGTGGTTGGGCCGGAACCACTTCATGTACACCCCCTATGCCACCGCCGACTACGTCGCCGCTCACCCGGAGCTGGGTCTGGCCGTGGGCGACTTGATCGATCCTGTCGCAACCTCCGGCCTGGGCCGGGAGCAGCTCGATCGCGGCATCATCCCCTATCTCGGCCGTGGCATGTTCACCATCGGCGACCGTGATGCGACCAGCGCCCTGGCGTCGTTCCAGTATCGGCCGAACGACGACATGGATTTCGCGGTGGACGTCCTCTACGCAGAGACGGAACGCAACTTCGATCGCGTGGAAGCGATGAACTGGGGCCGGCGGAATTTCATACACCTCGATGCAGGCTGGATACCGGAGAACCTGGCGGTCAATTCCGACCAGGTCGTGACCAGCGGCACCCTGTACAACACGCACGCCTGGGTGGGCCAGCGCGCCTACCGGGAGGATTTCGATTTTATAAGCTTCATGCCGAGCATGACGTGGGCGATAACCGACACGCTCCAGATGGAGCTGTCCGCGAGCTACACGGACTCTAGCTTCGAACGCGACGAGCCGTACTTCAACTTCCTCACGCCCGGCATGACAGTCGACTTCTCCGGCCTTGGAGACGTTCCGAGGTTCGATTACAGCCTCGACATCTCACGTCCGGATATCGGCTGGGTGTGGAACGACGTCCAGGGCGACCAGATCCGCTTCCAGCGAAACTTCCGTGAGACGGAGTCCACCGGCTTCCATGCCGACTTCGCGCTCGGCGAAGACCCCGACCGAACGGGTTTGAGGTTCGGTATCGCCTATGATGAAGCTTCGCGGGACCTCGAGTTCTACGGCGGTGGCAATAACGATCCGCTGAAGGCCAACCACCTGTTCCCGTCGGACGCTTATACCAACATCGGCAACTATCTCGTGCAGTCGCCGGTTTCCGATCTCGGATCGGTATTCGATAACTCGGTCGGCTATTCCGGAATCGCCATGCTCGATGTCGGCAGGTTCATGAATGCGATTAATTACGACAGCTTCGTCCCCACCGAGTCCGGCACCGGCGACCAGTTCGGCCAGGGTGTCGGCGGCATAGAGGAGGAGATGATCGGCCTCTACATCGAGGCGAATGCGGAGGCTGACATAATGGGCCAGCCGCTTCGGATGAACGCAGGGGTACGGTGGGTCGAGACGGACCAGACGCTCACCAGTCTCGCTGGCGACGGCACCGCCGAGACCAACGCGAAATACGGCAAGTTCCTGCCGTCGTTCAACGCCACCTATGATGTGACCGAAGCTGTCAAGGTGCGGGCGAGCGCGTCGCGAACGATGACACGCGCGAATCCGGGCGAGATGTATCCCAACTCCGTATGGACGTCTTCCGGCATCGACACAGCACAGGCGGGCAACCCGAACCTGCAGCCGTTCGAGTCCATCAACTTCGATATCGGGGCGGAATACTATTACGGCGAACTGGGCTACGTCTCCCTGAGCTACTTCGAGAAAGAGATCACTGGCTTCACGCGGAGCGACACGATCGATGTCCTGTTCCAGGATCTCGACGCCCTGTATGGCCTCGACACATCGGACATCAGCGAATCGCAGCAAGACGCGCTGGATGCATGCGGCGGACCATCGTCATGTACCGTGCAGGTCAGCACGCGAACGAATGTGCAGGGCGCAGCGGTTCTCCGGGGTTTCGAAGGAATCTGGGTGATGCCTCTCGACTTTGTCGTGGAGGGGCTCGGATTCAACGCAAGCGTGACCAAGATCAACCAGTCGGCGGACGACGAGGCCTCGATCATCACGGGTATTTCGGATTGGACCTACAACTGGACGGGCTACTACGAAACCGAACTTTTCCAGGCGCGGGTTACCTACTACCACCAGGACGGGGCGGTCTCATCGGGCTTCCAGGGCTATGACGGAACCGGCGGTTTCCCGGCACGGCGCATCCGCTCGGACGACCGGACGCAAGTCGACTTCTCAGCCAGCATGAGCCTGCCATGGCTGGATAACTACGGCCTGACGCTGACCTTCGACGGATACAACATCACGAACGAACCGGTCAGGAACCTGTTCGAGCACAGCAACCTGTCGTACGACATCTTCTACCCGGGTGCAACGTACACGCTCGGCGTTCGAGCCGCTTTCTGATGAGGGCACCAGGTATCTGGCAAACAGCCGGGATTCAGGCGCTGTAGGAGCCTGCACTGCGGGCGACATGCGTCTCAGTGTTACGCTGGTCATGTCGCCCGCGGGACGGGCTCCTGCAGCCTGCTATTACAAGGATTACGAAACCAACCATAGACAATCCTCGCAGGACGATCGGTCTCATCGACGTTTGGTGGCTTCCGGCACCAGCAGCAGGTGGTGAAAGTCGTAGCTGAAATCCGTGTCGGGGGAGACTGCGCGCATCTTTGCGTGTTCCACGGTGCCGTCGGGCTTGAGCGCGAAGGTCAGGAACGCATCGGCACGCAACTCGCGATCTGTCCAGCGAGCGATGAACGTATCGTGCTGCCAGTGTTCCAGCGGCCCGCGGAGCGCCGGTGAGCGCGAGAACTCGATTGCCAGTTCGCCGTTTGTGTACCGGACCGTCACATCCCCATACCAGGCATCGGTGTAGGTGCCGGCATACTCCCCGAGCGGAAGTGACGGCTGGGAGGACCTGTCGCGCGATTGCTGCGCAGAGGCAGCCCTACCTGAGTTCTTCTCGCTTTGCCGCGTCGTGACGGCTTCGTAAACGCCGATCCAGTCTTTCTCCGGTGCGCCGAGGTAGTGGTCGAGGATGAGGTATACGAGCGCATCGTATGCGGCGCGTGATTCCTGGTTAGTGAGAACCGCGACGCCCACACCGGCGTCCGGAATCATCGCAACCCTGGACACATAGCCCGGCAAGCTGCCGGTATGCTGTACGAGCTTGTGACCGCGATACTCGCGCAGCCCGAATCCAAGCCCGTAGCCGTTGAAGCTGGTGGACAGCTCCGAAAGCTCTGGCGGCGGTGTACCGATCGGCATCGGGGTCACAACCGTCACCAGTTCACGAGCGGTTTCTTCGGAGAACAGGCGCTCGCCGTCCGGCAGTTGCCCACGCGCAAGCTGTACCTCGAGCCACTTCGCCATATCCTCGGCCGAGGAGTTAATGCCGCCCGCGGCGTTGGTGTTATCGCTGGTGAAAGGCGCGATGGGACGAACCTCTCCATCGACCGGGGCGTGCGTGGCAGCCACGTTGCCGCCGTCCGTCACTGCGGAATGCAGCGTATTGCTGCCGCTCATCCCGACCTTGTCGAGGATCCGCGACTGGACGAAGTCCTCCCACGATTGTCCGCTGACGGCTTCGATGACTTCTCCCGCAACGATGTAGAGAACGTTGTCGTAAGCGTAGGCGCTGCGGAAGCTCGTTTCCGGTTCCAGGTATCGCAGGCGCCTCGCAATTTCCTTGCGGTCGTAGGTCGAGGCTGGCCACCAGAGCAGGTCGCCGGCGCCAAGTCCAAGGCCGCTCCGATGCACGAGCAGGTCACGCACAGTCAGTTCGCGCGTGACGTACGGGTCCCACATCTGGAACCACGGCAGGTAGTCGACGACTCGCCCGTCCCACTCGATTTTTCCTTCCTCGACGAGCAGCCCGAGCGCCGTCGCGGTGAATGCCTTGGTGTTGGAGGCAATGCCGAAGAGCGTTCGCTCGTCGACCGCAGCGCGCGCGCCGAGGCGGCGGACACCATAGCCCCTGGCTGCTACCGCTTTCCCGTCTTTTACGATAGCGACGGCGAGCCCCGGCACTTCGAATGTCTGCATCGATCGCTCGACCCAACGATCCAGGTCGGGCGGCGCGCCACCCGCAGCGGTCTCCGCGCCTGCCGGTGCGACTACTGTGCACGACAGTGCGGCTAACGCCGCAAACAGAAAGGTGTGGATCAGGCAGTAGTTCGTACTTGCGGGAGGATGTGTCGACAATGTTTCGCTCCGAGCGGTCAAGAGGCAGGCATGGTAGCAATTAGCTCCGCGTGAGAAACGTCCTGACGAGACGGTGCGCGACCGGCGGGTATTGCGCAAATGGTGTCGCCCGTCGGACGGGCTCCTACAGCGCCCGGTTCAGGGAGAGTTTGGAACAGAATACTGTAGGAGCCCGTCCCACGGGCGACCGCGTACCTGGAAGGTTACCGTTTAGTCTTTCGTTACGGTGAAGGTCCCTGTCAGCCGGATGTCGGCGCTCGAGGCGCCTACCTGGACTTCGTAGCTGCCAGGATCCGTCACGTAGCGGTCACGTTCCACGTCGAAGTGCCTGAGATCGCGAGACGGCAGGACCTCGAACGTGACGCTTCGTCTTTCGCCAGGTCGCAGCGTTACACGCTTCACCCCTCGCAGCTCCTTCAAGGAACGAGCGGAATCCCCATTCACCGGCCGAAGGTAAAGCTGCACCACCTCGTCCCCTGCGTGTTCGCCGACGTTGGCGAGCTCCAGTGTTACCGCGAGCGTGTCACCAGCCGCCGCTTCCGCGCGATCGATTTCCAATCCCGAATATTCGAAGGTCGTGTACGAAAGACCATGGCCGAACGGGTACAGCGGTTCGCCGCTGAAGTAACGGTACGTACGCCCGTCCATGCTGTAGTCGTCGAACGGCGGCAGTTTCTCATTCTCCTTATAGAAGGTCACCGGAAGGCGTCCCGCCGGATTGACGTCACCGAACAGCACGTCGGCCACGGCATCGCCGCCACGCTGTCCCGGGTACCAGGCCATCAGGATGGAGGGCAGTTTTTCATCTGCCCAGTCAATCGCCATCGCCGAGCCCGCCGTCATGACGAGCACGATCGGCTTGCCTGTTTCCGCCAGCGCCTCGAGCAAGCGGCGCTGGCTCGAAGGCAGACGCAGGTCCGTCCGGTCGCCTCCCGAGAAACCGGGATAGTTTACGTCCATCTCCTCGCCTTCAACGTCCCCGGTAAGGCCACCGACGAAGACGACCACGTCCGCCTGTTCCGCGGCTTCCATTGCTTCCTCGAACGGCGGCCTGGCGCCCGGGAGGCGCCATGCCAACCGTACCTCTGCATCGTAGCCGTCCTCGAAGTATTCGAGCTTCAGGTCGTAGGCACGGCCTGCTTCAAGTTCCACGTCGACGCTCGCGTTCCGCGTCCTCGAGGTCACGCCCCAGTTCTCGGCGAGCAGGCGGTCATAGAGAAAGAGCCGGAAGCCATCGTTCGCGCCGATGTGCAGTTCGTAGCGCCCCGATACCGGCGGCACCAGCTGGCCGGTCCAGCGAGCGCTGAAGCCGTCGCCCGGCAGTGCCTGTTCCACCGGCAGTTCGCCCCGCGCAACGAGA
The DNA here is from genome assembly GCA_035304285.1 of Woeseiaceae bacterium. Lineage (GTDB taxonomy): Bacteria > Pseudomonadota > Gammaproteobacteria > Steroidobacterales > Woeseiaceae > IDS-8. The sequence goes on from DATGQI010000140.1 coordinate 6,162, forward strand.
TCGTCGGTTGGCGCGCCGCGGTCCCAGCGAAACGCGATCCGGGAGTCGGTGCGCGTCATGACAGGCTCGCCTTCAAGATCCTTCCCCAGGAAGTACTCTCCCTTCAAACCTCTTTCGCCGGCGCCTGCCGATGGGCGCAGGTATTCCGCTCCGATCGCCGGCGCCGCCCGGGGCTCTTCCCTGCCTTCGACAAGGTCGGCACCGCGCGAATGAATCACGGTCGTCTCGCGGCCAACGGCGTTACGGATGCCCTGCAGTACCGTCACCGGATCCCTGGGTGTCCCGTAATAATTGCCGAGCAGCGACATGACTTCGTCGGCTGTCGGGCCAATGACAGCCAGCGTGCCGATGTCACGCGACAGCGGCAGCAAGCCATCGTTCTTCAACAGCACCATGGATGCCTGCGCTGCGCGGCGGGCGAGCCGATCGTGTTCGGGAGCCTGATTTACGGAGTACGGGATCTGCGTCCAGCGGACCTGCTCCGGCGGGTCGAACTGACCTAAGCGAAAGCGCGTGAGCATGAGCCGCTCGAGCGCCACGTTGATATCCTCTTCCGTCAGAAGATTTTGTGCTTTCGCGTCGACGAGCGCCTCATAGGTCCTGCCGCAGTTGAGGTCGCCGCCGTTTCGCACAGCGAGCGCCGCTGCTTCTTCGGGAGTCTCGACAATCTTGTGGTGTTTCCAGATGTCCTCGATCGCACCGCAATCCGAGACGACGTAGCCGGGGAACTGCCAGCGTTCGCGGAGGATGTCCTGCAGCAGCAGCTCGCTCGCCGATGCGGATTCGCCGTAAACGCGGTTGTAAGCACCCATGATGGCCGCCACGTCGCCGTCACGAACCAGCGCTTCGAATGCGGGAAGGTAGGTGTCATAAAAGTCGCGCTTGCCGGGATGCACGTCGAAGTGGTGCCTGTCTGCTTCGGGCCCGCTGTGCACCGCGAAATGCTTCGCGGTTGCGTCGACTTTCTGGTACTTCGGGTCGTCCCCCTGCAGACCCTTGACGAACGCGACACCCATTTGAGAAGTCAGCCACGGGTCCTCGCCGTAGGTTTCCTGGCCGCGCCCCCAGCGCGGGTCACGGAAGATGTTGATGTTCGGCGACCAGAACGTCAGCCCCTGGTAACGGTTGCGCATGCCGCGCGCGGCGAACTCGTGATGCTTGGCGCGCGCCTCGTCGCTTATCACCGTGGCGATCTTGAACATGAGGTCGGGGTCGAATGTCGCCGCGAGGCCAATCGCCTGCGGAAAGACCGTTGCCGCGCCCGCACGCGCGACGCCATGCAGCGCTTCGTTCCACCATTCGTAAGCCGGCACATCAAGGTGCGGAATTGCCGGCGCGTTGTTCATCATCTGGCCGACTTTCTCTTCGAGTGTCATGCGCGAGACAAGATCGGCAGCACGCTCCTCGAAGCTGCGATCGAGATCGCGCCAGATCGGCTCGGCGTCGCTCCCCTGCTGTGCCGTCGCCTGGAAACAGCACAACAGCAGCAATAAAGGCGTGAGTCCGCTTGCCCATTGCCTCTTGTTAGATCGATGCATGCGGCTATTCCCTTTCTTCAACGTGAATTCTTCCTGCGAGCGTTGGCAGTCGTGTCGCGCTCATGGCCAGCCTGGCCGGTTTCCGATCCTGTCACAGACGCGGACGCGACCGCGCCGGGTTGCTCCGTGCGCGCATGCAGCCCGATGACAGCGCCGCCATAACCGCCTGCGAGGACGTAAAACGTGCCGTCGTGAAACTCGATGGTCGGGGCGAACACGCCGCGCGAAATTCCGAGGCCGTCGAAATCGGCGAGGGTGTGTCGCCCGTGGGACGAGCTCCTACAGCGTTTCTTCCAGATGGCTTCAACAGTCCGACACATCGTGATTACCAGTCCCACATCGTGCCGTCGCCTAATCGGGCGACCGGGAGTTGCTTCGGCGTGTAGGGGAATCGGGCGGCGAGGTTCTCGTCGATGGTTACGCCGTGTCCCGGCGTTTCGCCGCAAAACAGGCGGCCATCGCGGAACTCGTAGTCGTGTGGAAATACCTCGTCCGTCTCGTCGGTGTGCAGCATGTACTCCTGGATACCGAAGTTCGGCACCCACGTATCGAAATGCAGGGCAGCCCCCATGCACACGGGCGATAGATCGGCTGCGCCGTGGAAACCCGTGCGCACCTGGTGCAGGGCCGCGAAATCGGCGATGCGACGCACGTGCGTGATACCGCCAGCATGCACGATGGTCGTGCGTATGTAATCGATGAGTTGCTGCTCGATCAGGTGCTTGCAATCCCAGATCGAGTTGAACACCTCCCCCACGGCGAGTGGCGTCACGGAATGCTTGCGGATCAATTCGAACGCGCGCTGGTTTTCGGCGGGAGTCGCGTCCTCCAGCCAGAACAGCCGGTAAGGCTCCAGGTCCCGCGCGAGGCGCGCGGCCTCGATCGGCACCAGGCGGTGATGGGCATCGTGCAAGAGCTCGACATCGGGACCATGGTCCGCCCGCAATCGCTCGAACAGTTTCGGCACGAGTCGCAGGTAACCCGGCGTCGACCACTGCGCCTCGACCGGCAGCTCGCTTTCAGCAGGTTCATAGGTCCTTGCGTCTGCCGCGGCGATCCCGTAAGTCTTGCCGACGCCCGGCACCGCGCACTGCGCCCGCACTGCCCGGTAGCCATTCCCGATGTAGCGCCCGACCTGCTCGCTGGTCTCCGCGAGGTCGCGGCCGTTCGCGTGGCCGTAAACCAGCACACCGTCGCGGGAGCGACCGCCGAGCAGCCGGTAAAGCGGCAGGTTCGCGAGCTTGGCAAGGATGTCCCACAACGCGACGTCGACCGCGGCGATCGCCGACATCGTTACCGGGCCGCGCCTCCAGTACGCGCCGCGGTAGAGGAACTGCCACGTATCCTCGATGCGGCCCGCGTCGCGGCCGATAAGGTTCGGCACGACGTGCTGCTC
>DATGQI010000141.1:0-2387 GCA_035304285.1 Woeseiaceae bacterium
ATGGCAGCGCCGATCAGCAGGATAATTGTGGATGCGCCGCCGATCGCGGCCCCGGCGCCGCGCCGGGCGGGGTCCTCAATGTAGCTTCTTCTGTATATTTCGCGCCCGATGGGAAACAACAGCCCGATGGCGGCGCCGATCAAAGGGTGCACGTAGATAGCGAACATCCATAAAGCCGGTATGAATACGATGAGTTGCTCGAGCGTATTCTGGTGCACACGAAATGCACGATCGAACGCGGGATGACCGGTCGTCGCCGGAGCTGCCACTCCGTGTTTCACGCGTGCGGCGCTGACGTAATACGCAAACACCATGTACTGAACGAGCACTGAGAACGTCACGATCGCAACTGCTTCCATCCGGTTTCTCCTTGGTTCTTATGGACTGGCGTGCACCGGGGACAGGACCACCTGGAAGATGAATTCGCCGCACCGATAGTACAATATGCGCCCTTGTGCCGGCGCTCACCTTGCTGACGCCTTCCCAGACTCCTGATAAAACATGACGCTGACCCGCGCCGACGACCAAGTCCCCTTCTCCCTCCGCGTCTTCGGCATCAAGCCACGGGAGTTCATTGCGGTTGCATGGTCTTTCGTCTATTTCTTCTGCCTGCTATCTGCCTACTACATGCTGCGGTCGGTGCGCGAGACGATGGCTATCGTCAGCGGTGTCGAGAACATCCCATGGCTTTTCACCGGTACATTCGCCGTGATGATACTGGCCACACCGGTATTTGGCTGGATCGCGTCGAGGTACCGACGGCGGACCTTCCTGCCGTGGGTTTATTACTTTTTTATCACGAATGTCCTGCTGTTCTTCGTCCTGTTCACGTGGTTCATGGACAACGAGCTTGCCCGCGTCTGGGCGGCTCGCTCGTTCTTCGTCTGGCTGAGCGTCTTCAACCTGTTCGTGGTGTCGGTTTTCTGGAGCTTCATGGCCGACATCTGGTCCACGGAACAAAGCCGGCGGCTGTTTGGAATCATTTCCGCCGGTGGCAGTACAGGCGCGTTCACGGGCCCGCTCGTCACCAGCGTGCTGGTAGTGCCGATAGGCTTCGAAAACCTGCTGCTGCTGTCTGCGGCCTTGCTCGCCTTTTCCGTCTACTGCGTGCACCGGCTACGCCGCTGGTCATTGCAAAATACGGATGGCGGCACCGCGCCGGCGCCGGAAGCTTCCCGGCCCCTCGGCGGCAGCGCGTTCGGCGGCATCAAACTCGTGCTGACGACGCCTTATCTCGCTGCGATAGCGGCAGCGATGCTCTGCGCGATGTTTCTCGGTGGAGCAATGTACATGTACATGGCGCAACTCGTCAGCGTCAGCTTCCCGGACACGGACCAGCAGACACGCATTTTCGCCCTGATAGATGCCGCGTCGAACGCACTTTCTTTCATCGGCCAGCTCCTGGTCGTAAAATTCGCAGTGCAAAGGATCGGCATCGGCATGACGCTTGCGGTTCTGCCGGTGGTGTCGGCCGTCGCTTTCGCACTTTTGGCAGCGAACCCGGTCTTCCTGGTCATAGCGGTGTTCCAGGTGCTTCGGCGCGGCCTGGCGTACGGCCTGACGAAACCGGCAAGCGACATGCTCTACTCCGTGGTTTCGCGGGAAGCCAAGTACAAGGCAAAGAATTTCATAGAGACCGCGGTATGGCGGGGTGGTGATGTGTTTGCCACGTGGACGATTCGTTCGCTGGCCGGGATCGGGCTGACGGGAGTTTCGCTGGTATGTATACCCATCGCCGTTGCGTGGGCCTTGCTCGTCCTCTGGATCGGGCGGGAATACCGCCGACGGGACCTGAGGCTTACGGAGACTTTGCATGAGCGGCACTGAGATTTGGACCAGGCGCGACGTCATCAAGCTGGCAATGGCAGCCGGCCTGCTGCCGGCGCTTTCGCTCGCGGAGGACGAATCGATGATGACCCGGAAGATTCCGGTGTCCGGCGAAGCATTGCCGGTCATTGGCCTCGGCACCTGGCAGGTATTCGATGTCGAGAACTCGCCGGAGGAGATTAGCCTGCGACGGCAAATCGTGGACCTTCTCGTCGAACACGGCGGCAGCCTCATCGACACCTCGCCCATGTATAACCGATCGGAACAGGTCATCGGCGACGTGCTCGAGGCGAGCGGCAACCGCGACAGGCTTTTCCTGGCAACCAAGGTGTGGACTGACGGCAAGGCATCGGGCGAACGCCAGATGCAACGCTCCGCAGAGCTGATGAACGCCGGAGTGATCGACCTCATGCAGGTGCACAACCGGCGTGATCTCGACACCCATCTCGGCACGATTCGGGAGTGGCAGGAGCAAGAGCGTATTCGCTATAACGGCGTCACGGACTACCGTGAAAGCGCGCACGACGAAATGGAAGATGTCATCGAGCGCTACAAGCCGG
>DATGQI010000142.1:0-8725 GCA_035304285.1 Woeseiaceae bacterium
GCGCTGTGGTAGGCAGCATGCACCTTCAGCGGATCATGCCCGCCGCGATTCAGGCGCCAGATCTCCTCGTCGGACATATCCGCAACCATTGCCTTGGTCTCGGGATAACGGCCAAAGAAATTCTCGCGCACGTAGGCGCCGTCCTTGGATTTGAAATTCTGGTACTCGCCGTCCACGCACTCTTCCATCACGCGGCGAAGCAGCCCGCTGTGATCCCGGGCAAGCAGAGGATCCCAGCGCGAGCCCCAGATGACCTTGATGACGTTCCAGCCGGCACCGCCGAATGCCGCTTCCAGTTCCTGGATGATCTTGCCGTTGCCGCGCACCGGCCCGTCCAGCCGCTGCAGGTTGCAGTTCACCACGAATATGAGGTTGTCCAGCCCTTCGCGCACCGGCATCGTGATAGCGCCCATCGACTCGGGCTCGTCCATTTCGCCGTCGCCGAGGAAGCACCACACCTTTCGATCGCTGGCCGGGATCATGTCGCGGTTTTCCAGGTACCGCATGAAGCGTGCCTGGTAAATCGCCATCATGGGGCCCAGTCCCATCGAGACAGTCGGGTACTGCCAGAAATCCGGCATCAGCCACGGATGAGGGTATGACGAGAGCCCGCCGCCGACTTCCTTGCGGAAGCGGCCCAGTTGCTGCTCGTCCAACCGCCCTTCCAGGTAAGCCCGCGCATAGAACCCGGGCGATGAGTGACCCTGCAGGAAAACCATGTCGCCGCCATGCTCTTCCGTCGGCGCGCGCCAGAAGTGGTTGAAGCCGATTTCGTATAACGTTGCGGACGACGCATAGCTCGCAATATGGCCGCCGTACTCCGAACTCTCCCGGTTCGCCTCTACCACCATGGCCATGGCGTTCCAGCGTATGTAGGACTCGATACGCTGCTCGATCGAGCGATCCCCCGGGTATTCCGGCTGCCGGCCTGTCGCAATCGTGTTCAGGTACGCGGTATTCGGACTGTACGGAAGATACGCGCCGGAGCGTCGGGCGAAATCGATGACCTGGTTGAGCAGGAAATGCGCACGCTCCGGCCCGTGCTGCTGCAGCACTGAATCGATCGATTCCAGCCATTCGCGAGTCTCGGTCGGATCGATGTCGTCGAATCTGCCCCAGTATTTAGATAGGTCGGTCATAAAGCGCCCATAAGATCATGAATAAAGTTGTCCCTGCAATTGTCCATGCACCGGGTATCCACTGAATGATGCACTGCACCGCGGGTGGGGTATTGCCGAAAACGGCGAACCGGGATTCGTTGATCACCGGCGACGTACGTTTGAGTCGCGTATTATGGCCCAACAGGCCCGGAAAGGTTAGTGTTGAAATGGCAGCTGAAATGGAACATGAGTCCCTTGCAAGCATGTACACGAAGGGACAGGAAAAAAGCCGCATAAAAATCACGCAGGTAACGGCGGTCCCCACCGGCGCAGCAATAGCGAGCCTCGACCAGTTGCTGGTCGTGCTGCCGGAAAAAGTACCCTCCGCCGCATGGCGAAACATCCCGCAGGGCAACAAGGTCCAGGCGCTGATGAGGCGGCGTTCGCCGGGGAACGCACCGGCGGTGAGAACCCGCATCAACAACAAGCGTCAGTCCCTGCTGCTGGTCGGCACTGTCGCGGCAAAAGGCGAAACATTCGATCTGCTTTCGTTCGCGCGGAAGATGGTGGCGGCCGCGGCGTCCGAACCCGGCGGCAATCTCGGCATCCTGGTGACGGGATTCAGTGACGATCACGCCGAACGCATCACGTCACATCTCACGACCGCTGCCCTGGCATCGGCCTTCAATCTGGCGGAATTCAAGACGAAGGCGAAGCCGCAACGAATCAGCAGTATTCGCATCCTCGGGCTTCGCGACCGCGTGGATCTAAGCCGGGTTGAGGCCGAGGCGCGCGGCAATAATCTCGCGCGCTGGCTGACGGCGATGCCTCCGAACAAGCTGGACGCCGCTGAGTACATCGCGTTCTTGCGCAAGCTTTCGAAGGAGTACGGCTGGCGCTTCAAGAAGTATGGCGTCCGCGAACTCGAGTCAATGGGTGCAGGAGCATTCCTGGCCGTAGCGCAAGGCAACCAGGATCAAAGCGCTGGCATCGTCAGGTTGCAGTACCGGCCTGCTGCCGCTACCGATACGCCGGCCGTCAGCCTCGTCGGCAAGGGCATCATTTTTGATACCGGCGGGAACAACCTGAAGCCGTTTCTCTCGATGGCGGACATGCACATCGACATGGGCGGCAGCGCAGTCGCCGCCGGAGCACTGCTGGCGATGACGGAACTCGGGTACCCGCATGCCGTCGACTGCTGGATGCCGATTACCGAGAACCGGATCGGACCCGGTGCCTACAAGTCGCAGGACGTCATTACGGCTGCGAACGGCAAGACGATCGAAGTCGTGCATACGGATGCCGAGGGACGTCTCGCACTTGCGGATGCTCTCGTTTTTGCCTGCAGGGAAAAACCCCGGCTCATCATCGACTATGCCACGCTGACCGGAGCCTGCATCAATGCGATTACCCGCGGTTACAGTGGCGTTTTCACGAACCGTCCGGACTGGCATCCGATACTGAAGAAATCCGGCCGCGACAGCGGCGAGCGCGTCTGGCCATTTCCGCAAGGGAAAGAGTTCCTGGACGAACTGGAGAGCGAGGTCGCCGACATCAAGCAATGCACGCCGGAAGCGGGAGGCGATCACATCCTGGCCGCGACGTTCCTGAACGAGTTCGTTGACAGCGACATCCCCTGGATTCATGTGGACCTCAGCGCATCGAAACGCAAAGGGGGACTCGGGGCTATCGCAACGGACATTACCGGGTTCGGGGTCAGTCTGACGATGGACCTGGTCATGGACAAGCAGCTGCCGGATCCTCCCGACACCCGATAACTTCGCCGCGCGACATAACGGGTTTCGATCTGATAAGGTTCTCTCGATGAAACCCTTTGCGATCTGTGAACGCTTTCGCGGTTTTCTTCCGGTAGTGGTCGATGTCGAAACCGGCGGTTTCAACTCACGGACAGATGCTCTGCTCGAGATTGCAGCGGTTTTCGTGGATGCGCATGAAGATGGAACGTTGACCCGTGGCAAGACCATCCGCTACCACGTGAAGCCCTTCGACGGCGCAAACATGGAACCTGCGTCACTTGCGGTCATCGGCATCGATCCCAACCACCCGTTACGTCCGGCGATAGATGAGCGCGACGCGCTGCAGCGGGTCTTTCGTGACGTAAGGAATGCAGTACGCGCGCAAGGATGCTCGCGGGCAATCCTGGTTGGCCATAATTCTTCTTTCGACCTTGCCTTTTTGAACGAGGCGATCGAGAGAACCAAAATAAAGCGTAATCCGTTTCACCCGTTCAGCAGCTTCGACACCGCCACGTTGTGTGGTGTCGCCTTCGGGCAGACCGTCCTCTCGCGCGCTGTACATGCGGCGGGACTGAAGTGGGATGAAAGCCAGGCCCACTCCGCCGCCTATGACGCGGAGATCACGGCAGACGTTTTCTGCGAGATCGTCAACCGCTTCCGCAGCGTGTTCGAATCCGCGCGGCAGCAAGACTTCCAGGTAATGGAAGACGCGATGCAAAATGGGGAAACGTTCGGCGAAGGTCGCTAGACCGCATTCTCCGCCATGAGTTGCTGCAGCTCGCCGGACTTGTACATCTCCACCACGATATCGCAGCCGCCGATCAGTTCGCCATTGACGTAGAGCTGTGGAAATGTCGGCCAGTTGGAGTAAGTTTTCAGGCCTTCCCGAATTTCCGGGTCCTCGAATATGTTCACATAAGCAAAAGGCTGCCCGATGGATTTGAGGGCCATCACAGTCTGTCCCGAAAAGCCGCACTGCGGAAAATCGGGAGTGCCTTTCATGTAAAGCAGCACCTTGTTTTCCTTCAACTGCTGCTCGATTCTTTCCTTTACATCCACGTTGTCTTACCTGCCGAGTTGATTAATTCGTCCCGCAGACTCAGGGACTGAAACGATACTTCCAGTGACTTCTCTTACGACCCCCGTCAATCGGCTCAAGTTCCTCCGATCCTCAAACGACTGTCGACACGCTCCACGCCGTCAACGGCACCCGCCAGACGTATTGCGCGTTCGCGCGCCTCGTAGCTCCCGACCGTTCCGTGCAGAATCACCCGCCGGTTCACCGTTTCGATTCGCAGGTCGTACTGCCCCAGAACCGAATCGTCTTTCAACCTGTTGCTTACCCTCGAGGCAAGAGCGCGATCGGCGGAGGCCTGGCTAGCGGAGCGCTGGTCGCCGCCGAGGCGAGTCCCATCACTGTTCCCGCCGCCAAGGAGCATGGCGGTGCAGCTTGAAAGCCCGAGCACCAGGATCGCTGCGATGCAAAGCCGCATTCCCTGTTGTCGTCGCCCCGGGTTTTCCCTAGTCATCGCGGGTGCCATTGTACGCGTGTCCTTCGCCATCCGTTCGATTCCGGTCAGGTTACGAATTCGATGCATCAATTACTGTTGATTCAACTAGATATGCTTGTTTATTAATGTTGATTGACGTATCCGGAACGCTTTACCCTTGCCGCAACCGGACCTGCTTTTGCGGAACACGCACCTTATAATGGTCGCGCCTCGATTAAGCCAACCAGAAAAAGAATCGGGACAACAACAAACAATAATCCCCTGGGAGAAACGATACATGAATCCTTTGAACTCCATTGCCGGCACCATCATCGCAGGTGTGGTCCTGGCAATTATCCTTGTGCTGGTGACCATGGGCGATCACATCGTCGGCGTCATCCCGGTGAATTCGGTCATGATCTGGCTGCACGTGCTCTCGGGAATTACCTGGATCGGCATTCTCTACTATTTCAATTTCGTGCAGGTTCCGGCGCTCGCACATGCTGCCAGCGACACCGGCGGTCCCGGCGGCGCCGGAATCACGAAGTATGTAGCGCCTCGCGCTCTGGCATGGTTCCGCTGGGGCGCCGTCGCCACCTGGCTTACGGGCGCGGCATTTCTCCTGCACCGCGGATTGCTGGACGATGCCTTCGCGCTCGGGATGCTGACGGACCCTGTCGATCCCTACTCGCTCACTATCGGCATGGGCGCCTGGCTGGGCACCATCATGCTGTTTAACGTCTGGGTTCTCATTTGGCCGAACCAGAAGAAAATTCTGGGACTCGTCGAAGCGGGTGCCGAAGAAATCGGCAAGGCGAAACGCACCGCGTTTCTCGCATCGCGAACCAATACGCTGCTCTCGATCCCGATGATCATGTGCATGGTCGGAGCCGGCCACGGTTTCTTCATGTAACGTCGCAAGACCGGAGCCCGGCACGTTGGATCGTGCCGGGCTTTTATTTGCGCGCGTTCCGGACACCGGCCTTATGATAGAGCCCATCGACCCCTGCCATCAGAGCCGCGATGAACGAGTTACAGGCCGAAATCGAAAAGAACGTCGCTCTCGGGATTGCCGAGGATCTGGGTGCCGGCGACCTCACGGCCGCCCTGATCGAGGAGAAAGCAACGGCCGAGGCGGCGATCGTCGCCCGGGAGTTCATGGTGCAAGCCGGACGACCGTGGGTGGACGAAGTGTATCGTCGGCTCGACTCGCGGATCGTCATCGAATGGGCCGCCGGGGATGGCGATAAAGTCGCCGCCGGTGCGACTGTGGCCGTCCTGCGAGGGCCTGCCCGGCCGCTGCTCAGCGGCGAACGCACGGCTCTCAACTTTCTCCAGGTCTTTTCTGCAACGGCGACAACCACCGCCCGCTTCGTGGAAGCAGTGTCCGGCACCCGCGCGAAGATTCTCGATACCCGCAAGACCATTCCGGGCCTGCGGCTCGCGCAGAAGTATGCTGTGCGATGCGGCGGCGGCGTGAATCACCGTTTTGGCCTGTACGACGCGATACTGATCAAGGAAAACCACATCCTTGGCGCCGGGGGCATTGCCACGGCGGTCGGCGAGGCACGCCGACTGCACCCGGGAGTTCCGGTCGAGGTCGAGGTCGAGTCGATCGACGAACTGCGGCAGGGTTTGCAGGCGGGGGCCGAGCGATTGCTGCTAGACAACTTCAGCGTCGAACAGCTGCGGGAGGCGGTAGCGGTGAATCGCAAGGACGGCGATCCGCCGGCAGTGCTGGAGGCTTCCGGGAATATGTCCCTGTCGACGGTGAGGACCGTTGCGGAAACCGGGGTGGATTATATATCTGTCGGAGCTCTGACCAAGAACATCGAGGCAATCGATCTGTCGATGCGGTTCGGCTCGGGGATGTAGGAGCTCGCCATGCGAGCGAAATGCGACGTAGCTTGCAGGACCTGCGAACTCGCCTGCATGGCGGGCTCCTACAGGTGCCAGTCGAGCCGTTTCAACGAGGGACTAAACCGCGCATCCACCACCAACGCAGCGACTTTCAATCGTTCGCGTGGCGGGCTCCTGCAGGTCCGTTTTTGCTATGCGACCGCGCGCGTGACCCGCTTCGGTTCCGCCACTCCGTAACCCTGGGCGTAGTCGATGCCCATGCCGCGAAGCATCGTAATGATCTCTTCGTTCTCGGCGAACTCGGCGATCGTCTGCTTGCCGGTCAGGTGTCCAATTTCGTTGATCGATCGCACCATCTCGCGGTCGATCGGGTCGTGGAGTATTTCCTTCACGAAGCTGCCGTCAATCTTGAGAAAGTCCACGGGGAAATGCTTCAGGTAACCGAACGAGGACAGCCCGGTTCCGAAATCATCCAGCGCGAACTTGCAACCGAGCTCCTTCAGGGCGTTGATGAAGCGGTTTGCCTGTGAATAACTGGCTATCGCGGCTGTTTCGGTTATTTCGAAGCAAATCTTGGTGGCATCGAGCCCGCTCATCTGGAACTGATCGATGACGAATGGAAGAAACTTTTCGTCGCCGAGGCTCTGCCCCGACAGGTTTATGGAACAAAGGCTCAGGCGCTCTCGCTCATCCGCTTCCGAAACCAGCCAGCGGAACGCGTTCTTGATCACCCAGCGGTCAATGCTCGGAGTGATCCCGTAGCGCTCCGCGGCCTCGATGAACAACCCGGGTGCGACGATGCCGCCGGTCTCATCCCGCATCCGCAGCAGCAGCTCGTAATGCGCCCCATCTTCCGCGGTTTGCAGCGGCTGGATGGTCTGCCTGAACAGTTCGAAGCGATCCTCGTCCAGCGCATTGTTGATGCGGGCAGCCCATTGCATTTCGCGGCGCCGGCGCATGAGGTCGATGTCGTTTTCGAGAAAGCTGTGAATCCGGTTGCGGCCTGCCTCCTTGGCGGCGGCACATGCGCTGTCGGCGGCGCTCATCAGCGAAGCAACGTCCTCGTTGTCCGCGGTGATCGGCACTACGCCGATGCTCACGCCGAGACGGAAGCTGCGGTCATCCCAGAGGAATTTGAAATCACCTATCGCTGCGCGGAGGATCTCGGCCGTCTGCATCGCCTCGTCCAGGCTACAGCTTTCCAGTAGAACACCGAACTCATCTCCTCCGAGGCGTGCCAGCGTATCGCGCCAGCGGATCTTCGATTTCAGTAATGCACCAAGCTGGCCCAGCAGGGCATCGCCCGCGCTGTGCCCGCAGGAATCGTTGACGATCTTGAACTGGTCGAGGTCCAGGTAACAAAGTGCATAGGATGTTTCGCGGGCGCGGGCGCTCTTCAGCGCGCGCTCCAGGCGGTTCTCGAATTCCCGCCGGTTGACCAGACCGGTGAGAATGTCGTGACTCGTGTGATAGCTGAGCCGCCGGTTGAGTTCACGCGACTCGCTGACGTCGTGGAAGACCAGCACGCCGCCGGTGACCTCACCCTTGCCGTTCCGGATCGGCGATGCGGTGCTCTCTATATAGAGTTCATTGCCATCCCGCCGGATCAGCAGTGTCGGCCGGACCGACTTGATCGAGCGATCGCGGCGGATCGACACTGACAGCGGATTTTCTAGCGGCTCGCAGGTTTCCTCGTGGAAACCGCGAAAGATATCGTCGATAGGCCTGCCGCTGGCATCGTCAACCTTCCAGCCGGTCAGCTCTTCCGCGACCGGGTTTATGTACTCGACGTTGCAGTTGGCGTCGGTGGTGACGACGCCGTCGCCAATCGAACGCAGCGTAATCTGGGCGCTTTCCTTCTCCCGGAACAGCGCTTCTTCATAGAGCTTGCGTTCCGTGATGTCTACTTCGACGCCCAGCAGGCGAATGAGACGTCCCTTGTCGTCCTGGCGCGCCTTGGCGCGACTGGTCATCCAGCGCCACTCGCCATTCTGGTGCTTCATGCGGTGCACGCTTTCGAAAAACACCGTCTTGCCCTCCAGGTGTTCCCGCATCTTTGCCTGGACGCGCGCCATATCGTCGGGATGCACAAGGCGGTACCAGTCCGGCAGAACGTCGTCGCGGTCCTGGTCGTAACCGAGCATCTCCTTCCAGCGTCGTGACAGCTCTATCCGTTTCGTTTGGCCGTCGAAATCCCAGATCCCGTCGTTGGCCGTCAGGTTGACGAGCCGGTTGCGCTCCTCCAGTTCCTCGAGTGCCGCAAGGGTGCGCATGCGCTCGAGCCCCGATGCGAGCGAGGCACCAATGAGCTTCATCAGCAAATGCAGGCTGGCATCCCAGCACTCTACCGGGCGTTCATTCGCCAATGCGAGGAATCCCGCGAGTTCATCGCGTACGGTAAAACCGATAACGAGACACGAGCCGATGTTGAGCTCCCCGAGCCTTGCCAATTCCGGCTTGGCCATACCCGGGCCATCGTCCGTGTCGGAGATGTCGATCAGCCGCAGGTGACCGATGC
>DATGQI010000143.1:0-40413 GCA_035304285.1 Woeseiaceae bacterium
ACGCACGACCTCGTCTTCATAGCGTCGCCCGATGAGGCGCTTCACTGCGTGCAGGGTGTTGTTCGGATTCGTGACAGCCTGGCGCTTTGCCGACTGGCCGACGAGAACTTCGCCATCCTTGCTGAACGCGACGATCGACGGTGTAGTGCGATCGCCCTCGCTATTCTCGATCACCTTGGGCTTCCCGCCCTCCATGACCGCGACGCAGGAATTTGTGGTACCCAGGTCGATACCGATCACTTTACCCATAATGTCCTATCTCCCAAAACTCTTCGGAAAACTGTTGAAAATTGTTCAAATCTTGCCCTGACGTGGGGTTTGGCCCATGTATTTCAAGCGCACCGGCCCCAGAAGGCCCCTTATCTCTTCAGCTGTCGGTCTCCGGAGCTGCCGCGACTACCACCCTTGCCGGGCGCAGCAGCCGGCCATTCAGGGTGTAACCCTTCTGGAACACGGTAACGACGGTGTTCGGCTCCACTTCTGCTGACTGCTGCATGGTCATGGCCTCATGCAGGTTCGGATCGAATGGCTCGCCCTGTGGATCGACTTCAGCGACCCCGAAGCGCTCCATTGTCGCCGCCAGCTGCCTCAGCGTCGTCTTGCTGCCTTCGATGATGTCGGCGGCGGCGGCCCCTTCGGCGGCCTGCAGCCCCATTTCGAGGCTGTCGCGCACCGCCAGCAGTTCCGTGGCAAAACGCTCCAGTGCAAATTTGCGGGCATTTTCGATGTCCCTGGCGGCCCGCTTGCGCACGTTGTCCAGCTCTGCGACGGCACGCAGGTACTTGTCCCAGTTTTCCTCCGCCTGCGCCTTCAACGCTGTGATATCCGTTTCGTCCGGGGTTGTACCTTCACCAGATCGGGCGCCGGCAGGTTCCGCGGCGGCACTTTCCGCTCCGTCGGCACCGTTCGCGGGCTTGTCGAAATGCTGATCGTCCGAAGAATCAGGGTTCACACTCATGTGGTTCACTCGCTCCATAATCGAATCGGGAAGGCGACGAGATCGTCGAAACCCGGCCGAATACCAAAGGTGTCTGGCGGAGCCCGGCCCATCGATGCATAGCGGGGCATCCGAAGATTGTGGGAGTTTGGGGACCTCGCCGCAAATATCAAGGCCGGCAGGCACCCTCGACCGCCGGAGACCTAGGTTATTGCTGCTTTGAGTGCTGTTCCCAGCAATCGGGCCGTGACGTCGACGATCGGCACCACCCGGTCGTAGGCCATGCGCGTGGGGCCGATCACACCGAGTACGCCGATCGTTTCCCTGTCGACGTTGTAGGGAGCGGTTACGACGCTGCAGTTGTCGAGGATCTGGAAGCCGGATTCCTCCCCTATGAAAACCTGCACCCCTTTCGCGTTAATGCTACGGTCGAGCAGGTCGAGCATGAAGCGTTTCCTCGAGAAAGCCTCAAACAGCCGTCGCAGAGTGTCGAGGTCCGACAGCTCGGCAAAATCCATCAGGTTGGTTTCCCCGGCGAGCAGAAACTCGTTCTTTGGCGTGGTTTCGTGCATTGCGGCCTGCGCCACGGCGATGATGTCGTGCATCGCCCGGTTCATCGAATCCCGTGTGCTTTCGAGATCGGAAATGAGCCGCTCGCGAATCTGCAGGAGGTCGGTACCGGCATAGTTTTCATTTATGTAGTTCGCGGCCCGCTGCAGCTCCGTCGCCGTGTACTCCTGCTCGATGTGCAGGATGCGGTTTTGTACCTCGCGATCGTTGATGACGAGGATCGCGAGAACACGCTTCTCCGAAAGCGGCAGGAACTCGATCTGGCGCAAGAGAGCCTGGTGCGCCCGCGGGATGGTGACGACGCCTGCCATGCTGGTGATCTTCGAAAGCAGGTTAGAGACGGCGTCCAGCATCTCGTCGGAATTGTGGAACTGCTTCTCGAACTGCGCTTGCAGCTTGCGGATCTCGTCGTTCTTCGGCTGCTTGTAGCGGACCAGGGTATCGACGAACAGTCGATAGCCCCGCGGGGTTGGAACCTTGCCGGCGGACGTGTGAGGGGACGAGACGAAGCCCAACTCCTCGAGGTCGGCCATCACGTTTCGGATCGTGGCGGGACTCAGGTCGAGCCCGGAATCGCGCGACAGGGTTCTTGAGCCAACCGGTTGGCCGTCCCGGATGAAACGCTGGATCAGTACCTTCAGGAGGTACTGGGCGCGTTCATTTGGTAAAGGCCCGCTCTGGCTTGTCTCGGAGTTCATGCGCTAGTGTACCCCGTCGTACGTAATAGGACATCGTCGCGCGATTTCGCGACCGGCAACGCATCCAGGGATGGACGCGTTAGAGCGAAGCAGGACACCCGAGCCGAACGCCGCCAGACGGGAAAAAAGCGCCGCGACAATGTTTCATTATTTGCGACGGGGTGCACCAGTTACGTAACCTGCAACTTCCCGCCAGAAAACAAAAAGCTAACAACGGCTTGGCGGTGGGTCAAGGGTTTGCAACAATCGTGCTCCCGCCGGGATCGTCTGCGCGCCTGGCTCATCGCTCGACGGATTTGACTCGCACATGGGTAGAGAATTCAGCACGGTGGCGCTCGTCGGACGATCGGACGATGTACGCGTCGCCGAACCGATGAGCGCTCTGGCAAAGCATCTCGTCAACGCCGGCGTCGATGTGATCGCATCTCCCGCCGCGGGCCTTCAGGCGCCGGTGAAAACGGTGCAGGAAAACGAGATCGCCGTTCGCGCAGACCTCATCATTGCCGTGGGCGGTGACGGAACGATGCTGTATGCGGCGGCCATTGGGGGCGAAAAAGCGGTTCCCCTGCTGGGGATCAACCGGGGCCGGCTCGGTTTCCTCGCCGACGTAACGCCGGATGAAATGTTGCATAGCCTGGACAAGGTGCTTGACGGCGAGTACACGCGCGAAACGCGCCTGTTATTGCGCGCGCAGATTCTCTCTCCCGGAAACGGCGTGAAGTCGGCGGCAGCCCTGAACGACGTAGTTATGCAGCGGCGCGAGACCGGGCGGATGGTGGATTTCGAAACCCGCATCGCCGGGCGCTATGTGAATACGCACTCGGGCGACGGCCTCATCGTATCGACGCCCACCGGATCGACCGCCTACGCGCTGAGCTGCGGCGGCCCGATTATGGAGCCGGGACTGGATGCCGTCGTCGTCGTGCCGGTCTGCCCGCACACGCTCAGCGACCGGCCGATAGTCATACCGTCGCGGCACCGGATCGAGGTGCGGCTGCTGCCATCGAGCGTGGCACGTGCGGAGGTGACGGTCGACGGCCAGATGCTAGGCGACCTGAACGCCGAAGACCGCCTGGTAATTGACGAGTCCGACTGCCGCATCACGTTGATTCACCCGCCGGGTTACGACTACTTCGAAATCCTGCGCTCCAAGCTGCACTGGGGCCGCGACAGCCGTGTCAGAGGGGGTCCACGCGATTGATCGGGCCACTACCATGCTGACACGCCTGCAGGTCCGGAACTTCGCCATCATCGATACCATCGAGGTCGAGTTCGGTCCCGGTATGACAGTGCTGACCGGCGAGACAGGCGCAGGCAAATCCATTCTCGTCGACGCGCTCGGCCTGGTGCTAGGCGAGCGCGGCAGTGCGAGCCTCGTGCGTAGCGGAGCCAAACGCGCTGAATTCAGCGCCGACTTCGACGTCTCCGGACACGCTGCGGCGCGGAAATGGCTGGCAGAGCAGGCTGTGGATGCTGATGACGAATGCCTGCTGCGCCGCGTGATCGGAGAGGATGGACGGTCCCGCGCGTTCATCAACGGCAATAATGTGCCGCTCCAAAGCCTGAAGGAACTGGGAGAAATGCTTCTCGACATCCATGGGCAGCACTTTCACCAGTCGCTGGGGCGCCGCAGCGTGCAGCGTGACCTCCTGGATCATTTCGGCGGCCTCCAGGAACTGCGAGTCTCGACCGCGGAAGCGTTCGGCAAATGGAAAGCCCTGCAGGAGAGGCTCAGGCAACTCGAACAGGCCGAAAGCGACCGGGCCGCGCGCCTCGACCTGCTCTCATTCCAGGCGCAGGAGCTGGATGCGCTCGACCTTGCCCCTGACGAGTTCGAGTCGCTGCAGTCAGAGCGCCAGCGACTGAAAATGAGCGGTGTGCTTGCCGAAGGCGTCACCCGCGCATTGCAATCGATCTACGACGATGACACCGCCAACGCCCAAAGCCTGCTGGCGTCGGCATGTCACGAGCTGGATTCCGGCAGTGAAATCGATGCCGAGCTGAAGGAAGTGCAGGCGATGCTCAAGGAGGCCGCGATCCAGGTCTCCGAGGCAGCCGATGCGCTGCACCGTTACAGCGACTCCCTGGAAGTGGACCCCGCGCGTCGCGACTGGGTCGAGGATCGCCTCGATGCGATACAGGCGGTGGCGCGCAAACACCGCGTCGAGGCATGCGAGCTGATTGCGCTAAAGGACCGGCTGCACACGCAACTCGACGAGCTGCAGGACGCTGAAGCTACGGGCGCAAGGCTCGCGAAGGACGCCGCAGATGCAAACGCCAACTACCTGAAGCAGGCGACCCTGCTCTCGGGAGAACGCGAGAAAGCAGCCACCAGGTTCGGCGCCAGGGTAACAGAGGCGATGCAGGGGCTAGGGATGCCCGATGGTATGTTCGAGGTTTCACTTTTGTCTTTGAACGAAGAGGAAGCACGAGCCTCAGGCCTGGAAGAAGTCGAATACCTGATTAGTGCGAATCCGGGACAGGTGCCCATGCCTCTGTCAAAAATCGCATCTGGCGGTGAACTGTCCCGCATGAGTCTTTCGATACAGGTCATCGGGAGCGACGGCAGTGAAATACCGACAATGGTGTTCGACGAGGTCGACAGCGGCGTGGGCGGCGGGGTCGCCGAAATGGTCGGCCGGCGGTTAAAGGGCTTGAGCGAGACCCGCCAGGTATTCTGCGTGACCCACCTGCCGCAGGTCGCAAGCCTGGCTGATCATCATTTTCGTATCAGCAAGCTGAGCGACGGCAAGTCGACGCAGACCGAAATAGCGGAACTCGGCGAAGGAGAGCGCGTCGAGGAACTCGCGCGAATGCTCGGCGGCGTGAAGATAACCAAACGCACGCGTGAACACGCTGCAGAGATGCTGCAGACCGGGACCGCGGCCCGGTAGGCCCACGCCGAACGGAGATTGAAAGCGATCGCGGGTCCTGGTCCCTTCCTGGACTCGCAGACGCGGTGGAGTTCCCGGCCGCGCCCGCACGGCGGGCTCCTGCGAGTGTCACCATGCTAGCGCCGCCAAGTCCGGTTGCCCACGTGGGCGCCTGCAAGTCTTTCGGGAAGTCTCAGTTATTCTCGCTCTTCTTGCGCGGGCGAACGTAGAGCACAAGGCTGTGGTCGATCAGTTCGAAGTCGTGCTCTTTCGCGATCTCGCGCTGCAGTCGTTCAATCTCGTCGTTCATGAACTCTATGACATCACCCGTTTCCACGCATACCATGTGGTCGTGATGCTCGCCTTCATCCATCTCGAACACGGAATGCCCGCCTTCGAAGTTGTGGCGTTTCACGAGACCCGCGGTCTCAAACTGCGTCAGTACGCGGTACACCGTCGCAAGGCCGATATCCTCACCGGTTTCCAGAAGTTCCTTGTAGATATCTTCCGCGCTCAGGTGACGCTGGCGGTTGCTCTCGAGGATTTCCAGAATCTTTACTCGTGGCAAGGTTACCTTGAGCCCGGCTTTGCGC
The DNA here is from genome assembly GCA_035304285.1 of Woeseiaceae bacterium. Classification (GTDB taxonomy): domain Bacteria; phylum Pseudomonadota; class Gammaproteobacteria; order Steroidobacterales; family Woeseiaceae; genus IDS-8. The sequence continues at coordinate 5,672 of DATGQI010000143.1, forward strand.
AATTCCTGACGTTGAAACATGCAGTGGGGTCCTCGTTGCAGGACGATCCCGGCGCAACTACCGCGGCCGGGGGCGAGCAGGTATGATCCGCGCCTATTATGACCCAGATGGAAGGGTCGCTCCACCGAACTGGTAGTGGAGCGTCACCTGCGGGACCCGCCATGCAGGGATAGTCGGAACACCTTTAAGCGAAGGACACAGTGCGAAAATTCTTTATTACCTTACTGTCCATAATGACACTGTCGCTTGCAACGGGCTGCGTCTACCAGGCGTCACTCTCGCAGGGCAACCTGCTAAAGCAGTCCGACCTCGACCAGGTAAAGGTCGGAATGACCCGCAACCAGGTGCGATTCCTGCTGGGCACGCCGATGATCGACGATCCGTTTCACGAGGAACGGTGGGACTACGTCTACTACCTCAGGGTCGGCCGCCAGGAAGCGACCTTCAAGCGATGGGTCTCGATTTACTTCGACGGCGACACCGTTAGCGAGATCGTGGACGACCAGGAACTGGAGCCTGACCTGTAGCGAATCTCTTGACGAACCTCTGTACAAGTCACTGACGGCATCTTTTGGGCGAGGCTTGTGCAGAGACTTCCTGGCGGGTGGATTGGCCCATCGACCTTCCCTGCGCCGCCAACGTACGCCGGGCTTCACGTGGATCGATTTCGAGCGGCCGATAGATCTCCACACGATCTCCGCTGCGCAGCTTCTGGTTGCGTTCCACAAGTCTGCCCCAGATGCCGACGGCGCAGTCGGCCAGGTTCCAGTCGGGGAATGCGTCAGCCAGGGAAGAACGTGCGATCGCATCCTCGACAGTCGCGTCATCTTCGACGGTCACTGTCACCAGCTTTTGCCGCTCAGGCAACGCGAAAACGACTTCAATGCTCAGAGGCTCGCCTGACATAGCCAGTTCCCTGTCATGTATTCAGCGGTCACCGCGGGCCGTAGACTTCCCTTGCACGTTTGGTGAAAGCATCTACGAGCGAATCTCCCGCCTCCTTGAAGAATGCGCCGAACATCATGTCGACCAGCCTGCTCTCGAACTCGAACTCCAGCTCCAGCGAGACCCTGCAACCCTGGTCCTCGATGTCCCGAAATCGCCATCCTCCGGAAAGTTGGCGGAAAGGCCCGCCAACCAGTTCCATGTCGATTGCCTCGAAGTCCCTGCGGGTGTTGCGAGTAGTGAAGTGCTTGCTGATGGGCCCCTTGTGCAACTCGAGCGTCGCCACGACTGAATTGCCCGAGCGGCTCTCCACCGTCGCATCGTTGCACCATGGGACAAACTCCGGATACGACTCGACGTCATCCACCAGGCTGAACATCTCGCGCCCGGTGTAGGGAACAAGAGCACTTCGGTTTACCTTACGCATGTGTCCTGTATGACGTCCCCTGCATCATCCGACGGAGGAAAACTCCGGCAGCACACCGACAGCTTTCAGGAACACGAACAGGATTGCAATTGGCGCGACAAAGCGGGCGGAGAAGCGCCAAAGCCTGTAAATCGCACCGGCACCATGGAGCTCTTCCGCGCTCGAGTTGCGGCACATCGCCCACGCAGCGAACACGGTGATGAAGACACCGCCGAGTGGCAGCATGATGTTGCTCGTCAGGTGATCCACGTTGTCGAAGATCGTGCCCTTGTAGAACGTGAAATCGGCGAGCGCGCCGAATGACAGCAACGTGCCGAACCCGAGCGCCCATATCAGCACGCCCACCATGGTGGCAGCCTGTGGCCGGGTACGGTTGTGAGTTTCCACCAGCCATGCAACCGCCGGCTCCATCAGGCCTATCGCCGAAGTCCAGGCCGCGAATACGAGCAGGACGAAGAAAATCGTGCCGAAGAACACGCCGCCGGTCATCTGGCCGAAAGCGAGCGGCAGGGTAAAAAAGACCAGCCCGGGACCCTCGCCGGGATTCAGGCCGTTCGCGAACACCAGCGGGAAAATCACGAGCCCGGCCAGGATTGCAATGCTCGTATCCGCAGTCACTACAGCAGCCGAAACGCCGGTGATGGAGGTTTCACCCGGAAGATACGCTCCGTAGGCCATCACGGCCCCCATACCGATGCTCAGCGTAAAAAAGGCCTGGCCCATGGCAACCAGCACGCTGTCCCAGGTCAGCGCGCCGAAGTCGGGTGTGAACAGAAATGCCAGCCCCGCGGAGAAATAGCCGGAGTTGATCGAGTAGCCAAGGAGAACGAACATCAGCACCATCAGGGCCGGCACCATGAAGCGCACCGCCTGCTCGAGGCCGCGTTCGACACCACGTGCCACGACCCAGATCGTTATCGCCATAAACAACGTGTGGCTGATCGCGACCGAAATCCCGTTTTGCGTGAAGCTGTCGAAAGCGGCCCCGACCAGCTCCGGAGTAGCACCTGCGAATGTCCCGACAGCGCTCTTCCACGTATATGCGAGGGTCCAGCCGGCAATGACGCTGTAATAGGAGAGAATCAGGATACCGGCGAGGACACCCATGCCGCCGACCAGGCGCCAGTGCCGCGAGCGTCCCTCCTCCTCGCCCAACAAGCCCATCGTTGCGACCGGGTTCCGCCTGCCGCGGCGGCCGATCAGGATCTCGGACATCATCACCGGCATTCCTATGCCGATGACGCAGAGAAGATAAACGAGCACGAACGCGCCACCGCCGTTGACGCCGGCCAGGTAGGGGAATTTCCAGATATTGCCAAGCCCGACGGCCGATCCGGTTACCGCAAGGATGAACGCCATACGGGACGACCAGTGGCCATGGAGGGACGTACGTGGCGCCTTCCCGGCTGCTTCTTCTTTTAACATCTTCGTCTCAGTGCCCGGAGAGGCGGGGATTCTGGAGCAAAATGAAATCACTGACAACAGAAGGCGACCGGCTGTCACGGCCCCCGCCCTGGACGAGGCTTGCGCGAAGCGACTGCCGTATAATCGCCGGCCCTTGAAGAACCAGCCGGAAGCTACACCGATCCATGAGCGCCGCCGCCAAACCAGGTAAAGCCTCGAGCACCATTGCGCTCAACAAGCGGGCGCGCCACGAATTCTTCATCGAGGAATCTTTTGAGGCTGGCCTTGCACTGCAGGGTTGGGAGGTAAAGAGCCTGAGGGCCGGCCGTGCACAGCTGACGGAGGCATATGTGCATATACGATCAGGCGAGGCCTGGCTCCTGGGCGCGCATATCACTCCGCTCAGCGCCGCATCGACGCACATCCACCCGGACCCGACACGCACCCGGAAGCTGTTGCTGCACCGCCAGCAGCTCGACCGGCTTATCGGCGCGGTCGAGCGCAAGGGCTACACACTCGTTCCGCTGAAGCTCTACTTCAAACAAGGCCGCGCGAAGCTCGAGATCGGGCTTGCCAAGGGCAAGAAGCAACATGACAAACGAGCCACGAAGAAAGAGCAGGACTGGCAGAGAGAGAAGGGCCGGCTGCTGAAATCGACAAACCGCTAGACACCTCCTCGACTCCCGGCAGCAGGCTGTCGGAGCCCGTCCCACGGACAACACTACATCTGTAATATCAATCATTTGTAGAACATTCTTGATCCTAATATCACCAAGCGACCACCAAATCCAACCCACCCCTTTCGTGATACGCCAGGTTGTATTTCCGCCGATCGTCCCTACACTGTAGCGACGGAACCGGGCATGGGCCCGGCTCCTCGACACTGGGGGCGACATGGCTTCGACGTGGGTCGCGAAACTCCGGGTGCATGCCGAGGGACAGATCACCTCGTAAATCCAGCTGTAAAACCTATAGTTGCCAACGACGACAACTACGCACTAGCTGCTTAAAAACCAGTCTTAGTGTCCTCTGACCGGATGTGCTTGTGCGTTCGGAATCCAGGGGTCATCTACACAAGATCGCGGCAAGGGCATGCTCTGGGCCTGAACCGTTAAAACCCTTACAGAGCTGGCTGTGGGTCTTCCCTGTCCGTCGGGTAGCCCACAGTGAGATCAATGGCGGAATAAGCATGTAGATCACGGAACGTAGGGCTTGCGGACGCGGGTTCGATTCCCGCCGCCTCCACCAATTTCGCACCGGCAACAGCGCTTCAGTCTGCCGGTGGCACTGAAGATCGTCGCTCGAATTCCCGTTACCTTCGTTGGAGACGCTTGCGGCGGCGCCGCACATCGACGACCGGTCAGGAACTCCTCGTTTACCGCCCTCAGGGTATCGGGCGGACGGACACCACTTCCAGGTGTTTTTCAATGGTGACATGACGCTGCCGAGAACGGATACTCCCCGCCCTTTTGTATCCTAGACCGGGAGTTTCAATGTTTCGCAGTGTTCGCTTCTTTCGTTTGTCCAGCGCATGGCCTGAATCGGACCAGGCACTCTCGCAACTGCTTTCCAGCGCGGAATTCAAGCCTTGTAGCGCATGGTCGGAAGCGAGTTCCGGCTGGGAATCGCCGGCGGGAGACGCGGACCCCTCGCTCAGCCGACGCGTTGACGGTGCCGATCTGCTGCGGCTGCGCACGCAGGCGCGTTTGCTGCCGAGAGCTGCGATCGAGGACGCACTGGAAGTAAGGATCAACGAGTATCGGGAACGCGCGGGGGAGGAACCGACGCGTCGCGCGAAACGCAAGCTCAGGGAACAGACGCGTGACGAGCTTCTGCCGAAGGCGTTCGTGCGGTCCCAGAGAACCAGCGGCTTCGTAATCCCGTCCGAGAGGATCATCGCCATCGACACGCTCTCGGATTCCCGGGCCGAGCATTTTCTCGAACGTCTTCGAGCGCCACTGGGCGAGCTGGACGTAGCACCACTGGCGTTCGGGCGTCCTGTCGGTGAGTTGCTGATGCGCATATTTCTCGGCGACGCGGCAGGCCAGTTTGCTCCCGGAGGAGAATGCCGCATGTGTGATCCTGCCGATACGCGCGCGACGATCCGCTGCGTCGATATCGACCTCGCGGATGCGAACGTCCGCAATCACGTCAGGGAAGGTATGCGCCTGACTCACCTCGGTATCGAGTTCAACGGCGTCTTGAGCTGTACTCTCGACGAGAACGGCGGTATCGGCAAACTGAGGCTCGTCGGGATGGACAGCAAGGAAGACTTCCCGGATGAGGATCCACTCGCGCGTCTCGACGCAGAGTTCGCGCTGTTGACCGGCACCATGCGACAGCTACTTGCAGCATTGGAGAAGGCGCTCGGCGGGTACGCCGGCATGGCACTCCCGGAACCTCTGGCAGCAGCAACGGGCTGACCCACGTTCACGAACAGACCCGCCGATACATGGGGGGACGTTCCGGCAGTCATTCTGCAAACAGCGACTTCAGGCGTTTCGTATCCTCCCCGGTCCAGCCCGCGGGCTCGGTCAGCGCAACCCATGCGTCGATATAATCTTCGGCCGCGTAGTTATGTCCGTGCCCCTGCGGCGTTATGTCACCGGCCCGCATGTCCGCGATTACCTGGAGCATGGTCACGATAGGAATCCAGCCGAAACTAGGGGAAATATCGGCACCGCGTGGAGAAGACATCCATTCCGGCGCCCGGTACAGCATTTGCGGCTCGAAGAACACGATGGGGTCGCTCGCGTACTGCAGGAAGGCGATGCGCAGGGGGCCCCAGGGCAGTCCGGGCACCTCCAGCCGGCTTTCCTGATCGGTGAAGCGAATAACCGAGCTGTCGCGGAACCGTGGCAGCCAGGCTGGCGAACCGGGCACACGACGGTCCGTCGCAGAGCGCCAGGTCTCGCTCCGGAACGGCGGCCCGCTCCACAAGGCGCCATCGAAGACGTCGCCAATGACGTCGTAAATATCGAAGGAGCCGTCGGAGTGCAGCGCTCCCAGGCTAAGGCCGTGGAGGTAGAGGGCGGGACGTCGGTCGCGTGGCAGTGTCGTCCAGTAGCCATAGACCTCGGCAAAAAGAACCTCCGCCGTTTCCGCACCGTGCTCTGGCTCCAGCAGGAGCGCCAAGGCACTCGCGAGGTACGAATATTGAACAGCGACGCTCGCGATATCCCCGCGATGCAGGTATTCAACAGTGTTGACTGCTCCAGGATCGACCCACCCAGTGCCGGTGGGCGTAATGATCACCAACACGGATCGCTCGAAGGCCCCTACCCTTTTTAGTTCCTCCAGGGCCAGCCGGGCTCGTGCATCGGCGGTCTCCGCGGAATTCAGGCCGACATATACCCTGATCGGGTCCCGGACTTCCTCGTTGAAGAAAGCCTTCAATTGCGCAACAGTCGGGCCGGAGGAAACGAATTCGCGCCCGGCCCTGCCAAGGCTGGTCCAGTCCAGCAGCGAGCGAGGGCTGCCGGTCTTCAGTGGGCTTCGAGGCTGCTCCGCATCATCCTCTATCAGGGCGTCGACCCGCTGGAAGGATAGGTCTGCCGCGCGGAGCGCATAGCGGAACAACACGCCGTTCATGATTGACCAGAAGACGAAAACGGTCGTGAGAATTCCGACGACGAACGACACACGCCTGGGGATGAAGCGCGACAGCCGTTTCGATATGAACTGGTGAGTGCGACGAAACAGCCGGGCGAAGAGAAGCAGCAGACCAAATACCAGCAGGGTGATCAAGCCGACAGTGAAAGGCCGAACGCCTTCGACGGGTTCCATGTCCATCAGGATGCGTATCGAGTCCTGCCAACCCGAGGCTTTCCACAGGAAGAAGACGGCGATGAGTAAACAGACCGCGCCGCCAACTATCGTAATTCCTCGCTCCACGCGTTGCGATGGCGAGGGCAGTTCAAGGTAACGCCAGAGGGAGTGCCCGGCTACGCCGACCGCGTAACCGGCCGCCAGCGAGAGTCCCGAGACCACGCCCTGCATCAAAGCCGAGCGCGGCAGGAGACTGGGCGTCAGGGAGAAAGCAAAGAACAGCGTCCCAAACAGGACGCCTGCCGAGGAAAGGGACATCCAGTAGCGGCGATCAAGGACCATCGGTTTGCACTCCTCGTCGCTGAAACGGCCAGCTCTTCTGGAGCATATCAAGCCTGCGGTAAGATGTTACGCTCGCTCCCACGGCGCAGGACAGGAGACCCCGATGTCAGGCAACCTCGACTGGAAATGGATCGGCTTCGGTGTGCTGATCATGCTGGGCCTCAGCATTGCCGCCGGCATTCTCATGGGCCTCTTCCTGATGCCTGACATCCAGGAAGCTACCCAGATGGAAGACATCGCATTAAGCGGCGGCCAGGTTGCTGCGCTCGCGATCGGTAATTTCCTCGTGTTCCTCTTAGGCGGCTTTATCGTGGGATTGAAATCGACCGGGCGGACGATTCTGGAGCCAGGCATCTCCGCCGCGATCGCGGTGGTCATCGCCCTCATTCTCGCAGGGAGTTTCACCTTCGGCAGCCTCATCGCCGGCGGCCTGGTGCCGTTTCTTGCAGGCGTGCTCGGCGGGTGGATCGGAGAGCGGCGCCAGGAAAGTTCGACGCGCACGTAATTCCAAAGCGCGCCGGGGCCTTACGCAAAGGGCTGAGTGAATTCGCTCATTTCCTGCAAACCGGCCAGAACTGGTACCACGAATCGCACTTGAAACGGTCCTCGCACTGGCGAAGCTGCTCGCCGTACTCTCGCGCCTGCCAATCGACCCGTTCCGCCAGCCTGATCAGGTCGGGCTTTTGACGCCACGCGCCGGCCCTGTAACCCGCTCTCCCCTCGTGATAAGCAAGATATAAGTTCTTCGGGTCCCAGGTCGATATACCGAGTTCCTTGTGGGACTTGTAGTTGTACCAGCCGATGAAATCGAGCGCGTCCTTCATGTTGTCCCGGTCCGAAAACCAGGTCGCGTTTGTTTCTTTCATGTAATCCTTCCACGCCGGGTCCTGGGCTTGTGCATACCCGTAAGCGGAAGACTGGCGGGGAAGCGGCACGACCTTGAGGAACCACTCGCGCGGCGGCCTGGCGTTCGAACGGAAACCGGACTCGAAATGCGCAAACGACATCAGGATGTGCGGCGGCACCCCCCAGCGCTTTTCGGAATGCCTGGCATAGTCATACCAGTCCGGGTGCTGCTCGAAAACACGACAGATGTTCTGCTGGTCGCGCGGCGGCGTGACGGAGCAGGCTGTGAGCAGCAAGGCTAATAGCAGCCCACCGCAGGCTGTTCGGGAATTATTCGCTGCGTTGCGCATGCAAGTTGCCCGACCGGTTCGCCTGGAGCTCACTGGCGCTGCCGATGTACAAGGAGCACCTCGGTGTGCGAGAGATCGAGCGTGGGGCGAACTCGCCCGATCACGGGCTCCGGCAGCGCCCTTACATCGACAGGCGCTCGACTGCCTCGAGTGTCTTCTGAACGTTCTGCATCGGCGACAGGCCGCCGATGGTCTCGGCGACCTTCCCGTCCGGCGTGACAATGAACGTGGTCCGCTCCGCGAAGCCGTGGTCGATCTCTACGCCGCGGGTATCCTTGATGCCTTCGCGACCGGCCTGGACGTCGAGCTCGTAAGACTTCGCGATTTCTCCGTCCTCGTCAGAGGCAACCGCCAGCTTGCCGGCGCAATATTCCGGATCGGCTGAAAAATCGTTGAGACGCTCGATGCTGTCGAGCGAGACGCCAATGACGCTGGCGCCGGCCGCTTCGAACTTGTCCATGTTTACCGCGAATTCGCGCGCCTGGACGTTGCAGCCCTGCGTGTAGGCCGACGGATAGAAGTAGACAACCACCGTGCCCTTCTCGAGCGCATTCGCAAGCGAGAAATCGAACTCCTCTCCCGCAAGCGACGCTCGCGCTTCGAAGTCAGGGGCCGTGTCGCCTGCCTTGAGCGCGGCGAATGCCGGGAATGCGAGGGCGGTGGTGCATAGAACGGCGAATATATGAGTTTTCATGGTCTTGCCCGCTGGTTGATTGAATGATGGCAATGCCGACGCTCAATCCTGACCCGGTCGGCCGCAGCGTGCAAGTCCCTGCCGGGCGGCGACCGCCGAAATCGCCGCCCACGCACAGGTCAGTCCGCGAGGTGTATCGTCGCGGGCATCTCGACGCCGCGCTCCGTGAAGAGTACGTCGAAGTAAATTCTGCTGAAGATTTCGGCGAACGTCTGCATTACCTCGCCCTGGGCTTTTACCAGTTCGGGCGGTTGATCAGCGCCGTCGGTGAGGGCCATGGCATCCCCTATGAAGCCATAATAGCGTCCGGCATCCATGTCGAGGCTCATGAAGGGCGATGGTTCCGTGGGAGCTGCCGCAAGCATCGTCCTGAGTTCCACTTCGCTGCCGTCGCCGAATGAAAGTGCCAGCGCACTTTCAGACATTGCCACGTAAGCCGCCTCCGTCATCGCAGCGACCGGCGGCAGTTCCAGCTTCACCGGCTTCGAATCCGGCTTTAAGTTCATCGATGCGATCTGCGGGCTGAACATCGCACCCATCGCCAGGAGCCCCGGAGCATTGTCGGTGGCTACGAGGACTCTCATGTCGACGTCCGTCGGTGGCTGCTGTTTTGCGATATCCATTCCCTTGATGTCCTCGATGACGGCGAGGAATCCGCGGAAGCCGTACACAATCGGCGGAATTGGCTGGTTCAGAAGCTCGCGTCCCTTCGCTACTCCTGCCTGGACGTCCGAGAACAGCTCGCATTCGTACGGATCCTTTTCCAGCGCATCGAGTCGAGCAGCATAGAACTCGCGCGCAGCCAGCATGTTCAGGCTCATGCCGAAGGACATCAAACCGTCATGCGCGCTGCCGAGGCCCGGGACGGGCGCAGTCAGCGTCTGCACCCCGGCGGCGATGTCGGTTCGCAGTTCGATCACCGTGTTGGACTTGATATGTTGCGCAGTGATGTCGGTGTAACCGGAAACGATGCGCGGTGCTATGCCCGCCAGGGACCGTATCTCGGCCTTGCACACGTCGTCGAGGCTGGAGGAATCGTATTCCCCCAGCGCCAGCAACTCGCGGTTGACGCCGGTTTGATCGTCGAGAAAGGTCGACGCAATGCGCCGGACATCCACCATTCCCAGCCCATAGGAACGTAAGCCGTACTTTGCGGACAAGGCAGCGAGATCACCCGATTCGGCGATGCTCCTGCCGGGAAGTTTTATACCGAGAACCTCCTTCAGGGAAGCCTCGGGCAGAACGCTCGGCACGACCGTCAGCACCAGCTGGTCCCCTATGACGGCGACTACCACGCGAGCCTCATCGTTGCCGGCATAGCGGTAAGAGTGGCCGTCGAGATCAGCAACGCTCATCTTCTCGCCAGCCTCGGCCTCCATCCTGCTCATGGTCGATTCAAACAGATTGCCGTCGCTGAGCGTAATCCGCAGGACCGGCAACAGGCCGATACCGTACACGGCACCCGTCGAATTCCGGTCGATGCCCGCCTCAGGTATGCCGTCCGACGTGATCATCCCGGCTACCTGTTCGATGACCGAGGACACGCGCTTCTTCGTGTCCTCGTCAAGATGCGATTCAGAAGGCTCGTCAGATTGCTGGTTGATTGCTGCGAGCAGCATTGCGCTGTAGGACTGCACGATCGGCTCGACGTAAGGCGCCAGTTTTTCGTGCGCCTCTTCCGGCAGCGGTTCTGTCGTGGCAAACACATAAGGCGTATCTGCGGGTATGAAACGCAGGATACCGTCGGTGGACGCCAGGGCCTCCTCGTCGTCCGGCGCTCCGGAACAGGCCGCAAGCATCAGCGGCAACAGGTACAGGACTCTCAGCAGGCGTGCAGGTCGCGCAATAAGCATGGCTTGTTTCCAGCAGGATGACAAAATGGCCGGGTACGATACTCGACGGCAGGTGGGCCGTCGTCGTCGCTGGTCACATTTATCGTGCGGTGCGCCGCCATCCGCTAGTGAAGCGGGACATCGGGGGGACCATCGGTACGCTTCTGCGGCGCCGCAATCAACCGCTCGAGAGCATCGAGATCGACCGGCTTCGTCAGGTGTGCATCGAAGCCTGCCGCTTGCGCCTGCTGCTTGTCGCGCTGAGCGCCCCACCCCGTCGTTGCCACGAGAAGTACGTTCTGGCCCCAGGGCTCGCGACGGATACGCCTGGCGACTTCATACCCGTCCATGCCGGGCATTCCAATGTCCAGCAGCGCTATGTCCGGTGGATGCGCCTGCACCTTCTTAAGTGCGTCGACGCCGTCGACAGCCGTTTCAACATCGTGGCCCTTCATCCGGAGCAGGAGAGCGACCGCGTGAAGCGTGTCGACATTGTCGTCCGCCGCGATTATCCGCTTGAACTCAGGTCGAACCGCTTCCGCTTCAATCTCCTCCGTAACATGATCACCCGGTGCATCGCTGTCGGAGACGCGAAGTCGCAAGGCGAAAGCACTACCCTTTTCCGGGCCTTCGCTGTGTGCCTCGATGGTGCCGCCGTGCAGTTCCATGATCGATTTCGCGAGCGAGAGACCGATGCCCAGCCCTCCGGTTCGATCGCCGGGTGTATCTTCCACCTGGGTAAACATTTCAAAAATGCTCGGGAGCTGCTCCCGAGACATCCCGATGCCGTTATCAGCGACATCGATGACGGCCTGGCCACATTCCTGCCCGACCGAGACCCTCACCTGGCCACCAGACGGCGTGAACTTGCAGGCATTGTCCAGCAGGTTGGTTACTACCTGGGCCATGCGTACGGGGTCGGCGTCAACCAGTACCGGTCGCTCGGGAAGGTGCCCAACCAGGTCGAGCCCCTTCTGCTCGCACACGGAGCCGCAATCGACGAGTACCTTGCGGACGACGTCCGCAATATCGATATGCCGTCGTTCGAGCTTTACCTTTCCGCGTGAAATACGGCTGACATCCAGGAGATCGTCGATCAAGCGTACGAGCTGGGACGATTGTCGCTCTATGATGGCTGCCATCTCGCCCACCCGATCAGCGTCATCTCGCGAGTTGCTGAGCACGTTCGTGGCGGTGCTGACTGCGGCTAACGGGTTTCTCAACTCGTGAGACAGCGTGGAGAGGAACTCGTCCTTGCGCCGGTCTGTCTCACGCAGCGCTCTTTCCCACTGCATGCGCTGCGTTATGTCAATGCAGACGCCGACGTATCCTGCAAACTGCCCGTCCGGCAGATGCCGCGGAACGCCCTCTTCCACCAGCCAGCGGTACACCCCGTCGTGGCGCCGCAGGCGGAACTCTGTCCGGACGGGCCCACGAACAGCAGATGCCGTATCGTAGGCTTCCTCTGTCTGCTCTCGATCATCGGGGTGCACGGACTTCATCCATCCATCGCCGAGTTCCGCTTCAAGCGGTTTTCCCGTGAACTCGAGCCACTGGCGGTTGAAATATGTGCACTTGCCGGTCGTGTCGGAGACCCAGATGAGGGCCGGTGCACTGTCTGCCATGGTGCGGAAACGCTGTTCGCTTTCCCGCAGGGCCTGCTCGGCCCGCTTCCGTTCGCTGACATCCGACAACAGCATGGCTACCCGTCGCTGCTCCGGCCTTCCGGTCCGGAACGCATCGACCTCGAACCAGCGGTCTATGGCTTTCACGTGGTTGACGAAGCGCTTCTGTTCGCCAGTCACTGCGACGCATGCGCAAAGCCAGATCCAGTAATCTTCTATATCTGGCACGCGCGCCCGGATCGTCTTGCCCTTGGCATCCACCAGGCCGGTGTGGGTCTCGAAGGCAGGGTTGGTCACAAGGTAGCGGAAATCGACCGCCGTGCCGGCATCGTCGAAGATCATCTCCCCGATGCAGAAGCCAACGTCTATGGACTCGAAGAGCGTACGGTAGCGAAGTTCCGATTCCGCGACCCTCTTTCGGGCGGTAACCTGATCCGAGATGTCGCGGAAATAGCAAACGACCCCATAAGAGCCATCGTGCAGGACGATGCGCTGGGTGCGCCAGTCATAGTACTCGATCAAATCGCGGTCGGCGCGATACTCGGCAAATTCCGGCTCGTGGTGCGGCTCTCCGGTCTCGAGCGTTCGCCGGAAAATCCGGGCCACCTCTTCCGCCCTCTCGCGAGACCAGATCAGATGCACCACTTCGGAATAGTCACGGCCAACCAGTTCGCCTGCATCGGCACCGGCGACTTGCCGTGCAACTGGATTGACGTGCTGGATGCGGAAATTGGCATCGATCAGGTACACCCCGATCGGCGCTGCGTTCAACAGCATTTCGAACTGCTCATTGCGCAGCCGCAGTTCCTGTTCGAGAGCCTCGGGGCGACTCCGCCAGGCAGTCGCATGGCCGCGGGACCAGGCCGACACCCATCCGGTCAGTGCACCTGCGCCCAGCCGGCGAATCGAAGAGAAAGGATGCTTCAACCTGGTTTCACCCAAAGCATTCACGCTGGATTTCTGGAAAAGATTGCACGATGTTCCGTAGCAGGGGCGCCACGGTGACTCCGGAATGCAGGCATAGCGCAGGCGATGGCTGGTGTCCAGTACTGTGCTGGCATTGGCTGTGGGAACTACCTAACATTTGCGGCATGGACCGGATGGCTGCTTTTACAATTCGCGAGGTTGCGCCAGAAGAACTGGATGTCGTTCTCCGGATGAACGAAATGGCCGTCCCGCACGTGAACAGCCTCGCGATGGAAGAAATGCGCGACTTGCGCAACCAGGCCGCCTACTTCAGGGTTGCCACAACCGGCGATCCGGGAAGCCTGGACGCGTTCCTCATTGGTCTCACCCCCGACGCGCAGTACGACAGTCCAAATTTCCTCTGGTTCTGCCGCAACTATCCCTCCTTCGCCTATATCGATCGTATTGCCGTCGCGGAACGCGCGAGGCGGCACGGCCTGGCAAGCGCACTGTACGAGGACTTCGAACGACACTTCTCAGGTCGGTTCCCGATGCTCGCCTGCGAGGTGAACCTGCGTCCGTCAAATCCCGCTTCGATGAAATTCCATTTGCGCCACGGCTTTCGCCAGGTCGGGGCACAGGTCATCGACAATGGAGCAAAGGAAGTCGCGATGATGGTAAAAGCGCTTCCGCCCTAGCCCGGCACCATTTGTTTCCAGGCCGTATCAATCCGCCATTCCGCTCTCTATAATCCGCGGCCTTTCCGCCCGCCGAAAAGCCTTAATGTCAGCCCTCGAAAAGCTCCGCAACATCGCAATAATCGCCCATGTCGACCACGGCAAGACCACGCTCGTCGACAAGCTCCTGCAGCAGTCCGGCACCCTGGGGCCGCGCGCTGCCGCGCCCGACCGGGTCATGGATTCGAACGTGCTGGAACGGGAACGCGGCATCACCATTCTCGCCAAGAACACGGCGCTGCACTGGAACGGGTACCACATCAATATCGTGGACACACCCGGCCACGCCGATTTCGGCGGCGAAGTAGAACGCGTGCTGTCGATGGTGGATAGCGTCCTGCTGCTGGTCGACGCCGTGGATGGGCCCATGCCCCAGACCCGCTTCGTCACGCAGAAGGCCTTCGCCCGGGGGTTGAAGCCGTTGGTCGTCATAAACAAGATCGACCGCGGCGGCGCGAGGCCGAGCTGGGTCCTGGACCAGACCTTCGACCTCTTCGACCGGCTGGGTGCAACCGAGGAACAGCTCGACTTTCCGGTAATTTATGCCTCGGCCCTGGAGGGGTATGCAAGCCTCCGTGCCGACGCGACCGGCGGCGATATGACACCGTTGTTCGAAGCCATCGTCTCGCACGTGCCTGCGCCGCCGGTGGACCCGGAGGGTCCGCTGCAGCTGCAGATCTCCAGTCTTTCCTACGATGCTTATGTCGGCCTCCTCGGCATCGGCCGGATCCAGCGCGGCCGGATCTCGAGCAACATGCCGGTCAGCATCGTAGGCGCCGATGGGAGCGTCCGGCGCGCGCGGGTGCTGGAGCTGTTCGGCTTCGACGGCCTTTCGCGCCGCAAGATCGAGGAGGCCAGCGCCGGGGACATCATCGTGTTGAGTGGCATTGATGAACTGAACATCTCGGACACCATCTGCCCGCGGGACGGGCCGGAAGGCCTCCCTGCCCTTGCCGTAGATGAACCGACCGTGTCGATGACTTTCCAGGTCAACAAGTCTCCTTTCGCAGGCAAGGAAGGGAAATTCCTCACCAGCCGGCAGATCCGCGAACGCCTGGACCAGGAACTGAAGCACAACGTGGCGTTGCGTGTAGCTCCCACGGACGACCCGGACAAGTTCCGGGTTTCGGGGAGAGGCGAGCTGCACCTGTCGATCCTCATCGAGAACATGCGGCGGGAGGGCTACGAGCTGTCAGTGTCCCGGCCCGAGGTAATCATGCAGGAAGCGGAGGGCGAGGTCCTGGAACCGTGGGAGCAGCTGACGGTGGACTTAGACGAGGCTTACCAGGGCGCGGTGATGTCCAGACTGGCCGACCGCAAGGGAGAGTTGCTCGACATCATGCCCGATGGCAAGGGCCGCGTTCGCATGGACTACCGCATTCCAACCCGGGGACTCATCGGCTTCCGCACCGAATTTCTCACCGCTACGTCGGGCACCGGTCTCATCTATCACGTCTTCGAGAAGTACGCGAAACGCATTCCCGGAGCGATCGCGCAGCGCAACAACGGCGTGCTCGTATCCATGGTTGCCGGCAAGGCGCTGGCGTATGCCCTGTACAACCTCCAGGAGCGCGGCAGGCTGTTCATTGGTCACGGAGAGGCGCTCTACGAGGGCATGATCGTCGGTATCCACAGCCGGCAGAACGACCTGTCGGTCAATCCCTCGAAGGGCAAGCAGCTAACCAACATCCGGGCGGCCGGCAGCGATGAGAATATTGTGCTGACTCCGCCAATCCGCTTTTCTCTCGAGCAGGCACTGGAGTTCATTGATGATGATGAACTACTCGAGGTAACACCTTTAAATATCCGGATGAGAAAGAAATTTCTTAAAGAGACCGAGCGGAAAAGGGAATCCCGGCTGCAAGCATGACGGAACCCGCAGGACCACCGGATCCGGTATTGGCGTATGCGGATCTTCGCCCGGACGATATCCTGGCCTCCCTGGAAAACCTGGGCTTCCACTGCGACGGGCGCTTCCTCGCGCTGAACAGCTACGAGAACCGCGTGTATCGCGTAGGAATCGAGAACCAGCCTCCTGTGGTGGCGAAGTTCTATCGTCCGGCTCGCTGGAGCGACGATGCGATCCTCGAGGAGCACCGGTTCACCTCCGAACTCGCCGCCCAGGAGATACCGGTAGTCGCACCGCTGGCGATCGACGGCCAGACGCTCCACCACTGCGGCCCGTTTCGTGTTGCAATTTCGCCATGGCGCGGCGGCCGGGCCCCGGAATTGGATGAGCCTGCAATGCTCCGGCAACTGGGCCGGCTTGTGGCGCGGATGCACCTGCAGGGCGAACAGCGCCCCTTCCGGCACAGGCCCGTCCTGGACGTGCAGTCGTATGGAGATGCTTCCCGGGATTATTTGCTGGACAACAACTTCATCCCGGAAAACCTGGCGGACGTGTATGAGGGGGTCGTTGAGGATCTGCTGGATCGCGTCTGCGAGTCTTTCGAGCGAGCCGGCAATCACAGGACCATCCGCCTGCACGGGGACTTTCACCCTGGCAACGTGCTGGTTTCGGAAAGCGGGCAGCTTCATATCGTGGACTTCGACGACGCACGGTCCGGTCCCGCGATCCAGGATCTCTGGATGTTTCTCTCGGGCGATCGGGAGGAGCAGACGCCCCAGCTCGCGTCGCTCCTTGAAGGCTATGAAGAATTCCGGCGCTTCGACGCCCGCGAGCTGCACCTTGTAGAAGCGCTGCGCACGCTTCGCATCATGCACTACGCGGCCTGGATCGCGCGCCGCTGGGAGGATCCCGCTTTCAAGATCGCCTTCCCCTGGTTCGATTCGCCGCGGTACTGGGACGAGCACCTGCTGAGCCTTCGGGAACAGGCCGCGCTGGTGCGGGAACTGCCGCTGGAATGGCGCGGATGAAGTGGCGGAGATTAACGAAAAGCACCAGTTGCGCTGCTCATAAACCGGGTCTAAAGTGACAGGCGTCAGCTTCTATCGCTTTGACGGAACTCTGGCGTGTACACATGCTCAGAGAACTGAATAAACCGGATTTCCTTAGCCTTCCCCGGGACTGGCCAAATTGATCGCAGCAAGGCTCAAGTTCGTTTCGGTTGCAATGTTCATTGCAGCGTTGAGCGGCTGTTCGACGCAGGTAACCCTCAAGGATCCGACGATCCCCGATCCGCTGATCGACAAGATGCCCCTGTCGGTCGCGGCACGGTTCCCCGAAGCTTTCGAGCATTTCGTCCACGAAGAACAGGTTATCGGCAAGAAGAAATGGACCATCGACATGGGGCGCTCCAACAGCATGCTGTTCGAAAAGCTGTTCAAGTCCATGTTCACCGACTTCCAGGTTGTCCCGACGGGCGCAGAAGCCGCTGATCTCGGTGTCGACGCACTGATCGAACCGAGCATCGACGCATTCGAGTTTTCCGTACCCAATCAAAGCCAGACCGATGCATTTGCGGTGTGGATACGCTACCGCATCAAGATATTCGACGGAGAAGGCAACCAGATCGCGAACTGGCCGATCAGCGCCTATGGCAAGAGCATGAGCGAAGGGATCGGCAATGACGATGCGTTGAGACGGGCCGCCGTGCTGGCGATGCGCGACGCAGCTGCGCTCGTGATCCTGCAGATGGACAAGGCAACCGGCATCAGCGCACTGACCGAAGCACGCCGCTCGAGCGTTGCTGCGAAACCACCGGCGAGGCTCGAGTCAGCGCCCGCTGAAAACCTGCAGACAATTTCCCAGGAGGATCCGCGAGATGATACCGGCTAATCAATCTCATACCGGATGGAACCTCTTCCGTGGCACCACGCTTGCCGCCATTAGCCTGACGATGAGCGCCTGCGTGACCTCACGCGTCGAGGACATGCGAACCGGCGATACCGGTTTACGCGACGGTGAAGGTGTCGTCATCATGGCGAAAAGTTACCACCTCGGCAATGAAACGGAAGCGGACTTCATATCCTGCGTGGGTGACTCGATCGGGCGCGGCTCCAACGGGCTCCGCGTCGTCCCCAATAGCGAATTTGTCGACGCGCTGTTCCCCTGGTTCGAACCGCGAACCGCCCCGGCCGAAACCAAGAGTCTGCCCGACCTGATGCAGCGCCCGGGGGTGCCGGAGAAGATCGCCGAGAAAGGCATCCGGTATGTCGTCTGGCTTGACGGTGCTACCGACCGGGTCGCTGGTGGCGGCAGCATGTCCTGCGCGGCAGGCCCCGGCGGCGGCGGCTGCTTTGGTTTCGCCTGGTGGCAGAACGATTCCAATTATGATGCGTCCGTCTGGGACCTCAAAGGACTGGAAGACGCCGGAACGGTCAGCGCCGACTTCAGCGGCACCTCGTTCCTGCCCGCGATCGTAGTGCCGATCCCGTTGCTCGCGCGCACACAATCGAAAGCCTGCAAGGGTTTGGCCGACCAGCTGAGGGTCTTTATCGTCAGCGACGAAAACGTTTGAGTTAGAAAATCCCGCCAATTTTACGGGGCCCTTTCCCCCGAGCGAGTCCCTGCGGCAGAAGCGCTCCCAGGACGTTATATCGCAGGGCCTGCGGACCGTCGATTCACTCACCCAACTTCCTGACATCAGGGGCCGAAGCCTCGTCGCGCCGCTGTGACTGCTGGATGCTTTGAAGGACATGTGGAACACTGCGCGTTTTTTGTGCCGCTCGAGTTCAGGCTCAAAGGTTTGGTCGAACCATGAAGTCCCTTCCGTCGATGCTAACCCGGCCACGCGTGATACCAGCCACTGCGCTGGCTTTCGGCTTGGCAATGGTGCTGTCTGCTTGCAGCGTGTCTACATCCGAGGCGGAGGCACAGGAGCCTGCTTCGAAGCGCCTCTATCACCTCGTCTATGTCGTCAAACCCGATTACGCCGCGAAAGGAGCCCACGTAGAGCTGACCGTGAAGCAGCCGGGACATTGGCTCAGGGAAATCGACATGCCGCTCCGGGATGGCCAGATCAGCGGCGTCAGCGGCGATGGCGACGTCCTGACGGAGGGCGAGCGAGTCGTGTGGTCGATACCGGAACGCGGCGGCAGGCTCCGCTGGTTCGCGCTGATCGACAACAAGCGTGACGAAGCCAGCTACGACGCCTATATCGAACGCGACTGGGCACTGTTCCGCGGCATGGACGTGATTCCTTCCGCAAGAACCAAAGCCTTGGCGGGGGCGGAAAGCCGCACAAGGCTCGAGTTCGATTTGCCTGACGGCTGGTCGTCGGCGACACCTTACTACGGTCGTAATGACGCCTATGAAATCGACAACCCGGAGCGTAGTTTCGACACGCCCACCGGCTGGATAGTCCTTGGCGATATAGGAGTGCGAAATGAGACGATCGGCAACGTACTGACCAAGGTTGCCGGCCCGACCGGGCACTCGATCAGGCGCATGGACATGCTCGCGCTGATGCGCTGGAACCTCCCGGAACTCCTGCGCGTGCTGCCCGACTTTCCGGAGCGGCTGACGTTCGTAAGCGCCGGCGACCCGATGTGGCGGGGAGCGCTTTCTGCGCCGAACTCGTTTTTCGTACACGCCGACCGGCCGCTGATCAGCGAGAACGCGACGAGCACCATGCTTCACGAGACTGTACACGTCGGACTGCGACTCACGGCCGAAGCGGGCGCGGACTGGATCGTCGAGGGACTGGCAGAGTACTACAGCCTGGAGATGCTGCGGCGAAGCGGCACCATCGGCGAGGAAAGGTACCGCCTGGCGCATGCACGGCTGCGCTCCTGGGGCCGGGATATCGAAGAACTTTGCACTCACAGGTCGAGTGGCAGCAACACGGCCCGGGCCGTCACCATCATCTCGGAGGTAGCAGGTGAAATCAGCAGACTGAGCGGCGGCGAATCGAGTATCGACGATGTGCTGCGCGCACTTGCAAGTTACGACGAAAAGATCACAGTAGAGAAGTTCCGCGAACTCGTTGCAAACATTGCCGGTGGACCGGTCGAGGCACTAAAGGGAAAAAACCTGCCGGGCTGTTAGGGAGCCGCGGCCGCACCCGTGCAGCAGGCCCAGCCAGAACAAGAATGGACAGACAACGCGACCTCGAACTGATCCTCAAATCCAGCACGCCCCTCGTGGTGATCGAGACACGTGATGAGTCAGGCATGCTGGCGATGCTGCAGAGCATAAGCCTCGCTCGCACGAAAGACGCATACCTGCCGCTGTTTCGCTGGACCATCACCGACGGCCTGCAAAGGCTGGACATCGCCCTCGAGCCACAGCTGCACAATGCCAAGCCGACGGACGTGCTGCGACATATCCGGGCAGTGACGAAGCCCGGCATTTACGTGCTGCTGGATTTTCATCCCTATCTCCAGGACCCGGTAAACGTGCGCTTGTTGAAAGACATCTGCCTGCGCTTCGCCGAGGTGCCGAGACAGCTGGTGCTGGTGAGCCACCAGATCGAGATACCGGACGACCTGCGCGGGTATTCCGCACGCTTCGAGATGGCGCTGCCAACGGAGAAGGAACGCGAAGAGATCGTCCGCCGCGCCGCCTCGCAATGGGCGTCCGAGAACCCGGGGTCGCGGGTGTCTATCGATCCGAAAGCCTACCGACTACTGATCCAGAACCTCGCCGGACTTACCGACGCCGACACAGAGCGCCTTGCGCGAAACGCCATCTACTCCGACGGTGCGATCAGCAAGAGTGATCTTCCGGCGGTGATGCAGGCAAAGTACGAATTGCTGAACAGCAGCGGCATCCTGCGTTACGAGTACGACACGGCAAAGTTCGCCGACGTTGGCGGGCTGCAGAAACTTAAAAAATGGCTGCTGCAACGAAAGGCGGCGTTTCTTTCCACGGCGAGTGGCCCCCTCGACGCGCCGAAAGGTGTCTTGTTGATCGGGATCCAGGGTTGCGGGAAAAGCCTTGCCGCAAAGGCGAGCGCCGGGGTATTCGAGGTGCCCTTACTACGTCTGGACTTCGGGGCGCTGTACAACAAGTACCACGGCGAAACCGAACGAAATCTGCGGGAAACGTTGAAGACGGCCGACGTTATGACTCCCTGCGTGCTGTGGGTCGACGAGATCGAGAAAGGCATCGCCGGCCGCGACAGCGAGTCCGGTACGTCGCAGCGCGTCCTGGCCACCTTCCTGACATGGCTCGCGGAAAAGAAGAATCGGGTGTTCGTTGTTGCGACGGCGAACGATATCAGTGCGCTGCCGCCGGAACTGGTACGCAAGGGACGCTTTGACGAGATCTTCTTCGTGGACCTGCCCTCGATGCCCATTCGGGCCGAGATCGCAGCGATCCACCTTGCCAACCGTGGTCAGGCGCGCGAGCGATTTGACTTAAAGCAGCTCGCGGAAGCGACAGAAGGGTTCTCCGGAGCCGAGATCGAACAGGCTGTCGTCTCCGCCCTCTATGAGGCTCACTCGGAGAAGCAGCCCCTGGCGACGTCACACCTATTGCAAGCCATCCGGGCGACCCGGCCCTTGTCCGTGGTCATGGCCGAGAACGTCGCCGCCCTGAGGCACTGGTCTGCCGGACGCACGGTCTCCTCCGACTGACTTTATGCGTGATCCGCCCCCGCGGGCGCAAGCCGGTACTTCCGAAAACAGGGTATGGACACGGGATGCGCTTTGGGACACCATACCGTGATGGCTAATGACAACAAAAAAATCAATGATTTAGTCTCCGAAGACGACGACACGTCGGAACTCGAAGTACTCACCGCGACGGTCGTTTTCGACCGCAACCATGATGACGATTACGAATCGGAGTCCGACGCTGCAACCCACTCCTTCGAGAGCCCGGCCAGGGCGACCGGTGCAGACGACGCGTCAATAGCAGCGCTGAAATCCGACCTGCAAAAGCGCGAAGAGAATATTAACAACCTGCAGTACGACATTGCGGAACTCAGGGCGCGCTGGACAGGGCTCGAGAAAGAGCTGAAAGCCCGCGAAGAACTCACCGACAACGTCACGACAGAACTGGCGCAGTCCAACCGCAAACTGGCGCAGACGATCAGCCTGCTCAGGAAGCGCGACAGCAAGATCACCTCGCTCGAAACTTCCCTGGCGCACGAGTCCGCGAGACTGACAGAAGCGGCGACGGCAATCGAACTTGCCCGCGGCGAGGTTGACTCCTTGCAGGCGGAAATGGAGTCGATGAAGAGTCGCCACCAAGCCGCGCAAGAAACGATTGCATCCCTGAACTCGGAACTTGGCGCGGAGAAGGCGGCGCGCAAGTGGGCCGAGGATGCCGAGCAGATGCAGGCCGCCAGGCTCGAGCAACTGGAGGCAGAACATCATGAGTCGCAATCGCAGGTCGCGACGCTGCAACAGTACATAGACGGTCGGAAGAGCAGTTGGGAGCGACACGAGACAGACCTGAAGTCCCAGGCGAAGTCCTTGAAGCAGCAGCGGAAGGAAAATTCCCGTCTCGCCAAGGAGGCTCGCGTCACTGCCGAGCGATTGCGCAAAGAATCTGCCACACGACAAAAACTGCAAACAGAACGGGACAGCTTGCAGACGGGACTCCAGCAGGCAAAAGCCGAAGCGTCCACCCTTGCGGCCTCTCTTGCCGCGGCGGAACAATCACGCCAGGGGCTGCAAGGGGAGATCGAAGCACTCACTCGACAGGTTCAGGAAGCTGCGCCTGCCCTGGCTTACGAGCAGGGCGAGCGACGCAAGCTGGAGGCAAACCTTGCCGAACAGCAGCGCGAGACGGAGCTGTTGCAGGCCGAGCTAACAGCCGTGCAGCGGTCTTATTCGGAAAAGGATTCCCTGCTTGCGGAACAGCAGGACACCATTGACGAGCTGAGGCAGTCGAATGAGGCCTCCGCCGGGCAGCTTGCCGAAGAACAGGCGCGCCGTAGCGACCTCGAACAGCAACTCGCGCAGTTGCAGGCTGAGACCGGGCGCTTGCAGCGGGAACAGGACGAACTCAGTACCGAAGCGGCAGCAAGACAAGAGCTGCTGGACGAACAGGCACAGGAACTGTCTCGTTTTTCAAACGAACTGGAGACGGCTCGTAGTGCCCTGGCAACAGAGCAGGCGGACCACCAGGCACTGCTGTTGCAGCACGACGAGTTGCGCGAGGAAGTGACTGTACTGCGAAGCGAAGTCGGGCCGCTTCGCAGCGCGGCAAGCAAGCTCGCTGACCTGGAGAAGTCGAACGCGGAACTTTCAGGCCTGGTCTCCAGCAGCGAGAACGTCATCCGGGAACTGAAGGGCCAGCTTGGTAAAACTGAAGGGTATGCCGATGCGCTACGGATCAAGCTGCAGCAGCAGCAGGTCGAAGCCGAAGCCCTCGCCACAGAAAGGGACAGCTCCGCCGGAGCCCTCGAGGGCGCCCTCGCGCGTGTCGACGAGCTAGCCGCACGCCTCGAGGCTGAGCAGGAGCTGACGGCACGACTTCAGCTCGACAACGAGGAGACCGTCCACCGCCTTGAAGAAGAAGCCCGCAGTGTTCGCTCCGAACTGGCAGCAGTGCAGGAAACGCTTACGGCAAACCAGGCACTGAGCGAGCAGCTCACCGCAGATCTCATGGAGAGCAACGGCAGGTGTGTTGCGCTTGAAGAGCGACTCGCGGAAGCGGACAAGGCGCGCGACAGTGACATCAGGAACCTGAGCAAGCAGGTTGCCCAGTTCCGCAAGCAGATCGACGATTACGAACGCAAGATCAGCAACAAGGACGCCGCAATCAACGCGCTGCTTACCGAACTGGCCCACAAACCCGAAACACCGGAGGATAACGAAGCCGCCGATGACGTCGTGCATCACCTGGCCGACCGGAGGCCCCAGCCTGTGGACGGCCGCGCGGCGCCACACCATGAGAAGGACCGGGTGACGCGTCTCCTTATCGGTAATATCGACGGCCAGGAACTGCGTTTCCCGCTGTTCAAGGACAAGCTGACTATCGGACGCACAGTGCACAACGACATTCAGATCAAGGCTCAATACGTCAGCAGGCGACACGCCGTAGTCGTCACGGAAGACGACCACACGCGCATCGTTGACTGGGGCAGCAAGAACGGTATCTACGTAAACGGCAAGCGCGTCAGCGAGCACATGCTGAGAAATGGCGACCGGGTGAGCGTAGGTACGGCGGAGTTCAAGTTCGAAGAACGCCCGAAGCGATGATGTCGATCCAGGGCTTACCGGTGCTCCCTCCTCCAAGCAGGCGGACCTGCCGATAGTCTCCCGGCGGCATCCAATTTGAAATAACGCGCCAGGACCTGCCATGCCAGCCTGATGTGTGAGGATAATCACGGCAATTTCCACCGGTTACGATTACCATCGCCGCACGGCAAATGACGGTGTGAAGAATTCGCCAATGGTAACGAGAGCTGCACCCAAGCAAGTCGATCCAGGTGCGACGCAGAACCTGACCCGCAGTCTCGAAAAACTCGCGACCAAGAAAATCTGGCTGCCAAGACTCCTTTACGACAGCCTGCCGTACTTTTACCTGGTGGCCGGAATGGCGGCATTTTTTGCCGCTCTGTATATCAGCGAGTGGTTCTGGGTGGTCCCACAGTACATCCTGTTTTCAGCTGCATGCCTTCACCTTGCATTCGCCGTCTTTCGCAGGCGTCGTAAAGTGCACGTCGATAAGCTGGACGAAACGATCGTGTTCGCGCCATCCCAGGGAAAACGCTGAAAGGCAGTCCCACCTGCCGCCTGTTCCTGACCGGCGCATCTTGACCTCGACCCGGCCATGGTCAAGGATTGCGACCTGCCAATTTCCTGATTCCCCGATACAGGTGACATGAGAAATACGTTTGCAAGAGAAGCTGCCTGGCTCGCGGGACTGCTGTTCGCAGGAGTCGTAATCCTGCCTCTTTCCATCTACGTGGTCGGCAGGGCGGTGTTTGGCGAATACGGTGCAGGGACCTTGGGAGACTTCTACGCCGACCTGCTCGGCAAGTTCATGGACGGCGAACCCGCCGTATGGTTCCTGCTGCTGTCACCCTATCTTTTGTGGCAACTCTGCCGGCTGACGTTCCGGGCGTTCCGCCGGACCGGGCGCCCACCGGCACCGACCCGATAGCCCGGACCCGAGACTGGCGAGTCCCGGGAAATTGTGACAGTCGTCACAGTTTTTCGTTTGAATACAGATAATTGCCTGAAATAAGCTAGAAATTATGTCAATTGTGAGGCATCCTCTGGCTTCGTCCGGACTATATTGGCCACAGCAAGAAACAACCCCATGAGCACTTCTGCCGCGATGAAGTTTCAACGCTTTTTGAAATGGCTGGGTACCAAGCTTTTTCCGCAGGAAGCAGCGGTCGAGCCATCGCTCCAGCAGACCGGTGTCCGGGTGCGGCCACCACGGGCGCGCCCGGCCGGGACGCGACCCGAACTGGTCAAATTTCGCGCCGAACTCAATGCCAGGATCGGCGATGGTGGCCCTGGAAAGAACGTTCTGATCCGCAACAAGTTCGTCCGCGAGGAAAGCGGAACCCATGACACGCTTAAAATCCTGGACGGTTCCTTGCTGGTTGAAGACGAAGAACCCGGTGGTATCGATCCGTACAATACCGGACGCTTCGACCGGGCGAAATCCTGGGAATTCCGCTCCCGCAAATAGGGTCGCGGTCGTTCCCCAGGCGGAGCGCCTGTTGCTTCCCGAGCCGCACATCCGGCTGCCCCTTCCGCAGTTTGACGGTTTCGCAGACGCCGCGTAGTCTCGCATGTCCGATTTGGGCAGCAGGTGCCGGGCGGGACGCAAAACATGAGCCTCAGGGTTTCATTCGACCTCGAAGAGGATGACCTTAATCACTTCCGGCTGATCATGCGGGAAGCGAGGAAGGCGGCAGCACAATCGTCGCCTGAAGACATCATCGAGGGCGCCACCGGCCTGCTCCGCCAGGTCGGCACGGTCAGTGTGCCGCAGTTCATCCGGGACCGCCTCGACAAGCTCGAGCTGATGATAAAGATGGTTTCCGATGCCGAATGGCGCCTGCCACAGCAGGAGTCGCTGCGGGTACTGAACGCCCTCGCCTATTTCTCCGAGCCGGAAGACCTGATCCCGGACCACATCCCGGGGTTGGGCTTCCTCGACGATGCGATCATGATCGAACTGGTCGTGCGCGAACTACGGCACGAAATCGAGGCTTACTCGGACTTCTGCGAGTACCGGAAACAACAGGGCAGCCGCCCGGGAACCGCAGCGAATGATGGCAAGGCGCCAGACGCTACCAGGGAAGAGTGGCTCGCCTCCCGGCGAAAGGAACTGCAGTCGCGAATGCGCCGCCGGCGCAAGAAGCGTAACAACGAGGCCGGCCACGGGCGGCCGCCGCGACTGCTCTAGCGCCCTTTCAAGACTACCGCGGCCAGTAATACGTGCCGGTTGCGGCCACCCCCAGCCACATCAGGATTTGTGCGGCAAGCCTCCATTGGTGGCGTATGAGCATGCTGTAGAAACTCATGCCCGAAATCGCTGTCATAGCAGTGAAGATGAGCAAACTGTTGATCAGGGCCCCGAACTCGTCATCAAGCCGCGGATACTCGTCTCCAAGGATCAGGAAAATGAACAGGACCGCGCCCAGACTGACGCTGATGGAAACGCAGGACCCGAGAACGATTCCTGTAATAACGGTCAATGGACGCATAGCTTCAAATCCCGGCGAGCCCCGGGTCGTCGTACCGGGACCTGCCAATTATCCAGTTACCAATGTCAATGGGCCGCTAAAATGCGGATGACGCCCTTGATTGGGGCGCCGCTCGGAACTAGCCTAGCCACTGTAAGCAGATCCCAAAAGGTCTCCCGCACCATATGGAGAAAGTCTTGAAGAATACCGGAATCAACATCCGCGCAAGGATTGTAACCACCCTTTTGGGCCTGTTGGCGTTCTCTGCATTCGCAGCGACGCCGACCAGCGTCGGCGACGCACAGCTGGCGCCTTCGGCGAAGCACGAGAAAATCGGGGAGCTGGTGACGGAGTTCGTGCAGAAATCTCACTATGAGCACTCCTCTGTCAACGACGAACTCTCTGCTGCCGTACTCGAACGTTATATCGAGTCACTGGATGGCAACCGGATGTACCTGCTAGAAAGCGATGTCGATGCTTTCCGGAAGTACCGGCATGAACTCGACGACATGGTGCGTTCGGCGCCGATGGATCCCGTGTTCGATATGTTCGAGGTTTACCGGACCCGCGCGAGGCAACGCCTGAATTTTGCCCTGACTCAGCTGGAGACCGCGCCGGACTTCACTGTCGATGAAGAATTCCAGTTCGACCGTGAGGACGCGCCGTGGGCGAAGACGGAGGCCGAGCTGGATGAGATCTGGCGGAAGCGCGTCAAGAACGATGCTCTCGGGCTCGCTCTCACAGACAAGGAATGGCCCGAAATACAGGAAACCCTGAGCAAGAGGTACAGCCGCTTCCTCAAGCGTATGGACCAGATCAAAAGCGACGACGTGTTCGAGTCCTTCATGAACTCGTTCGCGCACACCCTCGACCCTCATTCGAGCTACCTCTCGCCGCGGAGCTCCGAGGAATACCGGATCCAGATGAGCCTGTCCTACTTCGGCATCGGCGCCTCGCTGCAGATCGAGGATGACTACGTCAAGGTGGCCAACATCATCCCGGGCGGACCGGCCGATATCGACGGGGCATTGCAGCCCGAAGACCGGATTACCGCGGTCGCCCAGGGCGAGGACGGCGAGCTGGTGGATGTGGTCGGGTGGCGGCTGGACGACGTCGTTCAACTCATTCGCGGCCCCGCCGACAGCGTGGTGCAATTGCAGATTCTTTCCGGAAACGCGTTGCCGGGAGCTCCACAGAAAACCATCAGCCTGGTCAGGAACCAGGTAAAGCTGGAAGAGCAGGCAGCCAAGAGCGATATCGTTACCATTCCCCGCGACGGGCGTGACTGGTCGATCGGCGTCATAACCGTGCCGAGCTTTTACCGCGACTATCGAGCTTTGAGTAACGGCGACAAGGACTACACAAGCACGACCAAGGACGTGAAAAAGCTGATCGAGCAACTGGAAGAACAAGGCATAGACGGCCTGATCGTCGATCTGCGCAATAACGGCGGTGGGCACCTCACTGAAGCTACTGCGCTCTCCGGGCTCTTCATCGACAACGGGCCGGTAGTGCAGCTCCGCAGTTCGAATGGTCGAATTAGCCGGCTGGACGATCCCGATCCCGTGGCACGCGTCGCCTACAACGGTCCCCTTGCAGTGCTGGTAAACCGCTACAGCGCTTCGGCGTCGGAGATTTTCGCCGCTGCAATACAGGACTATGCGCGCGGCGTCATCATCGGGCAGCAGACCTTTGGCAAGGGCACGGTGCAGAATCTTTACTCGCTCGATCAGTACGTGCGCCAGACCGAAGACCAGGAAGGTCTTGGACAGCTCACGCTGACGATCGGCAAGTACTATCGTGTAACCGGAGAAAGTACCCAGCATCGCGGCGTCAATCCGGACATTCCCTTGCCCTCGACTATCGATGCCGAGCTCGTTGGCGAAAGTGTTCGTCCCAGCGCCCTGCCATGGGACACCATTCCCACCGCTCGTTTCCGTGCGGGCGAGCCCCTCGATTCCACCATAGTTTCGTTGACCTCCAATCATCTTTCGCGCAGCAAGGACGATCCGGACTACCGTTACCTGCTGGACGGCATCCAGGACGTGGCGGAAGTGCGTGCCCGCACCAGCGTTTCGCTGCATATGGACGCGCGGAAACAAGAGCGTGAAGACGAGCTTTCGCGGCGGCTTGCCCGGGAGAACGAACGGCGCGCGGCGTTGGGCCTCGAACCCTTCAGCGAACCCGAAGAACTGGACGATCTGGAAGAGCCCGACGTGCACCTTGACCAGGCTGCGGCGATTGTTACAGACTTAGCGGAACTGCGACAGGTAGATTCCGTACCTGCGCAGACCGCGCAAATGCGGGAGTAAGACCGGCCCATTCCAGTCGCGCACCTCGGGCTTGCCCGGGCCGTTGTCGGTGTTATACTGAAGTACAACACCAATCTTACGCTCTCGACTGCAATGGAGGCCGCTGTGGATACGACCGACACGTCCCCCGCCAGAGGATCGACCCGTTCATTGCTGGGTGCCGCTGCAAGTTGCGTAGCGCTGCTGGCAATGGCCTGGGCTTCCCCCGGACTCGCGGCGGCCCGCACCTCCGTCGGCTGCGACAAGGTGGCACAGGAACTCCAGAGCCTCGACATCGACACCCTGACCATCGAGGTGGTCGACCTGTCGGACGTGTCACAGTCTCCGGAAAGATCCGACGAACTTGCCGATTCCGTGGCGCCCCTCCTGTTCCTGACGCCCCGGGTAGCGACCATCCTCGAGGATGTGTTCAGCGACAGCGTGGAGCCTGAAGCGGTAGAGCACGAGAAGATTACCCAGGCTCGGGAAACGAAGGACGCCAAACCGGCGACCTCGCCCGTGGTCGATAATGCCAACGCACCGGATATGGATGCGTCGGCATCGCCGATGTATGAAAACGCCGCCATCTTGCCGCGCTTCCAGCGCCAGATGTACCGCACGGACATCTAGTCCGGCGAACGCTTCTAACGGCTAAGGATCTTCGCCAGACCCCAATAGTTCTCGCCGAGAACATTCACATCGGTCTTCTCCACGGAACCGTCGCTGCCGATATCGAACACGGTCGATACCGATCCGGCGATAGGAACGGCATCACTGTCGTTCCGAAACAGCGCGGCCTCGCTGATCAGCTTCGCCCGCTGTTGCAGGATGCTTGCAAAGTCGGAACTCTGGTCGATGGATTCTGACCTTTTGCGAATGCGAGCCAGCAACTGCTCGCATTCCCGACGGTTGCCGTAATTGATGGCGCCGACGCTTTTCTCGCTCGCCTCCTTGGCCATTGAAGCAAGGTCGTCGTCGGCGAACAACAGCAGCAGTTGCTGTGCGAAAGACAGGATCATGAAGTTGATTGCCCGCTTCGACGCAACGTCGAGCCCCTGGTTTTCTGGAGGCATGCGGTTCCTGATTTCCTCGAGCTTCTGCAACAGCGACTGCTCGCGCTCGTTTGCCGCATCGATCTTTCCGGCAAATTTTTCGAGCGTTACAGTTACGGAACGGCGACGGAAAATCCTCAGGAAGCCGCTCATCGACATCAGGCGGTCCCGCTCTTTCTGTAACTGCTCGTCCACCCGTTGCACGAACTCTCGGGTGGCGGCGAGATCGAGCTCGATTGCTTTCGTTTGGCGGGTACGCTCCTCATTCCACGATAGCAACCGGCCGTTATGCTGACGCTGCTCGCGTTGCTGCTTCAGCTGCTCGGCGAACTTGGACAACTTGCGCTGGCAGTGCAACGCCAATCCGCGTAGCTGATAGAAGACCACTGCGTTGCCGGCCCAATCGGGGTCTATCAGCAACGCCTCGAGGTGCTCGAGCTTTTGTTGCAGCCGCGCCGTCTCCCCCTCCTGTTGCTTGAGCCGGTCCTGGAGCTTGTACTGCGCTTTCCGCATGCCGGCGAACTGCTTTTTGAGCTCGGCACGGTTCCAGTACAGGTGCAGCAATTTCTCGCTGTCCTGCGCCTTTTCCCCCGAACTGCCGAAGATTGCTGCCAGACTGGACAAGCACCGCTCCTTTACATAATCCCGCCGCCGCAGCCATAGTTGGCGCGCTGCGGGACGATGCGAATCATGGCAATTGGTCACTGTTCGATCCTTGATTGAATCGACAGTTTTCGCTGAGCGGTGCGCGTTAAGGCCCGGAGACCTTCCGGTTAGCGTTCGAGGATGAGGTGTCCCTGGTGCATCAGGTATTCGAGCCACTTGTTGAGGACGATATTCCGCTTCCACCGCGTGCCCAGTTCCCCACGATGCTCGGAGGTCAGCCGACGAATTTCAGCATGCCGGTGATCGGCGCCAAGGCTCATTACCTCGGCGAGGTGACCGTCGAGATACGCGCGGATCTTCATATCGGGATCGGCGATTCGAACACCGTTGTCGTTGAAAAAATACGACAGCGAGAAAGTGATCGTGTATTTGCTGCGATCAAGAATTTCCAGGTGAAGATCACAATCGCCTGCAACGCGAGACTTGTAATGACCGTCCAGTCGATCAAGTTCCGGAATAATATGTTTCAGTCGCAGGAAATTGCTTTCGTACAGCAACATCAGACCGACGAAGCTTCGCGGCTTGACGATTGTCTGCGGTACAAGTTGATAGTCCAGTAACATGGATATCAATATATCACAGCAATTTTGATTCCGAAGGTATGCAATTAAAGTTCCACTTTTCGCGAATTTTGCACTGGCAATCCGTGCCGAAATCAGGGTCGCACTCTTCGTTCCACGCCGGTACTATCGAGAATGCGACTGGAGATTTCCTCAATGGAAAATTCAGTCGTATCGACAAACGGTATGCCATATCGCTTGAAAATTTTCTCCGCTTCCCGCAGCTCGAATCGCACCTGCTGCGCAGTAGCGTAGCGGCCCAGCGCCCGCCGTTCTTTCCGGATCTGCCGCAACCTCGCTGGAGCAATAGTCAATCCGAACAGCTTTGATTTTTGCGACACCAGGAATTCCGGTAAGGTGCCGCTGTCGAATTCCTCGTCGGTCAGCGGGAAGTTTGCAGCGTACACGCCATACTGCAGAGCGAGGTAAAGGCAGGTTGGGGTTTTCCCGCTGCGAGAAACTCCAACCAGAATGACATCGGCCATCTCGTAGTTGCGCGTCATCCCCCCGTCGTCATTTGCCAGCGCAAAATTGGTGGCCTCGATTCGTTTCATGTAGCTCTCGATGTCGCTCATACCGTGGGCGCGTCCTGCGGTATGCGTGGACTTCAGTTCAAGCTCGTGCTCGAGCGGCTCCAGGAAAACGTCGAAAATGTCCAGATGAAGGCCTTCTGCTTCCTTGACGATGGCACGAAACTCGTCCTGCACGAGAGTCGAGAAAATGATCGGTTTCATGGACGCGCTACGGGCGGCTTCGTTGATCTTGCGCACCGCCTCTCGCGCCTTGTCTTCGGTATCTATAAATGGCAAAGTCACCTGCCGAAATTCCTGGCTGTCGAATTGCGTGAGCAGGCTGTGTCCCAGCGTTTCTGCGGTCACGCCGGTCTGGTCCGACAGAAAAAATACCGTACGTTCGCTCATTACCTGTGTCCTGAATGGTCGCCAAAACCGATCTGCAGTTCAGTGTACTTGGGTGTGCCGGAAGCTGTCTCATTAATCTGGAGCCAGGAAGGGCCGTCGACCTCCTCGCCTGTCACCGCCCAATGGGCTAGCATTGTGCATTACCCAATTTCCTCATTCGGAAACAACTCACAGGGAGCCTATTTTGGAGCCGTACGTCATCGAGCTTGAAGAGCTCGGCATAGAAGATATCGAATCGGTCGGTGGGAAGAATGCCTCACTTGGGGAGATGATCGGCAAGCTCGGCGCACTCGGCGTTCGGGTGCCGAGCGGGTTTGCCACGACCGCGGCGGCGTATCGCGATTTCCTGAAGAATGACGCTCTGGATGAGCGGATCAGGGATCGACTGGCGTCCCTCGAAGTCGACGACATCCCCGCTCTTTCGGATGCAGGCAGGACGATCCGGAACTGGATCGCCGAAACGCCGCTTCCCGACCGGCTGATGCGTGACATCGAAACAGCCTGGGCCAAGATGTCGAACGGCCACGATATTCGCGTTGCCGTTCGATCTTCTGCCACTGCCGAGGACCTTCCCGACGCCTCCTTCGCGGGCCAGCAGGAAACGTTCCTCAACGTTCGTGGCGTCGATCACCTTGTCCAGGCGTTGCACCAGGTATTCGCCTCGTTGTTCAATGACCGCGCGATTGCCTACCGAGTACACCAGGGCTTCGATCACTCCCTCGTTGCACTTTCAGTCGGCGTCCAGCATATGGTGCGCAGCGATATCGGAGCGGCGGGCGTCATGTTTACGCTGGATACGGAGTCAGGCTTCCGCGATGCAGTGTTCATCACCTCATCCTATGGTCTCGGCGAAACCGTGGTCCAGGGCGCGGTAAACCCTGACGAGTTCTATGTCTACAAGCCGGCGCTCGAAACCGGCAAATTTCCCATCCTGAGAAAAAACCTTGGCAGCAAGGCAGTGAAGATGGTCTTCAGCGACAACCACGTCCCGGGCAAGACCGTTGAAACCGTCGACGTCGAGGAGTCAGAGAGCCTGAAGTTTTCCCTGACGGAAGCAGAAATCATCGAACTCGCGCGCACTGCTGTGACGATCGAACAGCACTACGGTCGTCCAATGGACATTGAATGGGGCAAGGACGGGGTAGATGGCAAGCTCTACATCCTGCAGGCAAGGCCCGAGACGGTACAGAGCCGCACCGGCCGTACGATCCAGCGTTTCCGGCTCATCGACCGTTCCACGATCCTGAGCAAGGGACGAAGCATCGGGCAGAAGATCGGCGCCGGCACCGCCAAGGTCATAAGGGATGTCTCGGAAATGGAGCGCATCCAGCCTGGCGACGTGCTTGTCTCCGACATGACAGACCCTGACTGGGAGCCTGTTATGAAACGCGCTTCCGCTATCGTCACTAACCGTGGTGGACGTACCTGCCATGCGGCGATCATCGCGCGCGAACTGGGGATCCCGGCCGTAGTCGGCTGCGGCGATGCCACCACGGGCATCCAGGATGGCAAGGATGTCACCGTGAGCTGTGCCGAAGGCGATGCAGGTTTTGTCTACGAGGGACGTTTGCAGTACGAAGAAAAGGAAATAGAGCTGGATTCGCTGCCGGCAATACCTGTCAAGATCATGATGAACGTCGGCAATCCCGATCGTGCATTCGACTTCGCGAACATCCCGAACCATGGTGTCGGTCTCGCGCGACTGGAATTCATCATCAACAGGATGATCGGCGTGCATCCCAATGCGCTGCTCGAGTACGACAAGCAGGATGCAGATACTCGAGACGCGATCGACGAACAGATGGCGGGTTACGAGGATCCGGTGCGCTTCTTTGTCGACAAGCTGGCTGAAGGCATCAGCACCATTGCCGCAGCCTTCGCGCCGGAGCCTGTCATCGTCCGCCTGTCTGACTTCAAAACGAATGAGTACGCGAACCTCATCGGCGGGGAGGCGTATGAGCCGAGGGAGGAAAACCCCATGCTGGGGTTCCGCGGGGCATCACGCTACGTATCCGAAAACTTCCGTCCCTGCTTTGAGCTGGAATGTGCGGCGTTGCGAAAGGTACGCAACGATATGGGCCTCACCAACGTCCAAGTCATGGTTCCTTTCGTCAGGACTGTGGCTCAGGGAAAGCAGGTGATTGGCCTGCTGGAAGACAACGGTCTGGTTCGCGGCGAGAACGGCCTGAAAATCATCATGATGTCCGAGCTGCCAACCAACGCACTCCTTGCCGACCAGTACCTGGACGATTTCGACGGTATGTCCATCGGCTCCAACGACATGACCCAGCTCACGCTCGGCCTCGACCGCGACTCGGCTCTCGTCGCCGATCTTTTCGATGAACGCGACGAAGCCGTCAAGGCGCTGCTCGCGATGACCATCGAGGCCTGCAGGAAGCGGGGGAAATACGTCGGCATCTGCGGCCAGGGGCCTTCCGATCATCCGGACCTGGCGAAATGGCTGCTAGCGCAGGGAATAGAGAGCGTCTCTCTGAATCCGGATACGGTTGTCGAAACCTGGATGTTCCTCGGCGGCCAGGCGGTCTAGACCATCACGATGCGATGAGTCGGGATCGAAGCCTGTAGGAGCGCGTCCTACGGGTGTCCATGTGGCCGGCCGGTGTCGCCCGTAGGACGGGATCCTACAGCGTGCTCACAGAGCTTCTCCCTGATCAGAAGCGCTCGTAGCGCGATCGTTTTTGCCAGCGGATGCGGGGCAGCCAGAGGCCCATAATGACGCCTACGAATAGCACCAGAGCGCCTGCGAGGAACCAGTTTCGCGTGGTCTGGCCCGAGAGGGATTCGTTTTCCTGTTGAAGGATGCTGACCTTGATCTCGGCATCTGCGAGTTGCTGGCGCAGGTCCCTG
>DATGQI010000144.1:0-10441 GCA_035304285.1 Woeseiaceae bacterium
AGGACCAGCGGCGCCAGCAGGACGGTTCGGAGTCTCGGGAGCTTCACGGGCAGGGATGGTAGCACCGGCGAATGTCGCGGTATCGGTGACTTTCTCTTGTGTGGCCTTGCCCTTACGTCGCGTACGTTCTCCGGATGAGGATGCCAGGTGGTGAGTATGCAGTCGTCGACCGTACAAAGCTGGCTGAGTACTGCCTCTCTGAGTACCATCCACGTGGAAAACATAAGGCGCGCGTATTCTCTGCTGTGCTGGGACTAACGTCGAGGAACGCTGATCTACTGCGTGCGGCGCTGCTGCGCGCGGCGGCTACCGGGAGCGCTACGCAAGTTGCCAAGGACCGATTCGGAACGCGGTATGTGATAGATTTCGAGATGAGCGGGCCCGGCGGTAAAGGCATTGTGCGTAGTAGCTGGATCCTGCTCGTCGGCGAAACTGCCCCACGCCTTACGAGTTGTTACCTTCTGTAAGGAGACCGTTATGCAGAGGAAACCCCGCCTGTTGGACGTTGTTGCGCTGCTTGGCGACCTGTCTGAGCACGGTCTGGTGCGAGGACAGGTGGGTACTGTCGTGGAAATCCTGGATGGAGCCTGCGAGGTAGAGTTCTCGGACGATGCCGGCAAGACCTATGCAGAGCTCGCGTTGAAGCCCGAGCAACTCCTGCTACTGCACCACCGGCCCCAGCGCGCCGCCTGACAGACGCAGGAGTGCGAGCAGCAAAAGTCACGGTCGTCCCGATCTCCGGATCGCGCTGAGCTCCGCATCGGACAGTGATGGCCGTTTGCTTCGGCCCTCAGTGAGCGAGCGGAACAGCTCCCGGCCGCGCTGCTTCAGCTTTGCCTCGCTGACCGCCCGCCGCATGAGCTCTGCGATCACGGCGCTCTTGTTCTGGCCTTCAAATGTCCTGTCGAACGCGGCCTTGACCTCGTCAGGCACGCTGAAGTTCACGGTTGCCATGTAAATCCCCATCGTTTAAATGCCGCTGACAGTTTTACCGCGCCTTCAGCTTGACCTCCGGCCGGACCTTCTCATGAGCGTTCAGTGTGCGAACAATCTCGAGCAGATTGTCTGCGCGCGGGTTTCCTGAAGGTCCCAGCATTCGCATCAAGCTTTTCGGGCTCTTGCCCAGTCTGGCGCCCAAGGCCGGGTAACCGATCGTCGCGTCGATGTAGGTTTCCAGGATGCCGCGCTCGTAGTCACTCAAATCGCGTCAAACACATACTCATGCTGCGCATCCCGCATGATCAGCGCTTTCTCCTCGCCCTCGCCAACCACGAACTCCAGCCCGGTCAGCCCCGGCACGATCGTCATGAACGACGTCGTGCCGTCGGGTAGCCGATATCAGCGGCCGGAGAGAGAGGGCGCCCGATCCTGGGGACAACTTCCTGTGGCGGCTGCTGGCCGCCCGGCTGGAGGCGGGCTTGATCACCGGCGATTCGGTATTGCTGGAACGACCACCGCCTGGCGCATGCGTCATCACTCCGCGTGCCTGGATCGATGAGCTGAAAGCGGGCTGATTTGACCCGCCGGCGGCCGAAGGAGCCGACTTCTAACCACCCTGGTCGCGCCGATCGAGCACCCGCTGTGCCTTTCCCTGGGAGCGGGGTACTGATCCCGGCGGTCCCGTCCTGACAGCGCAGGAGATACCGATCAGGGATTTGATCCGCCCGCGCAATTTCTCACCGACGGCCTGTGAGTCCGTCGCACTCTCCGGCCGCAGTTCGACGACGACGGTGACGGCATCCATGTGTCCTTCGCGAGTGATCTCTAACTGGTAATGGGGTGCGAGTTGTTCGACGGCCAGAATCTGCTCCTCCACCTGTGCCGGGAAGACATTGACGCCGCGGATGATCAGCATGTCGTCGCTGCGTCCGCTTATTCTGTCCATGCGTCGCATCGCGCGTCCGTTGCCGGGGAGCAGTCGTGTCAGATCGCGGGTGCGATAGCGAACGATAGGCAACGCTTCTTTGGTCAGGCTGGTAAAGACAAGTTCGCCCGGCTGGCCATCTTCGAGGACCGCTCCGGAGTCTGGATCGACGATCTCCGGATAGAACCAGTCTTCCCAGATTGTCGGCCCGTCCTTGCTCTCGAGGTATTCCTGCGCGACGCCCGGGCCAATCACCTCCGATAGCCCGTAGATGTCTACGGCATCGATGTGCAGCCGCTGCTCGATCTCCGCGCGCATCAGGTCGGTCCAGGGTTCCGCTCCGTGTATGCCGCAACGCAAGGCCAGCTTGCGCGTATCGACACCCTGCCGATCGAGCTCGTCGGCGATATTGAGCATGTAGGATGGCGTGACCATGATGAGGTCCGGATCCAGGTCCCGGATCAGCAGCGCCTGCTTCTCGGTTTGCCCGCCGGACATCGGGATGACCGTGCAGCCCAGGCGTTCCGCACCGTAGTGTGCCCCCAGGCCGCCGGTGAACAATCCATAGCCGTAGGCCACGTGCACGATGTCGCCTGAACGTCCACCTGCAGCGTAAATAGAGCGGGCGACTGCGTCGGCCCAGGTATCGATGTCGTTCGCGGTGTATCCCACGACAGTGGGTTTACCAGTTGTGCCGCTCGAGGCGTGGATGCGTGCGACCCGTTCGCGAGGCACGGCGAACATGCCGAAAGCGTAATTGTCGCGGAGATCGGATTTGGTCGTGAAAGGAAACTTCGCCAGATCCTCGAGGCTCTTCAAATCGTCCGGATGTACGCCGCTCTCGTCGAAGTGTTTGCGATAAAACGGCGAATTGCCGTAGGCGTGCCCCAGCGACCACATCAGCCGCTCGAGCTGCACTGCACGCAGGGCGTCGATACCGGCTCGTTCAATGTCGTGCAGTACCTCGCCGGTCCTGGCTCTGGGCGTCGACGGGTCCATCGCTTCAGTGTCCTCTGATGGGCGGCTCTTCGAGTATTGATCGTTGCTCACCCCCTGAGGAGATACGACAGCTTCTCGAGCCGGTCTTCCGACTGCGGGACGACCATTTAACAGCTTAATTTATTGCGGTCAAACCGCCCGATCGGGCCCCAAGATCCTCAGCAACCTGCCATTTCCGCCTCTTCATTGTCTTGTCGGCTGCACCGTTTCCTCAGGCAACAAGTTTCAGTTCCGCCACAGGTAAGCCTGCTCTTCATGTTTTCTCCATAGTCCCCATGCTGGCGCTTTTTAAGGGTCACGCAATCCGGTTTGGACAACATGGAATGTGATCCAGGGCAAAACCCGACAGGTGCAACCTTCGGGCTAATGGGGGAATGCATGAAACCTGGAATCGATAAGTTGGCAATCGGGCTTGGTGGCGCCTGCCTGCTGTTAAACGGATTCGCCTGCGCGCAGCAGATTGAGGAAATCGTCGTCACCGCCCAAAAGCGCGAAGAGAATTTGCAGGAAACGCCCATCGCTATCACTGCTTTCAGCGGCGAAGCGCTCGAACAGCACGGCATCAGGGATATTTCCAAGCTCGCAGACTTCACGCCGAATGTGATTTTCGACACCACCGCCCCGATCAGCGGCGTATCGAACGGTGCGGTAATTTTCATCCGGGGGATAGGTCAACTCGATTTCAGCCTGACTACGGACCCGGGCGTCGGCACCTATATCGACGGCATCTATTCCTCCCGCTCGATCGGCGGGGTGCTGGATGTCGTGGATATCGAACGGATCGAAATTTTGCGCGGCTCCCAGGGAACCTTGTTCGGCCGCAACACCATCGGCGGCGCGATCAGCATTACGACCAGGCGCCCGGCCGAAGCATTCGGCGGCATGCTTGAAGCTACCGTGGGCGACCATGACCGCATCGACGTCAAGGGGTCCGTCGATATTCCCCTGCATGCGAAGCTGCAAACCAAGTTCGCCTTTTCCAGCAAGAGCAGGGACGGCTACGTCGACCGCGTCCTGGTAGGAGACCGACTCGGCGACCAGGACCGACAATCGATGCGCGGCTCGTTCCTGTTGACGCCGACGGAAGATATCGAGGTGCATGCTACCGTGGATTACGCGCATATCGACGAGCAAAGCGCGGCATCGGTGCTGGTGGGCATCACCGAGTTTGCGGGTGACCCGGTCCAGGGCCTGGCCCCAAGCAGCAGCTTTGTCTATAACCGGATCTTCGCCCCACAGAATCCCGGCGCCGTGCCCTACGACGATCGCTTTCTGTTTGGCGGCGAAAACGACCTGACCGCCGCGACCGGACCTACCGGTACCGAGCTGGACAGCTTCGGGGTCAATCTGACCTTCACCTGGTCCTTGCCCTGGGTCGAGTTCAAATCCATCAGCTCGTACCGCGAGACCGACGGGGAGTTCTACCGCGATCCGGACAACGCCCCGTTTGCCATTACCGAAACCAGTAATCCGAACTACAGCCATGAGCAGTTCAGCGAAGAATTGCAGATCACGGGACTTTTGTTCGACGACCGCCTGCAGTATGTGTTGGGCGCCTACCTCTTCGAGGAGGAAGGCACCGATGATGTGTTCGTACCCATCTACGGCGCGGTGCCCGCACCCGTACCGGGCGGCATGCTGGCACTGCCGCTGTTCATCAACAACTTCGCCACCGTGGATAACAGCAGTCGCGCTATTTTCGGGCAGGGTACATTCGAGTTGACGGACCGAGTCGCCATGACCCTCGGCTTGCGGCATACCAGGGATGAAAAGGAATTCGGTTATACCCAATTCATTTCAGTGGACGAAGGCGGCACGATGCCGGTGCTCCCGTTGATCGGCACGGGCGCTCCCGGCAGCGTTGCGGACGATTTCAGCGAGGTGAACGTTCGTGCCGGAATCGAGTACCAGTCCAGCGACAATACGCTGCTCTATTTCAGTTACTCCGACGGCTTCAAGAGCGGCGGCTTCAATACCCGCTATGTCGTACCGCGTGCCGAACCGCTGGCCTTCGATCCGGAAACGCTCGAGTCGTTTGAAGTGGGTGTCAAATGGCAGGGATGGGAAGACCGCCTGCGTTTCAACGCGGCTGCTTTTGCCAGTGAGTACAGCGGCGTGCAGATCCAGTTATTCGAAACGGGCGGCGGGCCGCTGACACAGAATGCCGGCGTTGCCGACATCGTCGGCATAGAGCTGGAACTGACGGTCCTGCCGCTGGAAAACCTGCTGCTCAACGCGGGCCTTGGCTACATCAACGCCGAGTACGATGAATTGAACCTGCCGACAACCAATGTCGCGCAGGGTATCAACCTGGATACCTGGCTACCCAATACTCCCGAAACAACGGCGAACGTGTCCGCCGCCTATACCTTGCCCATGCCGTTGGGAGATTTGGTGGCACGGGGAGACTATCGCTACACGGATGACCTGTTCAACGACGCGCAGAACTCGCCATTCCTCTACCAGGAATCCAGCCATGCCTTCGACGCGTCGCTGACATTCACCACGGCGGACGATAACTGGGACCTGGTCGTGTTCGGCAGCAACCTCACCGACGAACGCGTCATCGTCAGCGGCGACTCCAATTTCGGCCTGGGTTTTCACGAGGCGAACTACAACCGGCCGCGCGAATTCGGCGTGACCGTGCGGCGCCGGTTTTAGGAGAAATACACGATGTTGAGTCAGTATAAAGTCGCGGTTGTCCAGGCAGCTCCCGTTTTTCTCGATCTGGACGCCACCCTGGACAAAGGAATCGGCTTGATCGGGCAGGCCGCCGCGAACGGCGCCTCGCTGATCGCCTTCCCCGAAACCTGGATACCCGGATACCCGTGGTGGATCTGGCTGGACACACCGGCGTCAGGACTGCGGTTCGTGCAGCGCTACCACGAGAACAGTCTCTCCGCCGCCGGTCCGGCGGTGGAAAAACTGTGCGCCGCCGCGCGTGACCATGGCACTTTTGTAGTCATGGGAGCCAGTGAATTCGCCGGCGGTTCCCTTTACATCTCCCAGTTCTTTATCGACAGCGACGGCGTACTGCTCGATTCCCGCCGCAAACTGAAACCGACCCATGTCGAACGCACCGTCTATGGCGATGGTTACGGCCACAACCTGAAGGTGTATGAAACCGAACTCGGCCGCATCGGCGGCCTGTGCTGCTGGGAGCACCTGCAACCGTTGAGCAAGTACGCACTGTATGCGCAGCATGAACAGGTTCATATCGGAGCATGGCCCTCGTTCAGCTTGTACCCGGGCAAGGCCTACAGCCTCGGACCGGAACTGAACA
Organism: Woeseiaceae bacterium; assembly: GCA_035304285.1. Taxonomy (GTDB): domain Bacteria; phylum Pseudomonadota; class Gammaproteobacteria; order Steroidobacterales; family Woeseiaceae; genus IDS-8. The sequence continues at coordinate 6,147 of DATGQI010000144.1, forward strand.
CGGCGGTCTCCTCGGTCTACGCCGCCGAAGGTCAATGCTTTTTCCTGGCTCCATGCGGCGTCGTCTCCGAAGACATGGTCGAACTCCTCGCGAACACGCCGGAGAAGCAGGGCTTGCTGAAAGCAGGCGGCGGACACGCGATGATTTTTGCTCCGGACGGCTCGCGCATGTGCGAATATCTGCCCGAACAAGAAGAAGGATTGCTGTATGCGGACATCGATCTCGACCTGATCTCGCTGGCCAAATCGTTTGCCGATCCGGCCGGCCATTACGCGAGGCCGGACGTCACCCGGCTGATGTTGAACACCGCCGCGGTATCGGCGGTCGAGTTGGTGCAAACAGCTCCGCCGGCATACCCGTCGCCCGAGGGGGCAGGGGAAATGCCGGTCGACAATATCAATAACAATGAATAGTTCGGGCGGCGCCCGTACGGCAAAGGTGGATAATTCTCATGCCGGATAAGAACGTTCCGAAGAACTGGACACCGCCATATCCATCGCATATGGCGGAGTTTGCCGAGCCGGTAACCGAGATAGTGGTCGCGTATCTCGCCGCGCAGCTACGTTCCGGCTCGGCGGCGGAGTTTCACGATTGGATGCGCGGTTCGCTGGCCGCGCCTCACGCTCCCGGGCATGTCGAACGGGCAAGTTTTATCGATGCATCGTCGTGCCGTAACGAAGTCTATATTTGCTACTGGACGGACGAGGAAGAGTACCAATCCTGGGCGCATTCTCCTGCTTTTACGGGCTGGTGGGACGCGAGGGCGCGGCTGGCGGAAAGCGTCGGCTATTGGCGCGAAGTGATCGTCGCGCCCCTGCGCCGGCTGGAAACGCTGTTTTCTTCGCAAGATGCCGCGGGGATGGCGAGGCTGGCCCCGCAGTTCAGCAACGAGGTTCGCGAGCACGGCTACTGGGGCAGCATGCGCGATCGCATACCGGATGCCGGCGTCGATGGTTTGACGAGCGCCTTTGGCGCAGCGCTGGTGGCACTGGACAAGGTCGACAGCATGGGCAAACGCCTGTCTGTCACGCCGCCTGAAAATATCTGCCTGATTCGCTCGGCGCAGAACTGGTCCGACTGCCGCGGGGAGGAACTGGCGATCTACCGGGACAACGTACTACCCGTGCTGCTTGCCGGGATGAACTTCATTCGCGACAACCCGATCGAAACGGGTTGCATCAGTTGCCGGTTCATGGACGAGCAGAATGCAGACGGTGGGGTGCAAAGCAGGTCCTTCGGCATGGCCTGGTTTCTCACCCTGGGCCACCTGGAGGCCTGGGCCAAATCCCATCCAACCCATCTCGCCATTTTCCGCAGTTTCCACGAAATGGTGAGGAAGCTGAACTTCCAGCTGGATCTGAAGTTATGGCATGAAGTGATCGTGTTGCCGGCCGGATCGCACGTGTTTGAATACGTGAACTGTCATCCGGGCACGGGCCTGCTGCCTTATTTTGAACCGGGTTAGGCCGGTGCTACCATACCCGCGGAAGACAGAGTGAGAACCGGACATGCGCGATTTTCTCCTGCCCGCCGGCCATACCTGCTCCACCGATGACGTTCTGTCACGAGAACAATTCGAATACTGGAACGACATGGTCTGCAACGAGTTCGTTCAACTCGATTGCACGAGCGAACAATCGGGACGGTTCAGGGGAAAAATCCGCGGTTGCAGTGTCGAGAACCTGCAGATATCCGAAGTCGCTGCCGATCCCCAGCGCGTTCTGAGGTCCAAGGCGCAAATTGCCAAAGCCACGGAAAGCGAATTCTTACTGAGCCTGCAACTGGAAGACATCGGCATCGTCAACCAGGACGGCCGGGTAGCGGAGTTGCAACCGGGAGATTTCGCCCTTTACGACAGCACCCGCCCCTACCATCTGCACTTCGCCCGTCCGTTCCGGCAGATCGTTTTGCAGATACCTTATGATTCTCTCGCGGACCGGTTCCTGCATCCGCAGCACATCACCGCGCGGCGAATTTCGGCGCAGAGCGGTGTCGGCTCGCTGACATCCCAGTTTATCAAGTCGGCCGCCGCGCACATCGATACCCTGTCATCGCAGGATCGCAAGGTGGTTACGGAGCATGTCATCGAACTGGTCTGCCTCGCGTTCGGTTCGATGTCGTCTCTCCCGGAACTGAACGGACAGTCATCGGCGCGCGAGGCCCTGTTTAAGCGGATCAAGCAATATATCGAGATCAACATCCGCAACCCGGAGCTGTCGCCGGCGCAAATTGCCGCGCACCATCGAATCAGCGAACGCTACCAGCGTATGCTGTTCGCCTCGGCCGGAAAAACGGTAACAGGCTATATCGTTGAACGCCGGCTGGAACTTTGTAAGGCATCACTGGAAGACAAACAACTGGCGGACCACAACGTCAGCCAATTGGCGTTCAGCTACGGCTTCAGCGATGCGGCCTACTTCAGCCGGAAGTTCAAGGAATATTCCGGCTTCGCCCCGAAAGAGTATCGCGAAACATTTTCCGTACGAATGAGCCACATCGGCAGGGGCGGAAATCGCCCCGTGACGGATCGGTCACCGGATTAACTGCTGGAGCGGAAGATCGAGCTGTCGCTGTACACCTATCCTAGGCGACCGTGGCCTGGTGAGTTTCATCGAGCGGCAAAAGCTGGCGAAACGGTCGGAAAAAGGTCAACAACGATCACGACACCGAGTGCACTGCCCGCGCCCGCTGGCGCGCCGTCGACAGGTGCAGTTCGCCGCGGGCGAGTACCCTGACAAGCGCCTCCTTGTCGCGCGCTCGCAAGGCATGGACGGCGGTCCCAACCTGCTGCGCCAGTTCAGCCAGCAGCCTGCGCTCGTCGCGCGTATAGGCCTCGATTCGCGGGCCGCACACGAGGGCGCCGCCGAGCATGCCGCGCACCGCCATCGGAAACGCGAAACCTTCATTGGCGAGCGAACTCGTGACGTCGCGCAGATTGACGGGCTCGCGGTCGGCGCGCATCGAAACGAAAGCGCGGTCATCGACGTCGACCGATGCCGGATACGCCGGCTCGCCGCGCCGGCGAACGCACACGTAGCCGTTATCCCAGTCTCATAGAACGCAGACGCGCCCAGCCGCGGGTGCCGATGAATCTCCTCCTGCGCCTCATCCAGCAGGTGGCCGGCCTTCTCGATGTACGCGCACTCGCGCGAGAAGCGCCGGAGCGCAGCCTCCGCCTCGTAGCGCTGCCGGAAGAATATCCGCTCGACCATGACATTGACGCGATCCCGCGGCGCCTCGAGCACCACGCCGATGGCTACCGAGATCGCAACGGTCAGAGCGACGCCGGCTTCGCTGCCGGTCGCGGCGTTCTCGAGCAGCACCGTGAGCGCGCCGAACACGCCGACAACCAGCGCCGCGATCACGCCATAGACGAGCGCGCGGTTGATCGCGAACGACATCGACACGACGCGCTTTCGCAGCACCGCGTACAGAAGACCGGCGAGCCCACAGAGAAGAGCGGCCCACCAGATCGCCTGTCGCACGATGCCTCGCGTGCTGAAGGCGTCGCTCAGCTGCGCGAGGTTATTCCAGGCGATGGCGCCGATGAACAGCGAGAGGCTCAGCAGGATCCAGCGCAGCCGCAGCCGGCGCGCCGCATCCGCACCCGGTAACGCCACCAGCAGCACGGCCAGCGGGATGAAGATCGAAATGGCGAACAGGAGGCCTGACACGCCGGTACGCAAGGCCCGCCTCCGCTGAGCCGGAGCCGGCACGCTGCCTCTCACCCCGTGAAGGAGAACACCGTTACCAGTGCTCGAATCGCAGCCCCGCCACGCGGCTGAACTCCGCCGCGTTCCGTGTTACCAGCACGGCATCGTGTGTGCGGGCAATTGCGGCAATCATGAGATCATTAGGCCCTATCATGGGGCGACGCTTCGTGAGCGCGTGGCATCGTTTGGAGAACGGCGAGAAAGTGCGTGAGACTCACTTGACGTTTCCGGACCTCCAGGCGCTGCTGAAAGCTTTTTCGCCAGAACGGCTCGAACTGCTGCAGGCGGTTCACAAGGAGCCCGCCCCGTCGATCAAGGCACTGGCAATCCGCCTGCGACGGGACTACAAGCGGGTCCACGAGGATGTGGAAACACTAACCGCGTCCGGTTTGCTGCAGCGACAGGATGGCGGCGTTTCAGCGCCTTATGATGCGATCATCGCCGAAATGCGAATGGAGTAGTTGCGTCCGTCACGCCTCCGCGGAATCATTTCCTCGAAACGACTTGAGAAAGAGGAGCCAGGTTGGCTTCGCTTTCCACGCGCGTCATCCTCGATGTTTCAGCCGGATCGCGTTGGCCCGA
>DATGQI010000145.1:0-12870 GCA_035304285.1 Woeseiaceae bacterium
CGTATCGTGGCGGTATTGATGATCTCTTCGGTCTTGATCGTTCGGTATTGTTCTTCGCCGTTACGCGTGATCGTTTCGCGCCGGGTCTCGATGAACACCGTTGACATCGGCTTGTTCAGGTTCGCACGCGTCGTCCTCAACATGCTTTCGCCGCCTGCTGCATCGAGGTTGATGAAGACCGCAGGCTGTCCTTCGCTGAAACCGGACTCGGCATCGACGATCTGGTCGCCGGACGCAACGATGTCCCGTTGCAGGATCTGTGCAGGCTCGCCGCTGCGTCCCGGGTAACGCCTGGAGCCCGGGCTGTCGCCGGTCGTATCCACCAGGCGGAACTCGAGCGTCGCGGTCGCCGTGAGGATGTCGTCCAGGCGGTTCGGGTCCTGCACACCGGGCAACTGCACAACGATGCGATCCGCCCCCTGCCGCTGTACCAGCGGCTCGGAAACACCCAGCTGGTTGACGCGATTGCGTAGCGTGGTGATGTTCTGCTCGATGGCAAAATTCTGGCGCGCCGCGATTTGCTGTTCACTCATGCGGATGGTCAGCGAGCGGCCATCGGGCGCATCGGCGATCAGGAGTTCGTTGTCCGCCTGGCGGATGAGATTGCGCGCGCGGTCACGATCTTCCGTGCTGGTGAGCCGCACCGTAATCGTCCGCCCGTCGAGATCCACCCTGTGGCGTACCCGCTCCTCGCGCAGGATCGTGCCAATGCTCTGCTGGTAGAGCGCCAGGCGACTGTCGATCGCGGTCTCCATGTCCACCTCGAGCAGGAAATACACGCCGCCCCGCAAATCGAGCCCCAGGCTCATCGGGTTCAGGCCGAGTGCACGCACCCAGGCAGGCAATTTCGGCGCCAGCGTCAGCGCGGTACTCGCCTGCTGGTCGAAACGTTCCCGCAGGAAATCGCCGGCGGCAAGCTGTTCCTCGACCGAATGAAACCGGACCACGACCCGCCCATCCTCGACGTAGGCTTCTTCCGGCGCGATATCCTGTCGCTGCAGCAGGTCGACGACTTCCTCGACTTTCGCATCCCCGAAATCGCTGCCGTCGATACTCGCGACCTGCACCGCAGGAACGGTCCCGTAGACATTCGGCAGGGCCAGCACGATCCCGCACAGCAAAATGCCGAGGACGAGGAAGTTAAGCCACGTTGGGTAACGGTTCATCGGAAAGAAGAGTGTTGCGGGATCTTTGGCTTATGCGGCATCGATCGTGCCCTTCGGCACGACAGCGGACACAGTGGATTTCTGGATCTTGATTTCGACATTGTCCGCGATATGCAACGTCGCATAATGCTCGCTGACGGCGGTCACCTTGCCGAGAATCCCGCCGGCTGTGAGCACTTCGTCCCCTACGGAAAGCCCGGCAACCAGCTGCGTGTGAGCCTTCTGCCGCTTTTGCTGCGGCCGGATCAGGAGGAAATAGAAGGCCGCGAAGATGACCAGCATCGGCAGCAAAAAGCCGAAAGGATCTGCCTGTGGCGCCGCCTGTGCGTGTGCGTTGCTGATGAAAAAGTCCATGCTTCCTGTCTTTGTCGGCGACGCCCCGCGTCACATGTAGCCCGTTATTATGGCATAGAGCGGTGGACGTGGGGACCGTACGCCCGGTTTCAAGGCTCGGGACCAGCGTCGCTAAAACTGCAGAGGCATCGTCGGTGGGGTTGTCCCTGGCGGAAATAAAGCGGACCGAAGGGAGCCATTCCGCCAGGGACAACCCCGCCGGCGATGCCGTCCCTCGCCCAAGCGCCATGCTCCCTGGTGGATCGTTGCTTCTTCTTCACCCTGCCGGAGCGGCGTACGCGGCCTTCAGGCGAGAGACGGATGTAGGTAGCGAGCCGTCGACGATTGCCTGGCGCAACCCGTCCATCAGCCGCTGGTAGTAGTGAAGGTTGTGGATCGTGCCGAGCCTCGGCCCGAGTATTTCCCCGCATTTCTCGAGATGCCTGAGATAGGCAAGACTGTAGTGCGTGCAGGTATAGCAATCGCAGTCGGGATCGAGAGGACCGAGGTCGTCGGTATAACGGGCGTTGCGAATCTTGACGACGCCGCGCGACGTAAAGAGATGACCGTTGCGGGCGTGGCGGGTGGGCATCACGCAGTCGAACATGTCGATGCCGCGGCTGACCGCTTCGGCGATGTCGACCGGGGTGCCGACGCCCATCAGGTAACGTGGGAGCTCTGCCGGCATCTCCGGCAGCAGGTGGTCGAGAATGGCGTTGCGTTCGGCTTCCGTTTCGCCGACGGCCAGGCCGCCGACCGCGTAGCCGTGGAAGCCGATCCCCAGAAGACCTGCGAGTGACTCGCGCCTGAGAGCGTCATGAATACCTCCCTGGACGATGCCGAAGAGAGCTTCCCCGCGTTCAGGCTCCGCCCCGTGCAGGTCGTCGAATCGCTGGCGGCAGCGGGCTGCCCAGCCAAGTGACAGGCGCATCGATTCGGCGGCCTCGTCATGCGTTGCCGGATAGGGTGTGCACTCGTCGAAGACCATCGCCACATCCGAGTTCAGGTCGTGCTGGACCTCGATGGAACGCTCGGGCGTGAGGAATACTTCCGCGCCGTCGACGGGAGAACGAAAGCGGACGCCCTCCGGCGTGAGTTTTCGCATGGCAGCGAGCGAGAACACCTGGAATCCTCCCGAGTCGGTCAGGATGGGCCCCGTCCAGTTCATGAATTCGTGCAGGCCGCCGTGGCGCCTGATGATGTCCGGACCGGGCCGCAACATCAGGTGAAAGGTATTGGCGAGGATGATGTCGGCACCCGTCCCCGAAACCTCCTCCGGCGTGACACTCTTGACGGTACCGTAGGTTCCGACCGGCATGAAAGCAGGTGTGCGCACTTCGCCGCGACGAAACTGGAGCCTGCCCGTGCGGGCGGCGCCGCAGTTCCTGGTGATGGAGAATTTCAACGCGAGTGTCCTGGGTCAGAGGGTCGTTGCACACGTCGCGACGCCTGGAAGCACCAGCATCGCATCGCCATAACTGAAAAAACGATAGCGTTCCGCGACCGCGTGACGGTACGCGGACAGTATACGGTCGGTGCCGGCGAACGCCGCAACAAGCATCAGCAGCGAAGACCGCGGCAGGTGGAAGTTCGTCAACAGCGCATCCACGGAACGGAAACTGTACCCGGGCAGGATGAACATTTCCGTTTCGCCGTCGAACGGCCGCAGCTCACCGTCCGCCGAAGCGGACTCCAGCGCGCGGACAGAGGTCGTACCGACGGCGAAAACCCTGCCGCCGCCGCTTCTCGTACGGGCGACGGCCTCGCATGTTTCGGGCGGCACCTGCACGCGCTCCGCATGCAGGCGATTTGCGAGAATTTCTTCCTGCCGCAGGTTCTGGAACGTTCCTGCACCGACGTGGAGCGTTACGAAGGCATGATGCACGCCAGCATCGAGTGTCTGTTGCAGCAGTGCCTCGTCGAAGTGAAGTCCGGCAGTGGGCGCCGCGACGGCCCCACGTTCGCGCGCGTACACCGTCTGGTAACGTTCACGATCGAGAAGTTCCGCGGGTCGCTCGAGGTAAGGCGGCAGTGGGACCTCACCGATCGCGTCAAGCACTTCCGCGACGGGTTGCGAAAACTCCAGGCAAAAGAACTCGCCATCCCGGCCTGTCACTTCGACTTCGATGTCGTCCTGCAGGTGGATGCGCGACCCCGGGCGCGGCCTCTTGCTTGCACGGACTTTCGCGGTAGCTTCGCGTGGCGAGAGAATCCGTTCGAGCAGTATCTCGACCCGGCCCCCGCTCGTCTTCTGCCCGCAGAGTCGCGCCTTCATTACGCGCGTATCGTTGAACACCAGCAGGTCACCGGGCCGAAGGAATTCCGGCAGGTCTTCGAATCGCCGATCAAGCAGGTTGTCGACGCTTGTATCGACGATCATCAGCCTGCTGCCCCGGCGCTCCGCGGCCGGATATTTCGCGATCAGCTCCGGGGGAAGCTCATAGTCAAAGTCTGACGCCTGCATGGGCGCGCATATTAGAGCCTGACAGGCCTCAGTGCGCGATGATCCTTGCGGTGCCCGATTCGGGTTGAGCCGGTTCAGCTGCAGCGGCCGGCCCCCTGAAGCCGGACTCCCGCACTTCGCTTTGCCGGTTGTCCGGCATTTCGACCTCCAGGGTCTGTTGCTTCCTGTCGCGCATGATCTCGATTTCCAGCGTCTCGCCCCCCTGGTACGAGCCCAGGATACGCATGGCATGCGACACCGACTTCGGCTCCCTTCCGTCGATGCGCCGGATGACGTCGCCGTCCCGCAACTTGAGGTTTTCGTCCCCCGGCGCGCGCACGATCAGAAGGCCCTCCTTCGTACCGAAATAGCGGCCAAGGTCTTCCGTCAGCGACACGAGCTCCATCTCTCCCCAACTCCCGCTCCCGGCGTAGAAGCCGAAGAAACGCGCATTGGGCGCGTCCGGCGCAGCCGGCACACCGGAAACGCGGAAGCCCCGAAAGTCGGGCGGGCGGAAAGCGAACGCGTGGCTCGGCATCAACCGCGGCTTGACCTCCACGGACGCGGTTCGCCCGTTTCGGAGGTATTCCACGTCAAGCGTATCGCCCTCTTCCACGGCACTCATGAAGTCGAGCAGTTTTCGGTTTGCCTGTTCGGGATCGCCGGCGCTGAAAGATTCCCCGTTGATGGCGGTGATGATGTCGCCGGATCGAAGGCCGGCCTCAGCTGCCGCACTTCCGGGACTAACGCCTCCGATACCCACACCCTCTACGGGACCGCCGGCGTCATCACCGGCGATCGTGATCCCCATCACGGGCCGCATGCTGCGCTGGAAGCGTTCTGCGAAGTGGGGTAGCCGCGATGTACTCAGCTCGGCGACCCGCGCAGCGGCTTCCGCGAGGCGTTCTTCGGCCTCCCGCATCTGAACCTCGATCGCCTCGCTTCGATCGCCATTCTCCGCCGCCCTCGCCCGATACGTTCGCGCCTTCTCCTCCGCGACTCGCGCCTCGGGGGCGTCCCCGGATTCCTGTGCCGCAGCGGGCGCGCAGAGAATCAGTGCAACGGTGGCTAGCAACGTCTTCTTCCAGCCTGACATTTCCATTCTCCTGAAAATGCGCAGCGACCTCGGGCCCTGCGCTTGTGTTTTGATAATGATCATCTGTGCCCGGCATGCAGGGGGCGCAGCGCAATCGGTGAGATTTTCCGGGTTAGAAACCATTCCGTTGTGCCTGTGCCGCTCGCAACTGCACGAGCAGGTTCATCAGGCGCACCCGCTCGCGCCAGTACACCTCCATCTGCTCATGGCTCATGCGGATGGACGGTTCGTTGAGCCGGTAGTCAATGGCTGCGATCTGGTCTTCCAGGCCGGCAATCGTGGCGGCCGTTCCGGCACGCACGAGCTGCGGCTGGCTGGACAGCGCTCGGAGGTCCTCTTCCAGCTCCTGCGACTGGACCATCAGGGCATTCAGCGTGTTGAGTCCGACCACGTTGTTCTGCTCGGCGTATGCCGGCACGGTGGGGAACGTTTCTGCTTCATCCGCATATCGCGCGTTTTGCACCCCGATCACCGTGAGGACAACGGTGGCTGCAAGTCCCGCGCCTGCAATCAATCGGAAGCGCCGGGAAAGGCTTTCCTTCAACAGACCTTCCGCGCGAGCCTGGGCTTCTATGCGCTGCCATACGGCGCGCGGCGGCATCGTCTCCGGCAACTCCCGAAGTTTTACATGCAGGAGCTCGCGTTCCTGTACGCAAAGTCCGCTGATCATCGTCTCATCCTGTTCTTTCTCATTCGGCATGTTCTTGCCTGTACCTCAAAATATTCCGCTAAAACACCTGCCGGCGAATCAACCCCACGCTCAGCAGCTCCCCAGCGCACCGGTCGCCACTTCCGGTTTGGTTGCTGCTGTTTCCGCTCCGAGCATTGGCCGCAGCCGCTGGTATGCCCGCGACAACTGCGACTTCGAGAAGCTCTCGGTCTTGCCCATCAGCAGTGCTATCTCCTTGTGCGTGAATCCTTCGACGTCGTGCAGCCAGATTACTGCCCGGCTTACAGCCGGTAACGCGCCCAGTGCCGCGTCGAGATCGATCGCCTGTTCCGGGTTTCCCGATGGCACGCTTGCGTAACGCTCCTCGGGGCTCTCCTCCCAGTCGTCGTCCAGACTCTGGCCGCGGCTGTGCCACGCGGAGCGCAGGAACATCAGCGCCTTGCTCACCGCGATACGGCGTATCCAGGCGCCGACAGGTGCGTCCCCGCGAAAGCCGGCGATGCTTCGAATGACCTCCACAAAAGTCTCCTGGGTCAGGTCTTCAGCGTGTGCCGGTACACGGGTGAAGCGAAGGCAGATCGAATACACGAGGGTTCCATATGCCCGGTAGAGAATCTCGTGGGCGTGAACGTCGCCGCGCGCCGCCCGCTCAACGATCGCCGGGTCGATCTGGATGTCCGTAAACTTGCTCATAGCATGCAAGTGTAGATGCGCCCTTCCGGGAAAGCGTCGCAATCGGCTACGGTCGTTCCTTAAAGCACCCGGGCTGCGGGCAGCCGCATCCGCGGTAGTGCAATATCTCCGGCAGGCTCTATACTTGGCGCCTTTCGGCCGGGATGGCGGAACTGGTAGACGCGCCGGACTCAAAATCCGGTTCTGGAAACAGAGTGCGAGTTCGATTCTCGCTCCCGGCACCATCGAACTCGATTCACGAGCTTCCTGAAATGAAATTCTGCATGAACTGCGGCAAGACCGTCAGCCGCAAAATGCCTGCGGGCGATAATCGTGAACGTTTCATTTGCGAGAGTTGCAGCGCAATCCACTACCAGAACCCGAAGATCGTGGTCGGCTGCGTGCCGGAGCAGGACGGGAAAATCCTGCTTTGCCGGCGCGCCATAGAGCCTCGCCGGGGGTTCTGGACCGTGCCAGCCGGTTTCATGGAACTCGGCGAGACAGTGGCCGAAGGCGCGGCTCGCGAGACCCGCGAAGAGGCATGTGCGGAGGTGGAGATCGGGCACCTGTTCGCCTCGGTCGATGTTATCGAGGCGGGACAGGTTCACATGTTTTTTACGGCCAGGCTGCTCGGCGGTTACGGAGTCGGCGAGGAAACGCTGGAAACCGAATTATTCGCCAGGGAGGACATTCCCTGGACGGAGATCGCTTTCCTGAGCGGCCGTTTCGCGCTGGAGAAATACCTCGAGGACGACGGCCGCAACAACGGGGTGCACCTGCACCGGGTACGGCACGGCGAATAGCTGAAGGCCTGTCAGCTCAGGGCTTGACGGCTGCGAGCGCCTGCGTAAGTTCGAGCGGCGGCAGGTAACCGCTCACCAGGGTTCCATCCTCCAGGACGATTGCAGGCGTGCCCCGCAACCCGACATCCTGCCCGGTCGCATAGTGCTTGTGCACGATGGCCGCATCACAATCCCGGGTTTCGAACTCGCGATCCAGTTTCGCAAGCGTCAGCGCCTCGTTGCGGTCATCCGCACACCACACTTTTTCCGCTTTCACCCAGGACTCCGCGGCGGGCCCGTTCCGCGGATAAAGCAGGTAGCGGACCTCTATTCCCTGTGCCAGGTACTCATCGATCTGGCTATGAAAGCGCCTGCAGTACGTGCAGTCGATATCGGTAAAGACCGTCACCGCAAAGCGCGGTACCTCCGGCGAGAATACAATCATGTTCTCTGCGGGGATCGTCGCAAGCATCTCGAGACGGGCATCGTTTCGTTCGTGCTCGCTCAGGTTGACCTCCTCATCCAGGTCGATGAGGTCGCCCTGCAGCAGGTAGCGCCCGTCCGAGGAGATGTACGCGATGATCGCGCCCTTGCGAATCGTGTACCAGCCCTCCACCGGGCTCGCACGAACATGCTCCGGCTCGATTTCGTTGAAAAGGCCGGACACCTTGGTCCTCACCTTCTCGAGTTCAGCGGCATCCTCCTCCGCGGCAACGAATGCGACCGGCAAAGCCAGCAGCAATCCGAGCGAGGCTATCCGGCTTGCGATCCTGTTCATGCAATCTTTCCCTGTGGCGAGGCTGCTGACGATTCGACCGGAGGCGCGCCTGACGGTTCCTCCGGCGATCAGTCGCCGGCGAGTATAGGCCAACCTCCGTAACCTGTCATCGCAGGTTGGCCGGAATCAGGGAAGGGTTGCTACCCTCTCGGGTGATGCTGCCCGTGCAGGTCCTTCAGGCGCTCTCGCGCCACGTGGGTGTAGATCTGGGTAGTGGACAAATCGCTGTGGCCGAGCAGGAGCTGCACGACTCGGAGGTCGGCGCCCCGATTCAGCAGGTGCGTGGCGAATGCATGCCGCAGGCTGTGCGGAGACAGTTTCTTTTCGATGCCCGCCTTCTGCGCATAGCGCTTGATGATGTGCCAGAAGGCCTGCCGGGTCATGCGATCGCCGCGCCGGGTCGGAAACAGGTAGTCGGTCTGGCGCTCAAGCAGGATCTCCATGCGCGGCCCGTCGATGAAGTTCTTGAGCCACCGTTGCGCCTCATCACCCAGCGGAATCAGGCGCTCCCGATCGCCTTTGCCGATAATCCGTAGTACGCCCTGGTTGAAGTTCACCTGCGACTGCTTGAGGCTTATCAGTTCCGAAACCCTCAAACCCGTCGCGTACAGGAGTTCGAGCATGGCCCGGTCCCGGTTACCGAGCGGTTCATCCGTCTGCGGCGCGCGCAGCAGGGCATCGACCTCGTCCTCGGTGAGCGTCTTGGGCAGCGAACGTCCGATGCGCGGCATATCGATGTCCGCTGTAGGGTCGGTATCGCGCAACCCTTCACGCATGATGTAACGGAAGAAGCGCCTGTAGCTGGATAACTGGCGAGCGGTCGAGCGGGGCTTGGCACCGCTCTTCACGCGGCTGGCGATGAAGTCGAGCAGGTCGGCTTTCTCGGCGGCCTCGATCGGGATGTTTCTTTCCGACAGGCCACGCCAGAGAGTCATGAGGTCGGCTCGATACGCGCCGAGCGTGTTCGCCGACAGACCGCGTTCCATCCATATCGCATCGAGAAAGCGGTCAACCAGCTGTTCGGAGCCGGTCGCGGTGTCTGGTCGCAATTTGTTCTGCTGAGTGCTTGCCATAGTTTCCATTCGTCCGTCAGGCCATCCTTTGCCTGGATATCTCACCGATTCCCCGGTTTCCCGCTTGCCCGGAATCCCCGCGAAACCGGTGAGATATCCCGGCTCGCCCCTGCGCCAACTTCAGTCATACAACGCACTTCCTGACTGGTAGCATACGCTCGCTTTAGTTGCGCGAACGGCGCTTTAGCCGTCATCGCAACTTGACGGCACTATGCCAAGCAACGGATTTTTCAAGATTTTGAGTATGATGAGGGAGCCTGTAAACCGGCGTGATCGAGGTCACAGATTCCCGAGGCTCTGCATATAGGTGACTCGCGTCACAGCCTGCACTGGGACTTCTGCAGCGCCGAATTCGATTTTATTCCCGGTGTGACGCCGTAGTCGGCGCTCCGATCGCACAAAAGAAAAGGAACGTCGACCCGATGAGGTACAGCGATAACGGAGATCTTCGCGGCGCATTTGCGCGATTGATCGACTACGCGTATGGAATCTATGCGTGGGCCACCTTTGTTGTCTGCGTGTCCGGTGCAATCCTCAGCGCCCTTATGGTTCCCGGCCTCCACCGACGGCGTCGCTGGGTGTCAGCATCGGCCCGTGCCTGGCTCTTTATCGCCGGCATCCGCTCGCGCATCACCGGATTGAACAGGATTCCGCAGGGGCACTGCATCGTGGTCGCCAATCATGCCAGCTACCTGGACGGGTTGATCCTGCAGGCTTTCCTGCCGCCCCGTTTCACGTTCGTCATCAAGGGTGAGATGCAAAAGGTACCGCTCGCGCATTTCCTGTTGCGCCGGATCGGCTCGCGCTTCGTGGAAAGGTTCGTGACTACCGCCAGTTCGAGGGATGCAAGGAACCTGCTCAGGGCGGCAGCCGCCGGCGAATCCCTCGCCCTGTTCCCGGAAGGAACCTTCCATCCCCAGCCGGGCCTGCAGCGTTTTCGTCTCGGCGCTTTCGCCGCCGCGATCAAGGGTAACCTGGCGATTGTGCCGGTCGTGATCAGAGGCTCCCGTCAAATTCTGCCGGCGCGACGCATACTGCCGCGCCATGGCCAGCTTGAGATCGATGTGCTGGAGCCGATTCGGCCTGGCGAACGGGAATGCAACAGTCGTTCGCTGGCGGCGGATTGCCGCCAACGCATACTCGCCGTGCTCGACGAACCGGACCTTGCAGCGATTCGTCACGCGAAGCATACCGACGGCGGTGAGGTTGCAAGGGCCGGCCGCGACGCCGCGAATCCCTAGAAGGCGGGCCTTTTTGAACCTGCAAACGGGGCACAACATCCTGTGACACAATATCGGCCATGAACAGAAACCAGATGAAAGATCCAGTCGTCATTGTTGCCGCACGACGCACGCCGATCGGTGCTTTCCAGGGGGGGTTGAGCACTGCCAGCGCCCCTGAGCTCTCGGCCGCCGCAACTGGTGCTTGCCTGCGGGACGCAGGCCTCGAGCCGTCCGCGATCGACGAAGTACTGCTCGGCTGCGTGTTGCCTGCAGGGCTTGGACAGGCTCCCGCGCGGCAGGCCGCCCTCGGAGCCGGTCTCTCGGCCGGCACTCCCTGTACCACGATCAACAAGGTCTGCGGTTCGGGTATGAAGGCCGCGATGCTGGCGCACGACGCGATCCTCGCGGGCAGTGCAAAGATCGTCCTGTGCGGCGGCATGGAATCCATGAGCAACGCGCCTTACCTGCTACCGAAGGCTCGTGCCGGCTATCGCATGGGCCATCAGCAAGTGCTGGACCACATGTTCCTGGATGGCCTGCAGAACCCCGCAGACGGCAACATGATGGGTCATTTCGCGGAACTGACGGCGGACAAGTATGGCTTTTCCAGAAAACAGCAGGACGACTTCGCGATCGAATCGGTAAGGCGCGCGCAGGCGGCAATTGCCGAAGGTAGGTTCGGCGACGAAGTGACGCCGGTGACGGTGAAGACGCGCAAGGGCACGGCAGAGATTACGGAAGACGAAGGACCGGCGCGTGCCGACGTGAGCAAGATCCCGCAGCTCAAAGCCGCGTTCAGGGAGGACGGAACCGTGACTGCAGCGAGTTCATCGTCCATTTCCGATGGGGCCGCGTCCCTCGTCTTGATGAGGGCCAGCGAGGCGGAGCGGCGAGGACTCCCCGTGCTCGCCCGAATTTGCGGCCATTCCGGATTTGCGCAGGAGCCGGAATGGTTCACGACGTCACCAGTCTTCGCCATCAGGGCGCTGCACGAGATGCTTGAGTGGAGCCCGGAGACGGTGGAGCGTTATGAAGTGAACGAAGCATTTGCCGTCGTCGCCATGGCGGCAATGCGCGATGTCGGCATCGACCACGCCAAGCTCAATGTGAACGGTGGGGCCTGCGCGCTGGGGCATCCGATCGGCGCATCCGGGGCACGCCTTATCGTGACACTCGTCCACGCGCTGCGTGCCGCCGGCGGCGGACGCGGTGTGGCATCGCTTTGTATCGGCGGCGGGGAAGCGACTGCCATCGGCATCGAGGTTTAGGATCTCGTGCACGACCTGCGTCAGTAAACGCGTTTAGGAAAAGCTCAAGGGACTTCTTATGCAACTGGATAAAGCGACCGCAATCGTTTCGGGCGGAGCGTCGGGACTCGGACTTGCTACGGCGAGCAAAATCATCGAAGCAGGCGGTCGAGCGGTACTGCTGGATATCAACGAAGAGCAAGGCGCCCGCAGCGCCTCGGAACTCGGCGAGCGCGCTCGCTTCGTCGCGGCGGATATCTCATCCGAGGAGCAGGTACGCGCGGCCGTCAATACTGCGGTTGATTTCATGGGCGGCGTAAGCCTGGCCGTCAATTGCGCAGGCATCCTGTTGCCTGCCAGGGTGCTCGGGCGTGACGGGCCGGCGCCGGCGGAATCTTTTCTGCGTTCGCTCACGATAAACCTGCTGGGCAGCTTCATCCTGCTCAAGGAAGCGGCGAACGTGATGCAGGCGAACGAAGCGAATACCGATGGCGAGCGCGGCGTTATCGTGAATACGGCGTCCGTTGCCGCCTTCGAAGGCCAGATCGGGCAGGCGGGTTATTCTGCGTCCAAGGGCGGCGTTGTTGGCATGACCCTGCCGATCGCCAGGGAGCTTGCGCGTTTCGGCATTCGCGTCAACACCATCGCGCCGGGAATTTTCCTGACGCCGATGATGGCGGGACTGCCGCAGGATGTGCAGGACTCGCTCGGGCGCCAGGTGCCTTTCCCGCCCCGACTCGGGCGGCCCGAGGAATACGCAGATCTCGTCGCTAGCATTTACAGCAACGCGATGATCAACGGGGAGACGATACGCTTAGACGGCGCAATTCGGATGCAGCCGAAGTAAGAGCCATCGTGGAAGCTTAAGGTTACATGCCGACGTAGGTCGGGCCGCCCCCGCCTTCAGGGACTTCCCAAACGATGTTCTGCCGCGGATCCTTGATATCGCAGGTCTTACAGTGCACGCAATTCTGCGCGTTGATCTGGAATTTCGGCTTGCCGTTTTCCTCGACGATCTCGTACACCCCGGCAGGACAATATCGCTGCGCCGGTTCATCGTACTTCGGCAGGTTGTACTCGACCGGGACGGCCGGATCTTTCAGCACGAGGTGCACCGGCTGGTCTTCTTCGTGGTTGGTGCCGGACAGGTATACCGATGACAGGCGATCGAACGTGATGACGCCGTCGGGCTTCGGATAATCGATGCGCGGCGCCTCGCTCGCCTCTCGCAGCGTGTCGTGATCCGGCTTGCGGTTGCGCAGCGTGAAAGGAAGCTTGCCGCGAAACACGTTCTGGTCGAGAAACGTGAATGCCGCGCCGCCGAATGTCCCGAACTTGTTCAGCGCGGGGCCGAAGTTGCGCCCGGCGTGGAGTTCCTCACGCACCC